>PLSZ01000629.1 GCA_003164305.1 Acetobacteraceae bacterium
AGCTTGATCTCGACGGCATTCGGATCGCTGACCATGGCCAGCGACCGGCGCAGATCGGCCAGCACCGGGGCGAAGCTGCGTTGCAGGTCGTCGTGCCGGTAGGCGGGGTAGGTACTGGGCCGGCGGCTTTCCAGAAACGTCGCGAATTCGCCAGCCATTTGCACCAGCGCGGTGTAGAGCGTTTCCGGATGGATCGAGGCGGCGTCAGCCCAGTGTGAAACGACGGTTTGCCAGCCGTTGATGGATTGCAACAACAGGAAATCGGCGACCTGCGCGACGCCGGCCTGGCCGGGCGCGGTCATGCGGGCGGCCAGCGCCTCACCGCGCTGGTTCAGCATGCCGGCGAGCTCGGCGAGCAGGCCGGCCAAAGGTTGAGTCGCCGAACAGATCAGCGCGGGCGGGATCCAGCGATCGTCCAGGATGACGCGGCGGTCGGCGGTCACCTCGGTGATGCGGGCGAGGCCGATGCACTGGTATCCTGTGCGTTCCTCGGCTTCGAGCATGTAGCGCAGCCGAGGACGGGCGACCTGCAGTTCGGCGGGAATGGGGGAGGCGGACTGGGTGTCGTACGCCTCGAACGGATGGGCGCCGTAACGGCCTTCGGAGCGGTCGTCGGAGACTTCGACGCCGCCGGCCTGACGGATCGGCAGCGCGAGATACACCAACGCGTTGCGGGCACTGTCGGGCACGTCGATCGGCGCGGGATGGTCGGCTTCGCCGGGCAGCATGAAGGGCGTGCCGTCCTCGAACACGCCGGAGGCCGATGCCAGGGCGAAACGGCCGGTGCCCAGAAGGTCGCGGTCGAGGGCGTAGTCGATCATGCCCCAGGGATGCGGGCGCAACGCGCGGGTCATGCCGCGGACGAGCGCTTCGGTCCAGCGATCCTGCTGTTGAAAATGCTGGGTCCGGAGGAACATGCCTTCCCGCCAGACGACGCGGTTGGACCAACTCATGGAACGTTCTGCCTCCTGCCCGGGTACCGCCCGGACGCATGATCGCGCACGATCCGGTCAAAGACCAGCACTCGTTGCCGATATTTCGCGGCGCGACCATTTCGCGTTGATATCGGCATTCTCCCCACCCGTCGTTGGCGATTTCGTGTCGTTGTTTGAACGGCTGGCGTGCCGTTGGTGTGTGGTCCCGCGTGCGCGGTTCAGGCCAGGCCGTTCGTCGTCATGGGCTCGACCGGTCCATCGTTCTCTCCAAACCCGGTCTCACCGGTGTGTTCATGGCGATGGTCCGGTCGAGCCGGACCATGACGGATCGTGGGTGGCACGCCTCTCGTGACAGGCCGGTACGGTCATTTCAACGTGACCGACAGTTTGGCAACCGTCGCCGTCAGCGTGGTCAGCCCGTGCGGCTGCGCCGGCGCGTCGGCGCGCCATTTCGCGGCGTCGATGTTGCTGTACATCACCGCGACGCCGATCGAGGACACCCCCGGCTTCAGATCGATCTTCACCTGTTTCGTATCGCCCGGCGCCAGCAGGAATTCCTGCGACGAAGACCCCGGAGCCGCTTCCGTGCCGAGCGTCTTCGTCTCGGCATCCTTGAGCGCGAAAATGTCGGATTGCTCGAATTTCGCGGTACCGGCGAGCTGGTAGACCCGCACCGCGACCGGCGAGGCGCGGTTCGCGGCATCGGGGTTCTGGTCGGCACTGCCCTTGATCGTCAGATCGAGCACCGGCGGCGGCGGCGGCGGCGAACTGCATTGCGTCAACGCGAGCAGGCTGACGAGTCCCAAACTCAGACGGCGGTTCATATGCGTTCCCCCATTGCGGCGTTCCCTCATTGGCGTTCCCTTTGCGATATTTCGTCCAGGGCACGTTCGTAGGCGCGGGCGAACGATTTGCCGAAGATGCTGTCGAAATCATCCACCAGTGCCTGGACCACGGCCGCGTGTTTGGCCTCGAACGCATCCCAGGCGCGCGCCTTGCGTTGCGCGGGCAGCACCGCCATTCCGCCCTGGTCCGTGCCGGCGCGAATTTTGTCCGGACTCAGTTCGTCGAGCATGGCGCGCACGGCGACCTGCATGGCGGCCATCGTCGCCAGTTCGTGCAGGCGCAGATCACGCAACGAGTCCTCGATCGCCTCGGCCGGGGCCATGTCGGTGCGGCGGCCGACGCCCAGAAGCGCGGTCAGCGCGTCGTCGTCGTTGGCGGAGAACTTCAGCGGGTTGTTGCCGCGGGCGCGGATCATGGTCTGCTCGATACGGAACTCGCCTTTGATGGTGGCCCGGGCGATCAGCACGGCGCGCAGGCCGGAGACCATGGCGCGAAACGCCTGGCCGAGGCCGGTCATCATCGCCAGCGGGTCGGCGGGATTGGCGCCGCTGAGCTCCGCGCCCGTGAAGAACGCCGCCAGCGCGCCGCCGTCGATTTCGCCCCTTGGCGCTCCCGTTGGCGCTTCCGCTTGTGCCACCCCGGTTGGTAGCGCGGCGGGCGGCGGCGGAACGGCGGCCTCGGCTGGGGCCGATTGCCTGACGGCTGGCCGCGGAGTGACGACCGGAGCGAGCTCGGCGAATCCGTCCTCCGGTTCATCGAACGTCGAGGCGGGGAATGGCGAGGCGGGAGGATGCGGTTGCGCCGCGAAATTCTCTCGCGGCGCGGGGAATGGCGCGGGCGCGGCGGGGGGCTGATCCGGCTCGCTGAACGGATCGGCCTCGAAGGCCGCCTGAGGGGACGGTGCGGCGGCGGGACGGGGTGTACGCTGGCGCACAACCGGCGCGGCGGCCAATGGCTGGGCGGCCGGGATCGGAGGCGGTGCCGCGAAATCGGCGGTTGGCGTGCGGGCTCCCGGTTCGCCCGGCACGGCGGCCACTGGATGGACGTCCCCTGGTTGGAATCCCCCTGACTGGACGGCCGGCGAGGGGGCCTCCGGGGCCAGCGGATCGGCCAGGAAGTCGAAATCCTCCAACGCGGGGGAAGCGGCCGCCCCTGGGGTCGCTGCCCCCGGGGCGGCCATTGGCGCCGCCTCGTCGAAGGGCGGCGGAGCATGTGGTGCCACAGGTGCCTGAATCGGCGCCGCCGGGCTCGGCGAGGTCCGTGCCACCGGGCCCTCGGAGCGTGGCGCCTGGACCGGTGTGGCCTGGAACGGCGGGGGTTGCATCGGCGCCGCGCCGGGCGGGGCGATGCCTTCCAACAGGTCCTTGTCCCAGTCGTCCGGCAGCAAATCGTCCCCGGGAATGATGCCACCGGCCTGAGGCGCGCTGTAGCCGGCGATCGGCGGCGGGATCATCGCGTCCTCCATCGAGGACCGGTTATCGGCCTGCACGGGTCCGCGGAACCCGCCGCCGAACGCATCGTCGCGGTCGGGCGCCAACGGATCGAAGTCGTGCGGCAGTTGCGCGCTGGTGGGCGCCATGCCGAGGTCGGGATAGGCTGGCTCATCGAAGGGCCGGCGCGCGGGGGCGGCGGGCGCCATCGGGTCCTCGCCGAAGGGATCGCCGAACGGGCTCTGCCCCGAGCGTCCGCCGAAGCCGCCTTGCGATCCGGCGCTTTGGTAGCCGCTCTGATAGCCAGCGCCCTGGCTGTAATCCGGTTGCGCCGGCTGATCGACCAGCCGCATCTCGATTTCATAGGCGCCCAGACGCAGCCGGTCACCGTCCCGCAGTGTGCGCGCGGCGCCGCGGCCGATCGAGTCCGGCTCGGTGTTCAGAAAGGTGCCGTTCGTGCTGGTGTCGGCGACCTGCCAGCCGCCGCCGCGGAACGCCACCGCGAAATGCCGCTTGGACAGCAGCCGGTCGGGATCGGGCAGCACCCAATCGACGTCCGGCCCGCGGCCGACGTGGAATTCGCCTCCGGACACCGTGCGAGCCTCGGGCGCGACCTGATCGGGGCACCGCAGCACGGTCATCGAGAGTTGCATGGACATGGCCTCTTATCGTGAACGATCCGGTTCCTCACCCAGCACAGAGCCCTTTTTGGCCGCGATCCCGGCGTCCGGACCCTGGATTTCGCCACTGGCGAAGCAGGAGGGTCGTCGCCTGGATTTCGGTCGATGTCCAGGTTCAGGTCTTCCCCCCGGGGTCCCGCCCGGGGGTCCGGCCCAAGGGTCCCGCCTGGGGGGATCCGCTCATGGTTCCTCGGGTGGCATCCGTCCCGGCCCACCCGCGGCGATATTACGACCACTTTCGAGAAAGCGTTTCAACCGTCCAAGCCGTCTTTTCACATCGCCACGCACCGCCGCGAGGGACACCGCTCCGGCCACCGCGGCGCCGGCCGCGTTGGGCGGCGGCGGAACCGGGGGAAGATTTTCCGGCGCCATCGAATCGCCGCTCCAGAACGCCGCGACTCCGGCCCAGGCTTCGGGAGACTGAAACCCGCTGGCCTCGGCTTGCTGCATGGCGGCGCGGCGCTGCTCGTCCTTCTGCTGGCGCACCCACTGCTCGGCCAGTTCGCGCGCCAGACGGTCGGGCTCCTTCAGATCGGGCGGCGCGGTGTTGGCCGCGCACATGCAGGCCCACCAGACCCCCTCGCGCTTCGGCAGCGCATGCGCCATCACGCGCACCGCTTCCGCGGTCAGGCCGGCGGCTTCCAGCCGGGCGAGCACCTCTCCGATTTCCACGCAACCGCGCAGTGGCTCCAGAGCTTCCGGCGAAAGGATCGCGCGATCGACGACCGTCGCGAGATCCACCCCGGTGAGTTTTGACAGTGTGCCGGCCATGTCAGTTGATCATCGTGATCGCGCCCTTGAGCGTCAGCATGGCCTCTCCCTTGAGCGATGTCATCAGGCCTTTGATGTCGGTCGAAACCTGGCCGGCGACCGCGATCATCATGCCTTTGATCGTCACGCCCGTGTTGTCGAGCGTCAGCGTGCTCTGGCCGACCTTGAGGTTGATCGAAAGCTTCGATTCGATGTTGATCGCCTGCGCCGCCGTGATGCTGATGGCTCCCGCGCTCGCGTCTACCTTGATGTTGCCCAGAGAGACCGTGGTCGTCTGGTTGCCCTTGCTGACAGTCGTCGTGTCGTTGCCGGTGTCGATCTTCAGGTCGTGGTTGCCCTTGGACACCTCGTACAGGCTGTTGCCTTTCGACACCGTCAAAGAGTGATCGCCGGTCGAAACGGTGACTGTGCTTTTGCCCTTGTCGATGGTCGATTTGTAATCGCCGTCCGTCACCTCGAACGTATGATCCTTGGTGATCGTGATGGTCTGCTTGCCCTTCACCTGGATCGTTTCATCGACCTTGACCAGCACCATCCGGCAGTTATCGACGGTCAGCGATTCGTCGTGCTCGACCTCGGTGGTCAGGTCCTTTTCGGCGTGGATGAAGATCAGTTCGCTGCCGGACTTGTCGTCGAAGGTCAGTTCGTTGAACTTGCTGGTGTCGCCCTTCAGGCTGGACCGCGTGCGGAAGCCGGACTTGGTCTTGTCGGCGACCGCGTAGATCGGCGTCGAGACGCCGTTGTACAGGCCGCCGATGACGATCGGCCGGTCCGGATCGCCATCGACGAAGGCCACCGCGACCTCGGTGCCGACCCGCGGGATGAACTGGGCGCCCCAGCCCTTGCCGGCCCAGGGCTGGATGACGCGAGCCCAGATGGAGGCGTTGCCGCTGGCTTCGTTGCGCCAGTCCCAGTAAAAGCGCACTTTCACGCGGGCGAGATCGTCGGTGTAGATTTCCTCGCCGTCCTGCA
>PLSZ01000668.1:0-169 GCA_003164305.1 Acetobacteraceae bacterium
GGCTGGAAGATGAAGTTGACGGTGCCATTGAACGCGCGTGTTTCCGCCAGCAGTTTCGCGGCGCCCAGAAGCATCGTCGTGTGCCCGTCATGGCCGCACGCGTGCATCAGTCCCGGCGTCCGGCTGGCATGCGGCTGGCCTGTCGCCTCCTGAATGGGCAACGCGTCCA
>PLSZ01000668.1:266-3277 GCA_003164305.1 Acetobacteraceae bacterium
GAGTTCCGGGTGGGCGTGGATGTCGTGGCGGATGGCGGTGAGTTCGGCCTGAGCGGCGCGGGCGCGGTCGAGCGTCGGATGGGTCATGGTGGGGCGCGATCCTTTGAACAGAGCGGCGTTCCGTAGAACGTCCACCCCACGGCGAGCAACCGGGCGTCACCCCAGTGTGCCGACGTATTTCTCCAGCAGGTTCCACGCCTCGTCGCGNNATTTCGCCAGCGCCGCGCGAAACGGTTGGACATCGGGGGCGTTGAATGTCAGGCCTTTATCGGTCAGATTTTTCCGTTCCGAATCCGTCATGGCGACGAAGTCCTGACGTTCCGCCAATGCCTCGGCGCTGAACTCGCGATGCACGATTTCCTGCACGTCGGGGGGCAGTTTCTTCCAGGCGGCGACGTTGAAAGACGTATGGAAACCAGCCCAGACGTGGTTGGTGAGACTGCAATATTTCTGCACCTCGTACAGCTTGGCGGTATCGATCAGGACCAGCGGATTTTCCTGCCCGTCAACGATGCCGGTCTGCAACGCGCTGTAGACCTCATTGAAATTGAGCGTCGTCGGCGCGGCGCCGAGGTGACGGAACAGCGACACCAGGAACGGCGCGACCGGCAGGCGGATCTTGAAGCCGCGCAGATCGTCCGGCCCGGTGATCGGCTTGTTACGAGACGTGACCTGACGAAACCCGTGGTCCCAGCCCTTGTCCAGGCAATACAGTCCGATCTTTTCCGCGATGTCGCGCAGAAACCTGCCAAGATCGCCGTCCATCGCCGGCCAGACGTGATCGTAATCGGGAAATGCGAAACCAACGCCGGTGATGCCGCAGGCCGGATTGCGCGGCGCCAGCAGATCGATCGGCAGGATATACATTTGCAAAGCGCCCGAGATCGCCTGCGAGATCATCGCCGTGTCGCCGCCCAACTGGCTGCTGGGATACATGGTGATTTCCAGGCGCCCGTTGGTCTCCTGTTTGATTCTGTCGGCGGCGATTTGCGCGTGCGCCATCGCCGGATGCTCCATCGGCGAGGACCCGCCCAGTTTGTAGGAGAATTCGGCGGCGTTGGCCGGCCAGCGGAGAATCGTGGCGGCGGTGAGGCCGGCGGCCGTGGTCACGACGCGGCGTCTCGTTAGTGTTTTGCGCGGCATTTTGGTTCCTCCCGTTTTTGTCGTTACGGGGACCGTGGCGGTGGGCGCGTCGGGGAGTCAAGGGTTGGCGTCGCGCTCCCGGATTACCGGGAAGGTCCTCCTCGGGGGTGGTTTAACTGGCGGACCAGGGTGGGAGCGGTCCCGCGGCGGACAGGTGATCAAAGGGGTTTGCCCGGTTGGGCCGGTAGATCGTGGTGCGCGAATCAAGAAATGCGTGACGACTAAAACCGTGAAAAATGGCCGCCCAATTGCCTGGTGTCGCGGGCGTCGAACAACGCGGCTTGGACTATTCCGAAAGGTCAAGGATGGACCACCAGTCAGACTTGACCGCGGGTCGTTCAAGTATGACGTTTCTGCTATGCAGAGTGGGGAAACGCAATGACCGAGAATGCCGTGAGTCCGATCAGACCGCTGGGGGTTGGCGAGGTGGTCGTGCGGGTCGCCGATCTTAAGAGCTCCATCGCGTTTTACAGAGATGTGCTTGGGTTTCCGCTTATTCGAGTGATTCAGGACGCTATTGCCTTCATGCGCGTTGCCGACGGAGTCGAAGGTCATACCCAGATCATCGGGTTGTTCAGCGACTCATGGCACTCGAATCGAGAAGGCAAGACATGGATTGGCGCCGATCAAGAGCGTTCAACGTTGCATCACTTCGCAGTCGAAATTTCGTTGAAGGATTACGATAGAGTCCTGGCATACCTCGTTGAGCGGGGATTAAAGCCCAATGTACAGGTTCACCCGTGGATCGGGTGGCGTTCGATTTATGTCTCAGACCCCGACGACCACACGGTCGAATTCGTATGCTACGACAATTCCACGCTTGTTGCATAAACCAGGATTCACGCACCAAAATCGGAGACTCGAGATGCGACGGTTGTTCTGGTGCATGAATCTGGTGCGAGTTGGGACGTGGCGGCAGTTCCAATCTTCACCGCCCCCACTCACGCCGCCCGCGGGGTCACCTCCGCGTTCAACCGCTCCCCCAAAGTCTCCGCCGCCTGTGCCAACTCGAAGTCGCGCTGCATGTTCAGCCAGAATTCCGGCGTCGTGCCGAAATAGCGGCCCAGTCGAAGGGCGGTGTCGCCGGTGATGCCGCGGCGCTCGGCGATGATGGCCTGGATCCGGGTGACCGGCACATTCAGGTCCTTGGCCAGCCGGTAAGCGGTCAGGCCGAGCGGTTTCATGAATTCCTCCCGTAATTGTTCACCCGGGTGGATCGGCGGCAGGTCTCGCATGGTGGTCATCCCCGATGATAATCGACGATCTCGACGTCACGCGGGCCGCTGTCGGTCCAGACGAAGCAGATGCGCCACTGGTCGTTGATCCGAATGCTGTGTTGACCCGCTCGAGCGCCCCTCAGCGGTTCCAGCCGGTTCCCCGGAGGGGCCGCCAGATCGCTCAAAACCTGGGCGTTGTGCAATTGCCCCAGCTTGCGCTGAGCGGCACGCTGAATGTCCGAGCCTATCCGGCGCGCGAAGCGGCCATGGAACAGCGCCTCAGCGTCCCGATCGGCGAACGAGCGGATCATCGCGGAGCACTATACACGCGACGCGTTCTGAATGTCCAGCGTCCATAACCGCACCGCGTGACTCTGGGCCGCCCGCGCGCTATCTCCGTCCTTTCGCCGCCCCCAAAGGAACCCGACCGCACCCCATGGCCAGCAGCAACGACATCCGCGCCACGTTCCTCGACTATTTCGCTCGTAATGGGCATCAGGTGGTCGAAAGCTCGCCACTGGTTCCGCGCAACGACCCGACCTTGATGTTCACCAACGCGGGCATGGTGCAATTCAAGAACGTGTTCACGGGCCAGGAGAGGCGGCCGTACACGCGCGCCACCACCGCGCAGAAATGCGTGCGCGCGGGCGG
>PLSZ01000126.1 GCA_003164305.1 Acetobacteraceae bacterium
GATGATCAATCTGGGCAAGACGCACACGGTCGAGTTCGCCTATGGCGGCTGGGGCACCAATCAGCATCTCGGCACGCCGCGGAACCCGTGGGATCCGGCGGTGCATCGCGCGCCGGGCGGGTCTTCGTCGGGGTCCGGTGTCGCGGTCGCGGCGCGGTTGGCGCCATGGGCCATTGGGACGGATACGGGAGGATCGGTGCGCATCCCGGCGGCGTGGAACGGGATCACCGGACTGAAAACCACGATTGGACGGGTCAGCACCTATGGCGTGCTGCCGTTGAGTGGGACGCTGGACACGCCGGGCCCGATCACTCGCGATATCGAAGACGCCGCGTTGCTGCTGTCCGTGCTACAGGGCGCCGATCCGCTCGACCCGCATACGATGGCGGTTCGCGACGTCGATCCTCTGGCCGGATTGCGGCGCGGGGTGAGGGGCTTGCGCCTCGGCCGCCTGCCGGCGTCCGAAAGGAGCGGCGTCGATGCCGAGGTGCTGGCGGCGTATGACCGTTCGGTGGATTTCCTGGCGTCACAAGGGGCCGAGATCGTCGATCTGACGTTGCCGGCGCGGTTCGCCGATCTGGGCGGGATCGTCGGGCGGATTATTTCAGCCGAGATCTACGCGAAGATCGCGGCGCTGGCCGACGATAACGCGACGCCGCTGGATCAGGACGTGCGGCCGCGGGTGCGGGCGGGGGCGGCGATCTCATCGAAGGACTATCTGGCGGGCCTGGCGGAGCGGGAGCGGATGAAGCTGGACTTCAGTGCCGCGATCGCCGGAGTGGACGCGGTGCTGACCCCGACGATGGTGGCGCCGGCGCCGGTGGTGGCCACGATCGATCAGGCGACGACTCCGGCGGTGTTCACGCGCTGGGTGAATTTCTACGATCTGTGCGCGGCCGCGGTGCCGAACGGGTTCACCGCGGGCGGCCTGCCGCTGTCGCTGCAGATCGTCTGCCGGGCGTATGAGGAGCCGTTGGCGCTGCGGATTGGCTATGCCTATCAGGCGGCGCATGACTGGCACCTTCGGGTGCCGCCGATGGCCGAGGGATAAGGCTGGCACTCGGGGCGGCGGGCGGCGTAAAACGGCGATAACCCCCCTTGAGGAGCCTCCAACATGACCCAACGTCCGATCCTGGCCGCGACCATGGGCGATCCCGCCGGCATCGGCCCGGAAATCTGCGTCCGCGCGCTGCTGGCCCCGGACGTGCGGGACGCCTCGCGGTCGTTCGTCATCGGCGACGCGCGGGTGCTGGAGAAGGCGCTGTCGGTGTGCGGGCTGACGGCGTCATTGCACCGGATCGGCGGGCCGGAGGAAATCGCGGACAGGCCGGGCGTCATCGACGTGCTGCATCAGGACAGCGCCGACCCAGCCGTGCTGCGGATGGGGGAGGTGCAGCCTCTGGGCGGCGAGGCGGCGTTCGCGGCGATCAAGGCGTCCATCGATCTGGCGATGAGCCATCGGGTGGACGGCGTGGTGACCGCGCCGATCAACAAGGAGTCGCTGAAGGCGGCGAAGATCCCGTTCATCGGCCATACTGAAATGTTCGCCGAGTATACTGGCGCCACCGAAGAAATGACGATGTTCACCATCGTCGGACTGAAGATTTTCTTCCTGACGCGGCATGTCTCACTGGCTCAGGCGTGCGCGCAGATCACGGTGCCGCGGGTGAGCAAGGGGATCGATCAGTGCATCAGGGCGCTGCACCAGTTGGGCTACGAGCAGCCGCATCTGGCGGTCGCCGCGCTGAACCCGCATGGCGGCGAAGACGGGATGTTCGGGCGCGAGGAAATCGAGGGGATCAAGCCGGCGATCGCGGAAGCGAGGGCTCGGGGGTTGAAGATCAGCGGGCCGGTGCCGGCGGATTCGGTTTTTCACCTCGCACGAATTGGGCGGTACGACGCGGTGCTGTCGCTGTACCACGATCAAGGGCATATCGCGGCGAAGATGATGGACTTCGAGAAGACGGTGAGCGTGACGCTGGGTTTGCCGATCCTGCGCACATCCGTGGACCACGGCACGGCGTTCGATATCGCCGGCCAGGGGATTGCTGACCCCGCTTCATTGGAAACCGCGCTGGCATACGCTCATCGGCTCGTCGCCGCTCGGGCCAGAACGACTGTATCCGGAAAGGCCTCGTAATGGGACTGCGTTTCATCTTCATGCTCACGCGCAACGACCGGACGGTCGAGGACGCGTCGGAGCAGTTGCAGACGGCACTGAGTCTCGGCGTCCGCCACATCGGCTTCAAGGATATCGGTTTGCCGATTGCGCAGCTGATGGCCTTGAACGCGGCGATCAAGACTGGCGGTGCAACTTCATATCTCGAGGTCGTCTCGCTCGACCGGAACAGTGAGATCGCCTCGGCAAGGGCTGCGGTCAAGATCGGCGTCGATGTCCTGTTAGGCGGCACGCGGGCTGACGACGTGCTCCCGATCATCGCCGGAACATCCATACAGTACTGCCCATTCCCCGGCCGGATCGTTGGGCACCCCAGCATCTTGGAAGGTGGCATCGACGAGATCGTCGCGAGTGCGAAGGAGCTGGCGGCCCGCGACGGGGTCCATGGCCTCGACCTTCTGGCCTACCGATCAAACGAGGACGTTCCTGCGCTGATGAAGGCCGTCTGCGCAGCCACGTCGAAGCCCGTCTACATCGCGGGCTCCATCGCGACGCCGGAGCGCATTTCGATCGTCAAGGAGGCTGGGGCGGCGGGGTTTACGATCGGAACCGCTGCCCTTGATGGCAAATACCCGGCCAAGGATGCCGAAGTGCCGACTCAGCTCGCTGCCATCATCCGCGACGTTGCACGCCTCAATAACCACCTCTCGCCTTTCAGCAAGAAGAACCTGGCCGCTTCCTTCAGTCAGCTATCCGACTGCCAGACGCCGCTGGTCTTCGATAAGATCAACGACATGCAAATCAAGCTTGCTAAGGTGACGGGCGAAAGCGCCTGGACTTTCAGTCTATACGACGACACGCTAGTTTTTGTTCACAAGGGCCGGTTACTGATGAGGTTCCGTGACCGCGACGAGGTTGTAGAAGAGGGTGAGTTCATTGTCGTTCCCCACGGGGTCGAGCACCGCCGAGCAGTAATCGTAGAACCGTGCGAGGTCGTTGTCATCGAGCCACGAACACCCAAGTAAACACACTTTTGTAAAATATCGTTCTGTGAACCGGCGCCATGCTGTGCCCCACTTGGATTGTTACGCTAAGTGACTAGTAACTCCGATCGGCGTTATAGCCGTTGGCCTGCCACTCTGACGGGGGCATTGGCTAGCGTCGGTTCACAAACCGTGCACGTGTCGAAGTTATGTCAGCCCGCATCCGCCGGAAGCGGCCGCGTTGCTGGCCGAAATGGGAGTGCCGGCCTTCGCTGAGCCGGAGAGTTGTGCTTCGGCGTTGTCGGCGATGATGTCGGCCGCTGCGTTTCGGCCCCCGGTCCTGGCCGACGATGGCGTCGCGCTGGTGTTGGGCGAGCTTCCCAGCGGCTGACTCGACGAAGCGCAGGCCAAGGCGTTGTTCGCGCGTGCCGGCATTCGCGGTGCCCGCGAGATCGTCGTGGCCAATGGCGAGAAAGCCGAGGCGGCCGCGACCGATCTTGGTGGCAAGGTGGTGCTGAAAGT
>PLSZ01000369.1 GCA_003164305.1 Acetobacteraceae bacterium
CCAACGCCGGACAGATCAAGACCGGCAGCCTGGCGCGCAGCGACCGGACCTCGAAATACAACCAATTGATCCGTATCGAGGAACAGTTGGGTTCGGCGGCGCGGTTCGCCGGGCGTACGATCCTTCGCCGCTAACGGAACACCGGCGCGATCCAGACGCGCGAAACGCCAGGAGTCGCCCCCGTCCCGCCACCTCAACGCCCCCGGAATGGCCAGGCTCGACCCCATGGGCATCAAGATAAGGCCGGCGAACGCGACAACCTTCCGCCGAACGTCATCCTCGGGCTCGACCCGAGGATCGGTTCGCACAGGCACCTTGTCCGGGTTTTGACTTCCTTGGCGCGTCGGGAACTCCTCGGGTCGAACCCGAGGATGACGGAAAGAGGCGAACGTTTTCCTCCCGGTGGCTTATCTTCACGCGTATGCGGCGAAACCGGGCCATGACGCGTCGTCACACGCGCCGGACCGAGCCAATCGTGAAGGACCGCGGTTCCGTACCGCGGGCTGACACGAGGCGATCAGCCGGACCTTCCCCACGCGACAGTCCCGATCAGGGAATGTTCACCGTCAGGCCAGGCGCGTAGTACGGATAGTAGTACGGGTAATAATACGGCGCGTAGTATCCCGGTCCGCCAACGACCACGCGCGGACCCCAACCGTAGCCGCCTCGCCAACCCGCGTAGCCACCGTGCCAACCGCCATGCCAGCCGCCACCGTGCCAACCACCGCCGCCATGCCAGCCGCCACCGCGTTGCGCGAAGGCCGGGGCGGACGCGCTGAGCAGCAGACCCGCGCCCAACGCCGCGAACAGAATGGAACGAACTTTCATAAGTACCTCCTGCCGGCTCGATTGTTGACCGGCCTATGAGATGATCTGGTCATGAACCATGGCGAAGTCTGGGCTGCTGTGTGCCATTTTGTTTCACACTTGCCCGTCGTCACGCTATAACAGATGGCGACGCTCACGCGGGGAGACAATGGTCACCGAATCGCTGAAAAATTTCTGGCGTGAGACCCGCCGGCAGGCGAAATCCGCCGCCGTCCCGGCTTTCCTGCTCACTTTGACCGGTATTTTCGCCTGGCAGGCAACGCAAGGGGATCATGGGCTGATCATGCGGGAGCGTCGCAAAACGCAACTGGCGCAGGCGGAAGCCAACCTCGCGGCGGCCAAGGCCGAACACGAGTCGTGGGAACGGAAAGTCGCCGGCCTGACCGCCTCGCACCTCGACAAGGACGCGCTCGATCAAAGGGCGCGGGAGTTGCTGAACCTGGCCGATCCCAATGAGATCGTGGTCCAGTACGGCCAGCAGGACAAACTGTTCTGATCGATCGGCACCGTGCCGCTCCCGTCCGGCCGCCGCTTCGCGCCGGGCTCAGATCGCTCCACGCGCCTCAACCCGGATGATTTCATGAATCCGTGAAAAAACCGTCTGGCGAAACGGGCCAGGCGAACGTAACCATGCCGACCCGCCATCCGGTCCCCAATTGACATCATGGTCACTTCTCGCCGCATGCCACGACGGTTGATCGCACCGATTGTCCTCGTCGCGCTGATCGTCGCCGTTTGGGCTTCCGGCCTGACCCGCTTCCTGTCGTGGTCCGCGCTGGCACAGGAGCAGGCGACCCTCAATGGCTGGGTCTCAGCGCATCGGTTGCTCGCGCCATGCCTGTTCGTGGCGATTTACGTTGGCTCGGTGGCGCTCTCCCTGCCGCAGGCCGGATTGCTGACCCTGCTCGGCGGAGTGCTGTTCGGCACTCTGGCCGGCGGCTCGCTGGCGGTCACCGGTGCGACCATCGGGGCGATCCTGCTGTTCCTGATCGCCCGCTCGGCCTTCGCCGAACCCCTGGCCCGACGGGGCGGCGCGGCGCTCGGCAAGTTGCGAGACGAACTGCATCGAGACGGCTTCTCCTATCTGCTGGCACTGCGGCTGGTCCCGCTGTTTCCATTCTGGCTCATCAACCTCGCCGCCGCCCTCTGCGGCATGCGATTGGGCGCGTTCGCCGCCGCGACGCTGATCGGCATCATGCCGACAACGTTCGTCCTCGCCTCGATCGGTTCGGGGCTCGGCGGGGTTCTCACCACGGGCGCGCGACCGGATGTGGGGGCGGTGTTCTCCTGGCCCGTGCTGGGGCCGTTGCTGGCAATGGCGCTGTTGTCGCTGACGCCGCTGATCTGGCGGAAATGGCGGGCACGGGGTGCCTGATTTCGATCTCCTGGTGATCGGCGCCGGTGCCGCCGGATTGTCCGTCGCGGCCGGCGCGGCGCAACTCGGCATGAAGACCGCCCTGGTCGAGCGCGATCGCATGGGCGGCGATTGCCTGAACAATGGCTGCGTCCCCAGCAAAGCCTTGCTCGCCGCCGCCCATACCGCCGATGCGATGCGCGGCGCGGGGCGTTTCGGGTTGCACGCCGCTCCCCCCGAGGTCGATTGGGACGCGGTTCGCGCCCATGTCCATGGCGTCATCGCGGCCATCGCGCCCAACGACTCCGAAGCCAGGTTCGCCGGTCTGGGCGTCACCGTGCTGCGCGGCGAAGCCCGCTTCACCAGCCCGGCCTCGATCACGGTCAACGGCCGCGCCCTGACGGCGAAGCGGTTCGTGATCGCGGCCGGCAGCCGGCCCGCCGTGCCGCCGATCCCGGGCCTCGCCGCCGTGCCGTACTGGACCAATACCGATTTGTTCGCCCTGACCGAGCGGCCCACGCATCTGCTGATCCTTGGCGGTGGCCCGATCGGTCTGGA
>PLSZ01000498.1 GCA_003164305.1 Acetobacteraceae bacterium
GCCCTCCAGGCTTCAGCATCCTGATGAAATGCTGAAGAAACAAGAACGCTGTCTCTCCGGTCCGTATTGCAAAGTTCTGCTGTACCTCATTGCGCTCTTGCCCGCCAAACGGTGGATTAGCAAGGATGATATCAAACCGGTCCTTCTCCTGCACATCCGCCAATTTCTCCGTCAGCGTATTCGTGTGCAGAATATTCGGCGCATCAATCCCATGCAAAATCATATTCATGATCGCGATCACATACGCGAGCGACTTCTTCTCTTTCCCGTAAAACGTTCGCTCTTGCAACGTCGTCAACTCACTCGTCGTCAGCCCAGGCTTCGCCTTCATATAATCGAACGCCTCGCACAAAAAACCCGCCGAGCCGCACGCGCCATCATAAACCCGCTCCCCGATCCGGGGATCGACCACCTTCACCATCGCGCGGATCAAAGGCCGAGGCGTATAATACTCTCCGCCGTTGCGCCCAGCGTTGCCCANNTGCCCATGCGCTTGATCTTCTCCTCGTACAGCGCCGACAACTCATGCTTTTCGGCCTGCGAGCGAAACCGTAACTCGTCGATATGCTCGATGATGTCTCGAAGATTATACCCGCTGAGGATCTTGTTTTTGATCTCGGCGAAAATCTGCCCGATCTTATATTCGATCGTGTTCGGCCCGCTCGCCCGCTGCGTGAACCCATGCAGATACGGAAACAACTTGCCGTTGACGAAATCCCGCAGATCGTCCCCGGTCAACGCCGTGTTATGATCCAGCTTGCCGTCGCGGCCCTTGGGCGCGGCCCAACTCTCCCACCGGTACGGCGCCTCGAGGATGAACGAATACGGCTTCCCCGCCAGCGCCGCCTCGGTCGCCTTATCCTGCTCCAGCCCGTCCAGGTATTTCAGGAACAGCAGCCACGAGGTCTGCTCGGTATAGTCCAGTTCCGTCGTGCATCCCGCCTCTTTGCGAAGCGCGTCGTCGATGTTCTTGAAGGCTTGTTCAAACACGGTTTGACCCTGATTGTGTGACGCTCCGGGCGGACGTCCGGCACCGGCCATGTTCGCGCGCGATTCCCGCTCCACCCGGCGATACAGTGGGGCCAAGGCGCCGGAATAATCAATCGCCCAGGGAAGCGTTATTGCTTGCAAAATCCGGCCCGTCGCCCGATTTTGGCCGGATGAGCACCATCACTCGCCCGAAGAGCCAAAGCCGGCGCCACTCCGAACTTGCACCGGCAGGCACGCCCCCGCACATCGCGGTCGCACCGGGATTGCTGGACCAGGAGCCTGTCGTGTCCCGCGAGGACGATGACACCGATGAGGATTACGAAGCACGCTGCCGGCTGTCGGCGGCGGTCCTTCGCTTCGCCCGCCAAGGTTGACCGCGTCCCCCTATCGTGCGGGGGACTTCATCTGGTGTGCGTTCCCGGAGCATGAGAATCCAGCCCGGCCGGGCCCTCGGCATCTCGCATATGCATTGCTCGTTTACGACGCGACCGCGACTTCGTCTGGTTCGATCGTCGCCGCTTATACCACCAGCCGGCCTTGGCCTGGGGGCATCACACTTCCGCGTGGCGTGTTCCGGTTTGACCGCCAGGAGGCCGCGGCGCTCGGCCAGGCCCGCGCCTTCATGCTTGACGTACGACGACTGGCGTATGTGCCGATCGCGGCGCGATGGTTCCCACACCTCGACAGGCCGGACCGGGGCATCCAGGGCCGCGCGCCGAAATCGACACGCAGAAGATATGGCGGGAGGCCGAGGAACTGTTGACTCGCCACTCGGAACTCATCGAACGCCTCGGCCCGTTCTGGCCGCCCTGACACCCGCGCCCTCTTCCCGACCTACGACGCCATGCGCTATCGGTCCCCCGCCCAATGAGAGGATTCCTTATGCGTAAGCCTTTGCTGTTTCTCGCCACGCTCGTCAGTTCCGCCCTGGCCGCCGCCGTTGTCCCGGTCGACGCGGCGCCGGCGTGTTCCTCGGTGGCGGATCAATCGGCCTACGAGATCCTGGCGCTGCGCGAGGTGATGACCGTCCTGATCATCAAGTGCAAACGCGAGAACGAGTATAACGTCAATTTCATCAAGCGCTTTCAACCCACGCTACAGGCCAACGAACGCGAGGTGCTGAGCTACTTCCGCCGGCTGTATGGCGGCGCGGGACAGGGCCGCAAGGACGGCTTCACCACCGAGCTGGTGAACGTGCTGTCGCAGCAAGCCAACGCGCAGGGGACCGAGTACTGCGGCCGCAACGGCCAGATCATCCCGGAAATGAACGCGCTGCGCTCGATGGATGAACTTGCCTCCTACGTGGCGACGAAGGACCTGGCGCCGGTCGGCATGAGCATGTGCCCGGTGACGGCGGCACGGGCCGCGGCGCCGCCGAAGCGGCGGTAGATCGGGACCGCTACTCCAGCGTCTCCGGCGGCACGAAGCGGCGCCAGCGGTCCGGGTCGGGCGTCTGGGCGCCGTAGCCTTCCAGCCGATCCGCTGTCTGTCCGATCAGCGCGGCGAACGGCAACCCGCGCGCCGCCAGGAACGCGTCCAGTTCCGCGATGATGCGGGTGATGGCGCCGAACCCTTCGTGCATGACGATCGACAACGCCTCGATCGCCGAGGCGCCGGACAGGGCCATGCGCGCCGCGTCGTCCCCGCTGCGCACGCCGTTGGTGCCCATCAGCGGGAACTCCGGGCCGACGGCGCGGCGGCTGAGCGCCAGGAAGCGGCAGACGATCGGTAACGCCCAGGCTCCGCCGTACGCGGCGGATGTGCCGAGGATGGGGGCGAAGGTGTCCAGGTCGGGGATCATCGCCATGAAACGCCCCATCATGCAGACCGAGTCCGCGCCGCCCTCCTTCGCCGCCAGGGCCAAAGCCGGCAGGTTCGACGACAGGCCGGTGAGCTTGACCCACAACGCCATGCCCTCGGTCGCCCGCCGCACCGCCGCCACCAGATCCCGCAGCCGCGCCGGATCGGTCTCCTGGGCGATCGCGCCGGGAGACGCCTCGGAGGCGTGCGGCGCTCCGGCGTTGAGTTCGAACACACGCAGGCCGGCGGCGCGTGCCATGGCGGCGATGGAGACGGCGCCCTCGGCCCCGGCGAGCACGATACTGGCGGCGACGAACCGGCCGGTCGCCGCCGCCTCCCGGTCGATCGCGGCGATGGCGGCGAACCACTCGTGTGTGTCGCGTGGCGTCAGGCCGGAGCGGTTGAACAGCGAACGCCCGCCGCCGATGTCCAGCGCGATGTAGTCCGCCAGAGCGAGTTGCCGCCCGGCTTCCGGCCGTTCGTTGACCGATTTGGCGATGACTCCGGCCGCGCCGGCGGCCAGAGCGGCGCGGATCCCGGCCTCGGTCATCACGGGTTCGCCGGAGCCGCAGATGACCGGGTTGGGCAGGGTCAGGGCACCGATGGTGGTGGTCAGGCGGCTGGTCATGGGATGGCCCGGCGCCCGGATGGGTCAACGGTTCGTTCACACATTGGGCGGAAAATGAAATAGCCGGCGGGATTGGCCCGCCGGCTAATCAGTCGGAGGTAGAGATCATGAACACTCTCATCCTCCTGCTACTGTTTGTGGCGATTTTCGACGTAAAAGTCAAGATCGTCGTCAA
>PLSZ01000316.1 GCA_003164305.1 Acetobacteraceae bacterium
CTTGCCGGTCTCCCGACGCACTACCGAACGCCTTAAAGCTGTGCCTCGGCGTATTCGTAGTTCGCCAGCTTATCCAGCCAGTTTTGCAGGTAGTTCGGGCGGACATTGCGGAAGTCGAGATAATAGGCGTGCTCCCACACGTCGCAGCCCAGAAGCACCTTGCCCTCGCCGGTCGCCAGGGGGTTGGAGCCGTTCGGGGTTTTCGTCACTTTCAGCTTGCCGTCGGGCGCCAGCACCAGCCAGGCCCAGCCGGAGCCGAACTGGGAGACGCCGGCGGCTTTGAAGTCGTCCTTGAACTTCGCCGTGCCGCCCAGATCGCTGTCGATCTTGGCCTGCAGCTTCGGCGGGATGGAGCCGCCTTTCGGGCTCATGCATTCCCAGAAAATGGTGTGATTCCAATGCTGGCCGGCATTGTTGAACACCGGGCCACCAGCGGCGGCGGTGGATTTCACGATCTCGTCGAGCGATTTGCCCTGTAGCGCCGGGTCTTTCTCCACGAAGCCGTTCAGCGCGGTGACGTAGGCCTGATGGTGCTTGCCGTGATGCAGCTCGAGCGTTTCCTGGCACATACTGTTGGCGGCCAGAGCGGATGTGGAATAGGGCAGGGTTGGCAGTTCGAAAGCCATTGGATCCTCCGGAGTTCGCGGTTTGGGTGACGGGGTGGCGTTTATGGGCCGCCTCGCGCGGGGTCAACCTTGCATGACTTCGCGTTTGGCGCCACCTCCGGGGAATGCGATGTTGCCAGGGGTTGTTCCCGCGCCGGACGCGGTTGTCATGACGGAGGTTGCCGCGGGGGCGGGTTTCGTTACGGACGCGATCACGGCGCTGGTGCGGCGGCACGATCCGGACCGGTTCCTGACCGCGCTGTTCGCGCCGCCCCAGCATCGGGACGCGCTGCTGACGCTGTACGCGTTCGATCATGAACTCGCCCGCGCGCGGGAGGTGACGTCGGAGCCGCATCTGGCGCTGATCCGGCTGCATTGGTGGCGGGAGGTGGTGGAGGGCGCGCGGCGGCGGCATGAGGTGGCCGCGCCGCTGGCGGCGTTGCTCGATCAGGGGCGGCTGGCGCCGGAGGCGTTGCTGCCGATCATCGACGCGTATGAGATCGAGACGGAGCCGAGCATCGAGACGCTGGCGGAATGGCGGGCGTGGCTGCTCGCCGGGGCGGGCGGCATCGCGGTGGCGGCGGGCCGGGTACTGGGCGCGCCGGAGCCGGAGCGGTTGCGCTACGCCGGGGCGGCGTTTGGCGCGGCGCGGGTGATCCGGTGGAACCAGGTGCTGGCGCGCCGAGGCCGGTGTCTGTTGCCGGACGATGTGCTGGCTGACGCGGGGATTTCGTCGCACGAGGCGATCGCCGCGCCAAACTCGCTTGCGGTCGGAACGGTGCTGGACCGGTTGGCGGCGGAAGGGCTTCGGTTTCTGGCCCAATCCCCGTCCGGGTCGCAGCCAAGGGCGTTGGTGGCGGCGGCGCTGCCGGCAGTGCTGGCGCGGCGGGATTTGCGGCGCCGGCCGGACGCCCAACCCCTCCCGCGCGGCCTCGCCGATCGCCTCGCCGTCACCTGGGCTGGATTGACCGGCTGGGTCTGATACCGGTGGCCGAAAGTCGTGGCTCATGGCTTCTCCCCGTCATGACCCGGTCAGGCCCGGGCATAACGAAGAGAGGATCCGGCGACCGGTCAGAATTCGATTTCATGGGTCTGAATCAACAAGGCCGGCCCCCCTGTGGAAACCGGCCTCGCGATGGGGATCAGGCGGAGAGGGTCAGAGGCGCTCGGGGCCGCAGACCGTCTTGCCATGAACGTTCTTGTGGCACCCCGGCGGTGCCTGCTGCGGGCCGGTGGCGTGCAGCTTCCAGGTGGCGCCCCCCGTCTCGTGCGGGTGGCTCGGTTTGGTGTAGCTGACCGGGATCGAATAGATCTTCTTGCCGTGCCGCACCGTGTAGACCTCGGCCGCCATGGCGCTGGTGATCAGATGCAGGCCGCCACGTTGCGCGGGCTGGCTCGCCATGGCCAGCCGGCCGGTCTCATGCGACCGAGGCCGGCGAGTTGGGGTCTCGTCTTCGTCATCCTCGCGCGCAACCACGGTCTGCCGCGGCGGCGGCGCGTAGGCCTGGGCTGGCGGGGTGTAGGCCGGGCGCGGTGGCTCCGCCCATGCGACGGCACGCGGTGGTGCCGCTGGAGCGGGGGGCGGCGTGTAGACGGGCTGAGCCGGCGCCGACCAGGCAACCGTCGCGCGTGGTTGCGCCGGCGGGGTATAGCTATAGGTCGGTTGCGCCGCCGCCGTGAACACCGGCGCCTGCCAGGCGGGCGCCCGATAGGCCGGCGCGGCCGAGGCGACCTGCATCGTCGGCAACTGCGCGCCATAGCCGAACCGCGGTCCCGGCGGGATATACAGCGGCAACTGGTTCATCGCGTATTGCTCGGCCGGGGAACGAACCCGCGGGGCGGCGGTGCGCAGAGCGGGACCGATCACCGCCACATAATGCCGGGTTTCATCCGGCAGCGCCCGTTGATTCGCGAGGTAATCGTCCAATCTATTGGGTCCGGCGTTGTACGCCGCGAGGAACCCGGGGTTGCCGTAGATGTCATACATTTCCCGCATGTACCCGACGCCGGCCATGACGTTGTCGTGCGGGTCGAACGGATCGGGTCCCAGATTGTGCCGCGCCCGCAGCTCCGCGTACGTGGCGGGCATCACCTGCATCAGGCCCATCGCCCCGGCGGAGGAGGTGATCAGCCGGCCGTTGCGGTAAAGACTGCCGCCCGACTCCTGGCGCATCAGGGCGCGAATCCAGGGCTCGGGAATGTCGAATCGGGCGGACGCCTCGTGGATGTACGGGCCCCATGGATCGCTCGGCGGACCCGGGATCACGTAACGGCCGCGCGCGTTCTGTAGATAACGGGCGGTTTGGTCGCTGGCGCTGAGGCCGGGCAATTGTGTCGCGCATCCCGCCAGCAACGCGAGGCCCATGGCCCCGGTGGCGGCGGTGAACATGGCAGAACGCCAATCCGGTCGTCTCATCCGCTGCGAACTCCTGTTTGGCCAGGCCAAAGGACCGTGTGCACGACGACCTGGCGGATCCCCCCGTTGCGGCCGCTTAAGATGGGCGATGAGCTATCGTCTGTAACGCCTTATAACACACCGACCTTTATGGCAAGATTGTGTTAGCCCCCGTACGAGTGTTTGCCTCGTCTGTTTCCCTTGAACACGATCCTGGCGGTTTCGCCAACCCCCGTTCCGGGCGATTTTTGCCAGGAAGCAATTCAAAATACCCCGCGAAGGTTAAAAAGTGATTGGTCGGATGACGAAAAAGTGCTCGGGCAGGCCTCCGACCATGCCCCGCCCGAGGCTCTGTTGCCCGCCGTGGAGGGATGGAGTACTGGCCAGCCGCATATGACACTCCAGGTTTCAGACGCGGAACAGGACACGATTCTCGAGCTCTACTCGGGTATGTCGACCCCGGTTCGCCATCGGTTCGCGGTCAACGATCTGCTGGCCGGCGCGCGCCTGTGGCGGCTCGCCTGGTCGTTGGGGTGGCTGGACATCCGGCTGCGCTATCGCGGGTCGATGCTGGGGCCGTTCTGGCTGACCATCTCCACCGGCGTGATGGTGGGCGCGCTCGGGTTCCTGTACTCCGCGCTGTTCCACATGTCGTTGCGCGATTACCTGCCGTTCCTGGTGCTGTCGCAGGTGCTGTGGGGGTTCCTGGCCTCGCTGGTGAGCGAGTCGTGCTCGGTCTTCACCGAGTCGGAGCCGATCATCCGCTCCATCCGCATGCCGTTCTTCGTCTTCGGCATGCGGACGCTGGTGCGCAACGTGCTGGTGCTGCTGCACAATGTTTGCGTGATCGTGGTGGTCTTCGCGGTGCTGCGGATCTGGCCGGGAGCCACCGCGCTGCTCGCGATCCCCGCCATCCCGCTGTGGATCGTCGATGCCCTGGCGCTGTCGCTGCTTCTGGGCGGAATCTGCGCGCGATTCCGCGACATTCTGCCGATCGTCAACAGCATCATGCAAATCGCCTTCTTCGTCTCCCCCGTCATCTGGAAGCCCGAGCAACTGGGCGTCCACGCGGTCTGGCTGCCGTTCAACCCGTTTTACGACATGCTGGAAATCCTGCGCTCGCCGATACTGGGTGTCGCTCCATCGCCGCTGGTCTGGGTCGGCGCGTTGCTCTACAGCGCGATTCTGTGCGCCTTCTCCTGGGCGTTTTTCATTCGCGCCCGCGGGCGGATCGCGTTCTGGATTTAGCGCATGCGCATCGGGTTTAATCATGAGTTTTGACGCGTCGATCGACGCCATCGACGTCTCGGTGCTGTTTCCGCTGTATCACGGCAACTCCCGCAGCCTGAAGAAACTGCTGGTCGCCGCCGCATCGGGCCGGCTGGCCGAGGACCAGCAGCACCGCGTCGTCGTGCGCGCGTTGAGCGATATCAATTTCAGCCTGAAAAGCGGCGAGCGGCTCGGCCTGGTGGGCTCCAACGGCGCGGGCAAGACCACGTTGCTGCGCGTGCTGGCCGGAATTTATGAGCCGGTGACCGGCCGTGTTCGTCTCCGAGGCACGCTGAACGCCTTGCTCGACCCCAGTCTGGGCATGAACCCCGACCTGACCGGGCGGGAAAACATCATGCTGCGCGGGCTTTATAACGGTCTGCCGCGGCCGATGCTGTCCCGCCTGGAAGAGGACGTCATCGAGTTCTCCGAATTGTCCGATTTCATCGACCTCCCCATGCGCATCTACTCCGCCGGCATGTCCGTGCGGTTGGGCTTTGCCCTGGCCACCGCGATGCGGCCGCGGATCCTGCTGATGGACGAATGGTTCCTCGCCGGCGACGCGGGCTTCATGGAAAAGGCGAGGCTGCGGCTGGAAGAAATGGTGCGATCCGCCGATATCCTGGTGCTGTCGACGCACAACGACGCGATCGTCCGGGAATGGTGCACGCGGGTGATGTGGCTCGAGAAAGGCCGCATCAAGGCGGACGGTCCGGCAGATGAGGTCATGGCCCAGTTTGCCGCGGTGCCGGCGGAATAATACCGACCGGCGAAAGAAATGACGTGCCGGCCACCGATCCGTCATGCCAGGGCCTGACCCTGGCATCGCGCGATGCGGACCCCGTGCTCTCAGGCTGGGCTCGAGTTCCGTGCAGGCCGATCCTCGGGTCGAGCCCGAGGATGACGTTCGGGAGCCCGAGGATGACGATACAGGGGTGTCACGACCAAGGGTCGATGTCAACGCCGGTTGGTGTAAGGGGCGATTCATCGGAAATCGCGGGTCGGCACGCGCATGACGCGGGTTTCGTCGCCCACGCTGCGCAGCATCGCCGACAAATCGGTGATCTCGTCCGCGATCACGTGAATGACGCCGCTTTCCTTCTGCAATTTGCCGCGGCAGGCGAGCATCGTCGCGGACAGCAACACCCGCCGTTGCCGCTCGAACACCGACGGCCAGATGATCAGGTTGGCGTGACCGGTTTCATCCTCGATCGTCACGAACAACACGCCGCGCGCGCTGCCCGGCCGTTGCCGGACCAATACGATCCCGGCCACCGTCAGGCGTGAGCCGTCGCGCCGTTGGGCCAGATCGGCGCAGCGAACGATCCGGCGCTGCTCCAGCGTGGCGCGCAGGAACGACACCGGGTGATCGCGTAGGCTGAGGCCGACCGAGCGATAGTCCTCCACCACCTGGCGGCCTTTGGTCATCGCGGGGAGGTCGACCGCCGGTTCGTTCGCTTCGTCGTCGGCGTGATCGAACAACGGCAGCCGGTTGTCGGACAGGCCGCGAATAGCCCAGACCGCCTGACGCCGTTCCAGATTCAGGGCGAGAAACGAGTCAGCCTCGGCCAGGCGTTCCAGCGCCGCCACCGGCACATGGGCACGACGATGCAGATCCGGAATGGACCGGTACGGCGTGCCGCGGGCGGCGATGATGGCGTCCGCGTGGTCGCTGGCGAGGCCTTTCACCATGCGGAAACCGAGACGGACCGCGTTGTGTTCCCCAAGGGGTTCAAGTGTGCAATCCCATGAGGAGGCGTTGATACAGACCGGCCTGATTACCACACCGTGATTTTCCGCGTCACGCACGATCTGCGCCGGCGCGTAAAACCCCATCGGCTGCGCGTTCAGCAGCGCGGCGCAAAACACGTCCGGATGATGACATTTCAACCAGGCCGAGGCATAGGCGATCAACGCGAAACTGGCCGCGTGGCTCTCCGGAAAGCCATAGCTGCCGAAGCCCTCGATGCGGGAGAAGGTTTGTTCGGCGAATTCGCGCGTGTAATTGCGTTCGACCATGCCGTTGATCATCTTGTCGCGAAAATGGCTGACGCCGCCGGTGAATTTGAAGGTCGCCATGCTGCGGCGCAGTTGATCGGCCTCCCCGGGTGTGAAGCCGGCGCAAACGATGGCGACCTGCATCGCCTGCTCCTGGA
>PLSZ01000202.1 GCA_003164305.1 Acetobacteraceae bacterium
TCGCCTATAGCCAGTGCATCGCGCACGGCATTGACATGCGGTTCGGCATGCGCCAGCAAAACCTCGCGGCCGCCAGCGGTTATTGGCCGCTGTTCCGGTTCAATCCGATGATGAGCACGGTGGATGAAAATCCCTTCCGGCTCGATTCGCCGCGGCCGCGCGTGCCACTGAAGAGTTACGCTTACAACGAACTCCGCTACAGCTCCCTGGCCAATACGCGGCCGGAGGAGGCGGACGAACTGCTGACCATGGCGCAGGCCGCGGTCACCGAAAAATACCGGCAATATGAGGAACTCGCCAGCCGCGATGGCAGCCGGTTCCATCCGGACGCACGGGCCGACGACGCGACAAAGCGGCGTGGCCAATAACGCGAGGCAACAACAATGTCGCTGGAAACCAAATATCTGGGACTGGCGTTGAAGAACCCGCTGATCGCGTCGGCCTCGCCTTTGACCGGAAAGCTGGACAATCTGCGCCGATTGGAGGACGCGGGCGCCGCCGCGATCGTGTTGCCGTCGTTGTTTCAGGAACAGATCGAGGCCGCGGCGGATACGTTGTCGTCCCGTATCGATGCTTACGCGGACAGTTCGCCCGAAGCCGGGTCGTATTTTCCCAACGCGGTTACCGGTCCGTACGGCGTCGGTCCCGACCACTATCTCGATCTCGTGCGCCGCGCGCGAGAGGCTGTCGCCATCCCGGTCATCGCCAGCCTGAACGGTTCGTCGCTGGCCGGTTGGACCGATCACGCGCGGTTGATCCAGCAGGCCGGAGCGTCGGCTTTGGAGTTGAACCTGTATCACGTCCCGACCGATCTTCTGGAATCCAGCGCCGACGTCGAAACCCGCTTCACGGAAATCGTGCATGCCGTCTGTGCCTCGGTCGCCTTGCCGGTCTCGGTCAAGCTTACGCCTTTCCTGAGCTCACTCGGTCACTTCGCCGCGCTGCTCGCGCGTCAGGGCGCGTCCGGCCTGGTGCTGTTCAATCGCCTGCTGGAGCCCGACATCGATCTGGCTCGGATGACCTTGACCGACCGGCTTGAGCTGAGCGACGCGGAAGAAATGCGGGTGCCGATGCTGTGGATCGCATTGCTGGCCGGACGTGTGCCCGCGTCGCTCGCGGCCTCCGGCGGTGTCGCCGATGTGACCGGCGTGGTGAAATATTTGCTGGCGGGCGCCGACGTGGTGATGACCACATCGGCGCTGTTACGCCACGACATCAACTACATGGCGGCGCTGGCCGGCGGACTGCGTCGCTGGATGGAGGTGCGCGACATCGCCTCGGTCGATGACATGCGCGGCATGATGAGTTGGCGCCGCAGCCGTGACCGCGACGCATACACGCGGGCCAATTACCTGCGCATCCTGGAACACTACGCGGTTTGGTAAGTACGTGACCCGTTCGCCATGAAACCCGTCATGTCCATAGGCACCATCATCTCGGTGCGCGGCGCCGTCGTGGAAGTTCGTTTCGATGACGGGACCTTGCCGCCGATCGATACCGCGCTGATCGTCGCCTGGGACCGGCCCGAACCCCTGATGCTGGAGGTGCACAGTCACGTCGATGCCAACACGGTGCGCGGGATCGCCTTGCAGGCGACCTCGGGTCTGTCTCGCGGCACCAAAGTAAACGCCACGGGCAAGGCGATCGAGGTCCCGGTCGGCGATGCCGTGCTCGGCCGGTTGCTCGACGTCGTCGGCACGGTGCGCGATCTGGGTGCCGCGCTGCCGGACGACACGCCGCGACGCGGGATCCACGCCGCGCCGCCGTCGTTGAAAGATGAAACCTCCGCGACCGAAGTGTTCGAAACCGGCATCAAGGTGATCGACCTGCTCGCGCCGCTCGCCCAGGGCGGGAAGGCGGCGATGTTCGGGGGCGCCGGGGTGGGCAAAACCGTTCTGGTGATGGAACTGATCCACGCCATGGTCGAGAAATATCAGGGCATTTCGGTCTTCGCCGGTGTCGGCGAACGCTCCCGCGAGGGCCACGAATTGCTGATGGACATGAAAGACTCGGGCGTGCTGGCACGCACCGTGCTGATCTACGGCCAGATGAATGAGCCGCCGGGCGCCCGTTGGCGGGTGCCGCTGACCGCGCTGACCGTTGCCGAGTATTTCCGCGACCAGAAGCACCAGAACGTGCTGCTGCTCATGGATAATGTCTTCCGTTTCGTGCAAGCGGGCGCCGAGCTGTCCAGCCTGCTCGGCCGCCTGCCGTCGCGCGTCGGCTACCAGCCCACATTGGCGACCGAAGTGGCCTTGTTGCAGGAGCGTATCGCCTCCGTCGCCGGCGCCGCGGTCACCGCCATTCAGGCCGTTTACGTCCCCGCCGATGATTTCACCGACCCCGCCGTGACCGCCATCTCGGCCCACATGGACAGCATCATCATGCTGTCCCGCACCCTGGCGGCGGAGGCGTTCTATCCCGCCATCGACCCGCTCGCGTCATCGTCCGTGCTGCTCGATCCAATCGTGGTCGGCGAAGACCATTACCGCCTCGCCGAACGCGCCCGAGAGGCGCTCGCCCGCTTCAAGGACCTCCAGGACATCATCGCCCTTCTGGGCGTCGAGGAACTCAGCGCCGGCGACCGCCTGATCGTGAAACGCGCCCGCCGCCTGCAACGTTTTCTGTCGCAGCCCTTCGTCGTCACCGAGGCCTTTACCGGCACTCCTGGGCGTAGCGTCAGCCGCGCCGACACGCTGGCCGGCGTTCGCGCCATCCTGGACGGCGAGACCGACGATTGGGCGGAAAGTTCGCTGTATATGATTGGTACCCTCGACGACGCGCGCGCCAGGGAGGCGGCCGCGAAAGCCGGTGCGGCGCCATGAGACTGCGCATCGTGACCCCGCTGGACGTCGTTATCGACACGCCGGACATCCGTGCGCTGCGCGCCAACGACGCCACCGGAAGCTTCGGCGTCATGTCCGGACACGCTGATTTTCTGACCAGCCTCACCATCGGCGTCGTCAGTTGGCGCGGCGATGACGGATCGCCCCATTTTTGCGCCGTGCGCGGCGGCGTCATGACCGTCACCGGCGGCAAGGAGATCGCCATCGCCACGCGCGAAGCGGTCGCCGGAGACGACCTCGCAACCCTCGACCAAACCGTCCTGGCGCGGTTCCGCGCCGATGTCGAAACCGAGCGCGCGGAACGGACCGACAGCATTCGCCTGCAATTAAACGCGATCCGCCGGATCGTCAGCCATTTGCGCCAGAACGGCCGCGGCACGGCGGACTTCGCATGACCACGCAGGACCAGGAACAGGATCCGCTGGTGAAGGGTGTGCGCTTGCACGGCGACCGGGTCCGTCGCGCCCGCGAGGAAGGCGAGCCGTCGGTGGCGCGCCGCCTGGGACAGATCGGTGTGCTTGGCTGGATCATCGTCACCCCCATGCTGATCGGCATCTTCGCCGGCCGTTGGCTGGATCGCGTGTTTCAATCGGGACTGTTCTGGACCGCGCCGTTGCTGATGCTCGGCGCGATCATCGGCTGCTGGTCCGCCTGGCGATGGATGCGAAACGCATGAACACGCTACCGCTTTATTTCGCTACCGGAATTGCCTGCGGCATCGCCTATTTCCGCTTGCTGTGGTGGGACGTCCGCCGTCTGGCCAACGCCGGCAGCCCGGCCATCACCATCCTTTCGGTGCTTGGCCGCGTCGCGCTGTTGGGGGGTGCGCTGACCCTGGCGAGCTGGCAAGGCGCGCTGCCGTTGTTGCTGATGGCGCTTGGCGTGTTCATCGCCCGGTTCGTGGTCACCCTCGGCGTCCGGGCGGCCGCGCCATGACGTCACCTTTAACCAGCGTCGCCCTCTTCCATCTCGGCCCAATCCCCATCACCCAGCCCGTCCTCGTCACCTGGGCGATCATGGCGGTTCTGGTCCTCGGCGCCATCGCCGTCTCCCGCCGCCTGGCACACGAGCCCTCCGCCACGCAAGAAGTGTGCGAACTCGTCGTCGATACCGTCGATAGCCAGATCCGCGACACCATGCAGGCGGAGCCCGGCCCATATCGCGCCTTCATCGGCACGCTGTTCGTCTTCATCTTCGCCGCCAACTGGTCCACGCTGATCCCCGGCGTCGAACCGCCGACCGCGCATCTGGAAACCGACGCGGCTCTGGCGCTGCTGGTGTTCCTCGCGGTGATCTGGTTCGGCGTCCGCTCCGGTGGCGTGGGCGGTTATCTCCGCACCTTCGCCACGCCGAGTCCGATCATGATCCCGCTGAACTTCGTCGAGAGCATCACGCGCACATTCTCCCTGCTGGTGCGTCTGTTCGGCAACGTCATGAGCGGCGTGTTCATGATCGGCATCGTGTTGTCGCTCGCGGGATTGCTGGTGCCGATCCCGCTGATGGCGCTCGATCTGCTGACCGGCGCGGTGCAGGCTTACATCTTCGCGATTCTGGCGATGGTCTTCATCGCCGGAGCGGTCGGCGGCGAAACCGCGGCCGCGCCCGAGACCTCTCAAAAAGGAAAGACGCCATGAACTGGTTAGCCTTCTGCAGCATCGCGTCCGCCGCCGTCGCGGTTTCGTTCGGAGCGATCGGCCCGGCGCTTGGCGAAGGGCGCGCGGTGGCGGCGGCGATGGACGCGATCGCGCGGCAACCGGAGGCGGCGGGCACGATCTCCCGCACCTTGTTCGTCGGCCTGGCGATGATCGAAACGATGGCGATTTATTGCCTCGTGATCGCGTTGCTGCTGCTGTTCGCCAATCCGTTGCTGAAGTGACGCCATGACGATCGACTGGTGGACGCTTGGCCTCCAGACGGTCAACGTCGCGATTCTGGTCTGGCTGTTGCAACGATTTTTCTGGCGCCCGGTGGCGGCGATGATCGAACAGCGCCGCGACGCGACAACGCGCACCCTGGCCGAGGCGGCAACGACCCGCGCACAGTCGGTGGAGGCTTTGGCGAAGATCGAGCAAACGCGTGCCGGTTTCGCGAAGGAGCGGGAAGCGATCCTTGCCGAAGCGCATGACGCCGCCGAAACCGCGCGCGCCACGATTTTGGCGGAAGCCGGCAAAGCGGCCGCCGCGCTGGAAACCAGCGCGAAATCCGCGATCGAAACGGAAGCGAAGGCGGCCGGGCAGGCCCGCGCCCAAAAATCCGCTCAACTCGCGATCGCGATCGCCCAACGCCTGGCGGCACGGCTTGGCGGAACCGTGGTGCGCGACGCTTTCCTCGCCTGGCTGGTCGCCGCGATCGAGGCTTTGCCGGAACCGGAGCGCCGCGCCATCGCCAGCGGCGGCGCGACACTCGAAGTGATCAGCGACGTACCCCTCGATCCGGCGGAACAGGCGCGTGCCAGCGCGGCGATCCGCGCCGCGGTAGGCGGTGACGTTTCGCTCGCCTTCAACACCGATCAGGACCTGATCGCGGGCCTTGAACTGCGCGGAGCGCATCTGCTCGTGAGCAACAGTTGGCGCGCCGATCTGGCCGAGATCCTGGCGGGCCTCACGCGCCAAAGCGATACCGCGATCTTGGGCGAAACCGCACCGCTGGCCGTGCCGACGGAGTTCGTTGTGCCATGACGGCATCGTCCGACAGTCGCGACGCCTGGTTCGACGCCGCCCATGCCGCGGTCGCCGCCACCGCGCTCGGCCCGCGGGCGGAGCAAATCGGCCGCGTCGAAGAAGTATCCGACGGCGTCACCCTGATTTCCGGCCTGCCCAACGCGCGGCTCGACGAATTGCTGCGGTTCCAGCGCGGCCAGTTCGGCTACGCCCAGATGCTGGAGCGCGACCGCGTCGGCTGCGTGCTGCTGGACGACGTCGATGGCGTCGAGGCCGACGATCTTGTCCGCGGCACCGGCGACGTGGTGCGGGTCCCGGTGGGTCCCGCGTTGCTCGGCCGCGTGGTCGATCCTCTCGGCCGCCCGCTGGATGGCAAAGGTCCGGTCGCCGCCGAAAGCAGTGACCCGATCGAGCGGCCGGCGCCCGCCATCATCGATCGCGACGCGGTCATCCAGCCGGTTCAGACCGGTTTGCTGGTCGTCGATACATTGTTCGCGCTTGGCCGCGGCCAACGGGAACTGATCATCGGCGACCGAGCCATCGGCAAGACGACGCTCGGCATCGACACCATCATCAATCAAAAATCCAGCGACATCATCTGCGTTTACGTGGCCATCGGGCAAAAAAGCTCCAGCGTCCGCCGCGCGATCGACGCGATTCAAACCAACGGCGCCATCGATCGCTGCATCGTCGTGGTGGCGGAGGCAGCAGGCTCTCCCGGCCTGCAATGGATCGCGCCCTTCGCGGCCTTCACGATGGCGGAATATTTTCGCGACCGTGGCCAGCACGCTTTGGTCGTGATCGACGACCTGACCAAACACGCCGCGTCCCACCGCGAAATCGCGTTATTGACGCGCCAGTCGCCGGGCCGCGAGGCTTACCCCGGCGATGTGTTCTACGTGCACGCGCGCCTGCTGGAACGCGCCGCGAAACTGTCCGCGGAGAAAGGCGGCGGCTCCCTGACCGCGCTGCCGATCGCCGAGACCGATGCCGGCAATCTCAGCGCCTACATCCCGACGAACCTGATCTCGATCACNNCGGCACCAGCGTCAGCCGGGTCGGCGGCAAAACCCAGGCGCGCGCGTTGCGCGAGGCGGCGGAGACGTTGCGCCTGGACTACGCGCAGTTCCTTGAGCTGGAAATGTTTACCCGCTTCGGCGGCATGCCGGACGCGCGGGTGCGCGATCAACTGACTCGCGGCGCCCGGATCCGCGCGATCCTGACCCAGCCCAGACATGCGCCGATGCGATTGGCCGATGAGGTGGCGCTGGTGCTCGCGGTGCAGGCCGGACTGTTGGATCCAATGCCGCTGACCGATGTCGCCGCCTTCCGCGATGGGTTGCCTCAGGCTTTGGACCGCGGCGCGTCCGATACCGTGCGGCTGATCCAGCAGACCGGCGCGCTGGACGGGACGCACAAGCAGGCCTTGATCGAAACGCTACGATCGTACGCGAGTTCGTCGCGAACGTCCGATCGGTCACCGGCGTGACTGAACGCCTCGCGGACATCGGCGCGCGGGTTGAAGGCGTCCGTCAACTCGGCGCGGTGGTCAACGCGATGCGCGGGATCGCCGCCGCGCGTGTCCAGCAGGCCCGCGGCCAATTGGTCGCGGTGGACGGCTACGCGGCGACGATCGCGGCCGCCATCGGACGCGCGCTCGCGCTGGTCCCCGTCAACGCGGCGGACGGAACGCAGCGGCCACGCCGCCTCGCGCTCGTGTTGTTCTGCGCCGAACAGGGATTCGCCGGTGCCTTCAGCGAACGGGTGCTCGACTCGGCCGCGGCCGATCTTTCGACCGCGGAATTGTTCGTCATCGGCACGAGAGGCGTCGCGGCCGCCGCCGAGCGCGGCCTCGTACTGGGCTGGCAAACCGCCATGCCGTCGCACACGGCGGGCATTCCCAGGTTGGCCGACCTGATCGCCGGCGCCCTTTACGAGCGCATCGCCGCCGGCGAAATCGACCGGCTCGACGCGGTTTTCACCCAATTGCGGCCGGGGAGCGGCTCACCGGTACGACGCACCCGCCTCCTCCCGGTTGATCTGGCGCTGTTTCCCGGCGAAACAGCCCATAACGCGCCGCTGATCAACCTGGCGCCCGAAGCGCTGCTCAACGCCCTGACCGCGGATTATCTCCACGCGCGGTTATGCGACGCGGCGCTGCATGCGTTCGCCGCCGAGAACGAGGCACGGATGCAGGCCATGGGAGCGGCGCGCGAACAGATCGAACGCCAGTTGGGCTCCCTCCGGGCGATCCAACGGCGCGTGCGGCAGGAGGAGATTACCTCTGAAATCATCGAACTCGCCGCGGGCGAATCCGCCAGCAGACGGGGACGCGACTGACGTCCCGATGTCCGGTCACGCCGACCGGAGTTCCAGGGCGGGAGGTCTTAACGCGGTATCGCTTCGTATTAATGAAAACCTGGTAATATTGTGAGGACTAGCGCATGCTTGACCAGCGTTCCGGACCATCGTGATTCGATCATGGAACGGTTGCATCTTCCTTTCGCAATCACCGTCTGTTCCCCCGCGCCGGGCTCCATAGAGCCCACCCAGAGCGGTTCAAATTCACCATTTTTCGTGTATTTTCTTATGGTTGCAAGAAAGTCGCATGATCCACGCCGCGACGGCAGCCCCCGCCTCGGACCCGCCCGGCGGCCCCTCCCGGGCCGCCGAGAAATTACCTTGGCGCAATCTCGTCTCGCGGTTTTCCCGTGATCGTCCCTTGCGCCACGTATACTCGCGTGTAAACTTTCTTCGCCATTGAGACTACCATCACGATCTGGAACTCACCACCGTCAGACCAATGATCCAGGCGGATCCACGGCGCTCAACGTGTCGGGCGACACGATGGTCACGTTCCGGAATGTCGCCACGAGCACAACCAGCAATTGCTCCTGATAGGACCGAAGCGGGCTTGAAGATGCAACCTCGGAGCGACGAACGCAGATGAGCCCGGATCCGGTTGGCCCCCGGTCGGTGCCGCCGAGGCCAGCAGAATCGTTCGTGTCCAGGTTCTTGAGGACCGGCCACCTAGGATTACGACGCGTCTCAGCAACGCGGAGATCAGGCCGATGAAATCAGGCTTGCTGTTGACGGCCGCGATGGCCGCGGTGCTGCTGGCCGGTGCCAACTCCGCCCGAGCGGCGTCGGACTTCACCACGATCTCGGACCCGGCGGGGGTGTCCACCAATGCGATGGGCATCAACGACGCGGGCGTCGTGGTCGGCGGTTCCACTGACAGCGGCGGCAACTCGAGCGGTTTCAGCCTGACCGGTGCCACATTCACCCCGGTCGACGTACCCGGCGCGGCGATGACGACCGCCAGCGGCATCAACAACGCTGGCGTGATCACAGGGTATTATCAGAACGCTTTCGGCGTGCATGGATTTACTCAGACGGGCGCCACGGCCACGCCCTTCGATGAACCCAACGCGGCCACCGGCGGCAAGACCTACGGTTCGGCCACCAATGCCGCGGGAACCACGGTTGGCTACTACTTCGACAACGCCCTGGCGCTCCATGGCTTCAGCGTCACCACCGGAACCTACACCTCCCTGGATGTCACTGGTCTCGGCAGCGTCGTATCCACCCAGGCACTCGGCATCAACGCCGCGGGAACCATCGTTGGTTCCTACAGCGATGGGACGCAGGAGCATGGTTTCGTGGACGTCGGGGGCAACTACACGGCGGTCAACGCTCCGAACGGTTCCAAGGGCACCGTCGTGACAAGCATCGATTCAGTCGGCGATCTGGGCGGCTATTACATCGACGGCGGCGGTACCACCCACGGCTTCGTCGATGTCGATGGCACGTTCTATACCGTCGATGATCCGAATGCGGGAACCGTCACCGAAATCGCCGGCTTTAATAGTGTCGGCCAGGTGGTCGGCTATTACGTCGCCAACTCCGATGACGTGTTCGGCTTCACCGCCGATGTGACCGAGCCGCGAACGCTCGCCATGTTCGGCCTGGCCACTCTGGGCATGTTAGGCCTGCGCCGGGGCCGCTCTTTCGGGTTTTGACCGGCCGGCCAGCGCCTACTTCGGATTGACCCGCACGCCGCTGCCAGGTGTGCCCGGAGGCGCGATCGCCATGCCGGGATCGACATTCGGCTGCTTGACCGTGGTGTCCCGCGTGGCATCCGGTACCGGGCGCACCACGCCAGTGGGCGGCACCGAGTCCGCTCGTCTGTCCGGAGCCGGGGTCGCCTGATCGCCCTCAGTCCCGGGCGCGGCCGATTTGGGCGAAGCATCGCCGGTCAGTGGCAACGGCGTCTTCTCCCCGTCCGCTGCCATGGCCCCAACCGAACCAGACGCGAGCACACAGACCGCGCCAATCAACGCGTAGCGCATCGACGTTTCCTTTCTCATACCAACAACTTATCCAACCGGATCGGCAACTCCCGCACCCGCGTTCCGGTCGCGTGCCAGACCGCGTTGGCGATCGCGGCCGCCACGCCGACCGTGGGTAACTCGCCGATTCCCTTCAGGCCGAGCGGCGTGCTGATCGTATCGGGCGATTCAACGACGATGGTCTGAATATCCGGAATGTCGGCGTTCACCGGCATGTGATACTCGGCGATATTGGCGTTGACGATGCGGCCGAACTCCGGATCGACCCGGGTTTCCTCCATCAGCGCCATGCCGATGCCAAACACGATGCCGCCGATCAACTGACTACGAGCGGTCTTCGCGCTTATTACTTTACCGCAATCGAATGCGCCCACCCACCGGCTGACCTTGATCGTACGCAGATCGGCGTCGATCCGCACCTCGGCGAATTGCGCGCCGAACGCATGCCGCGTGTATTTGTCCGCGTCTGGCGAGGGCTTCGTATTGGCGGTCGCCTCGACCGACGGAACACCGCCCCGGGCCATCGCGTCGCCGACGCTCATCTGACGATCCGGTCCTCGCACCACGCCGTTGTCCAGCCGAAGATCGCCGGACGCGTTCCAGCCGGTCAGCGCCAGCAACTTGTCCCTGACCTGGAAGGCCGCCTGCTGCACGGCCGGCAGCACGCTCGCCGAGGTCATCGACCCGCCCGACACCGGCGCTGGCGGGAACCGGCTGTCGCCCAGTTCGACGCGCACGCGCTCGACGGGGACGCCGAGAACGTCGGCGGCGACCTGCGCCATCGTCGTGTAGGTTCCGGTCCCCAGGTCCTGGGTTCCCGATCGCACCAACACGTCGCCGTTCGCCATCATCCGCACCAGCGCCGAAGCCGCCATCCGGTTGGTCGGATAGGTCGATGTCGCCATGCCCATGCCGATCAGCACCCGGCCATCGCGCATCGAGCCAGGGGGGGGCGTGCGCCGCGACCAGTTGAAGGCTTCCGCGCCCTGGCGGTAGCACGCGCGGAGACCCTTGCTGGCGAACGGCCTGCCGCTGGTCGGATCGAATTCGGCATAGTTTCGAAGGCGCAATTCGACCGGATCCATCGACAGCGCGACCGCCAGTTCATCCATCGCGGACTCAAGCGCGAAATTACCCGACGCCTCACCTGGCGCGCGCATGAACGTCGGCAGTCCCTGATTGACACTGACCAAACGATGCGTTGTCGCGATATTGGCGCACGCGTAAAGCATCCGCGACTCCACGCCCACCGTCTCCGCGAACTCCCCAGTACTGGGCTGCGACGTCTGCGACAATCCGTCGTGCCTGATCGCCAACAATTTCCCATCGCTGTCGGCCGCGAGCTTCAGTTTTTGCACCGTCCGCGCCCGGTAGCCGTTGGACGTGAACATCTGCTGGCGCGTCACTTCCAGCTTGACCGGGCGATTGACCTTGCGTGCCGCCATGGCGGTCAGAGCGACGTGTGGCCACGTATTGCCCTTGCAGCCGAAGCCGCCGCCCACGAACGGGCAAATGACCGTCACATTTTCCTTCGGGATGTCGAACAGCGTCGCCAGCGTTTCCTGTGCACCGGAAATGGCCTGAGTCGCCGTGCGCACCGTCAACCGATCGCCATTCCATTGCGCGATCGCCACGTGCAACTCCATCGGATTGTGATGCTCGATCGGCGTGATGTACGTCGCGTCCACCATGGCCGCGGCGCCTTGCATCGCCGCGTCCGGATCGCCGACCTTGGTATCCGGTTTGGAACGGCCGTTGTCGAATTTCTTCGGCTCGTATGCCTGGCTCAGCACCGCATCCATGATGGTCACGGCTTCCCCAGCCCGATAACGGACCGAGACCTTGGCGGCGGCGGCCTGCGCCTGCTGCAACGTCTCCGCGACAACCACCGCGACATGCTGTCCGCTGTAGAGCACCTCGTTGCCTTGCAGCAACGGGAACGTCACCGGTTGCCGCGCACCCTGCTTGAGGTTCAATTTATCCGCGTTGTCGGGCGTCAGGATTTCCAGCACGCCCGGCATCGCCCGCGCTTTGCTGGTATCGATTCCAGAGATTGTTCCGGCGGCGACGGTGCTTTGCACCAGGATCGCGTGTGCCATCCCGTCGGCGGAGGCCTCTGCCGCGTATTTCGCCTGGCCGAGGACTTTCCGCCGTCCGTCTTGCCGATCGATGCTTTGACCCACGATCATCACAGGTTCTCCCGCTCGGCGACGGTGTGCAGACCCCGAAGCACGGTGCGACGCGCCAGTTCGGCCTTGAAATCATTGCCACCGGCGCCCTTCGCACCATCTCCGGCGCACGCCGCCGCCGCCGCGAATGCTTCGGCCGTCGCGGGCTTGCCACGCAATGCGTCCTCGACATGGGTCAGGCGCCAGGGCATCGGCGCGACGCCGCCCAGAGCCACCCGCGCGTCGCGAATTTGGTGGTTGGCGATGTCGAGCCCAACCGCCGCCGACACCAGGGCGAACGCGAAACTCGTGCGATCGCGCACTTTCACATAGCACGAGTTTCGCACCGCCGCGCTGCTCTGGACGTGGACCTTGACGATCATCTCGCCGGGCAGCAGGACCGTTTCGATGTCCGGCGTATCGCCGGGCGGCCGATAAAACCCGGCGATCGGCACGCGCCGCGTTTTGCCACCGGGCGCCGTCAGTTCCAGCTCCGCGTCGAACGCCATCAACGCCACGGGAAGGTCAGAGGGATGCGTGGCGATGCACTGCGCGCTGCCTCCGAAGATCGCGAGTTCGCGGTTGTCGCCACGGATCGCCGGACATCCCGCACCCGGTTGGCGCTTGTTGCAGGGGAAGCCGACGTCGCGAAAATATCCGCACCGTGTGCGTTGCAACAAATTGCCGCCGATGGTGCCCATGTTACGGATCTGCGGCGACGCGGCGGACAGCAGCGCCTGAGAGATCGCCGGCCACTGCTTTTTAACACCGTCGTGCATCGCCGTCTGGTTCATGCCGCACAGCGCGCCGAGCTCAAGGTTGGCGTCGGTGGCGACGATATCGTGAGACAACGCGTCGCTGAGATCGACCAGCCGCCGCGGCGCGACGACCTCGTTCTTCATCAACTGCAACAAATCTGTCCCGCCGGCGATGAAGGCGTCGCCATCTCGCCACGCCGCTCCGGGCGCGATCAGTTCAAAGGTCTGCATGGCTCAGCCCTTCCGACTGGCGGCGGCGTCCCGGATCGCCGCGACAATGTTGGGGTAGGCGCCGCAGCGACAGATATTGCCGCTCATCCACTCGCGGATTTCATCGTCTGATCCCGTGTGTCCCTCATCGATCAGCGCGGCGGCGGACATGATCTGGCCGGNNCCCTCGATCGTGACGATCGATTTGCCCTCGCAACGCTGCGCCAGAGTCAGGCAGGCCAGCACGCGCTCTCCGTCGATATGCACCGTGCATGCGCCACACGAACCGTGATCGCAGCCCTTTTTCGTGCCGGTCAGTTCCGTCTGCTCGCGCAGAGCGTCCAGCAACGTCGTGCTGGGTTCCAGCGCCAGGGCCATGCGTTGCCCATTGATATTCAACCCGGTCTCGGCCTGAGCCGGATTGAGTGCGGCGGGGTTGCTGGGAGGCGCGGCGGCGTGTCCGGCGCGCGAGGCGAGCGGCAACACGCCAAGCCCGGCAACGGTGCCGAGAACGTGGCGTCGTGTTGGCGCGGCAGGATCCATGGCATAGCTCTCCTGACGGTTCAGCCCGTACAACCGCCAGAGCATGGAAAGGTTGCCGTCCGCCCGGGATCGCGCGGTCCGCTGCTATCTTCCAGACCGCTATTGAGCCCGCGGACCACCCGACCCTATATCTCCCGTTGAATTCGAACTCTCCCGCCTCCGGCACATCATCATGGGCCGGGCCGCGCCAATGGCCGGTCCAGGCCCGCGGTGGCGTGAGGAGCCGGCCAGGAAGGCGCTGAACATGGCCAGTTACCAATATGTCTACGTGATGAAGGATCTGACGAAGGCTTTTCCCGGCGGACGGGAAGTCTTCAAAGGCATTACTTTGTCCTTCCTCCCCGGTGTGAAGATCGGCGTACTGGGCGTCAACGGCGCCGGCAAATCGAC
>PLSZ01000265.1 GCA_003164305.1 Acetobacteraceae bacterium
ACCACCGAGGCCGGCCGCGCCGCCGTGCTCGCCGCGTGCCCGAACCCCGACATCCTGGTGAACAACGCCGGTGGCCCACCGCGCGGCGATTTTCGGGATTGGGACCGCGACGACTGGATCGGCGCGATCGACGCCAACATGCTGGCGCCGATCTTCATGATCAAAGCCGTGGTCGATGGCATGATCGAGCGTAAGTTCGGCCGCATCGTCAACATCACCTCGGCTTCGGTGAAGTCGCCGATCCCGGAACTCGGCATGAGCAACGGCGCGCGCGCGGGACTGACCGGTTTCGTCGCCGGCCTCGCCCGGCAGATCGCGAAAAACAATGTCATCATCAACAACATTCTACCAGGCCCGTTCTTGACCGACCGGTTGCGCGGCGGGTTCCAGGAAGCGGCGCGGGCCAGCAACCGGCCGGTCGATGAGCTGGTGCGGGAGCGGGCGAAGGGCTCCCCCACCGGGCGGGTCGGCGATCCGGCGGAGTTCGGCGATGCCTGCGCGTTCCTGTGCTCGGCGAAGATCGGCTTCATCGTTGGGCACAACCTGATTCTGGATGGCGGCAACTTCAACTCGTCGATCGCGTAGGGAACGCGGCGCCTGATGGCGGTGTTCATCGGGCGCCGTGCCGCCTGACCCGATCGGCGGTTGGTCGCGCCCCCTGGGATCGCAAGGGGGGAACGGGCGCTGACCAACTTTGAACGGTTCCTGCTGACGTTGCTGCAACCCAGCACGTTCCTGACGGCGTCGAGCATTCTTGGCGCCGTGCTGCTGGCGATAAGCCAACGTGCGCGGCTGCTTCGGCGCATTGGCGCGACCATTCTGGGCGTCGGCATCATCGGCTTTGCCATGGTGCTGCTGCTGCCGGTGGATGACTGGCTGCTGCGGCCGTTGGAGGACCGCTTTCCCCCGGTCGCGCTGTCCCACATCGACGGCGTGGTGGTGCTCGGCGGCTCGGTGTCCGAGACGGTCAGCGCCGACCGCGGCACGCCCTCGCTGAACCGCGACGCCGACCGGCTGGTGGCCTTCGCCGCGCTGGCCCATGCCTGGCCGGACGCGCGGCTGGTGTTCGCCGGAGGGCCCTCCGTCCCCACGCGCGGCAGCCTGACCGAGGCCGAAGCCAGCCGGCGGATCCTCGAACAACTCGGCGTGCCCCCCGGCCGCGTGTTGTACGACGACAGGTCGGAAACCACCTGGGGCAACGCGTTGAATTCGCTGGTCCTGGCGAAGCCGAAACCGGGGGAGACCTGGGTTCTGGTGACCTCGGCGAGCCATATGCCGCGGGCGATGGGGGCGNNAACCGGCTGGCGGCGGCCGCTGCAACCGATGGGCACCAAGCTCGCCGCCATCGACCTCGCCGCGCACGAGTGGGCTGGACTGGCCGGCTATTGGCTGAAAGGCCGCACCGAGAGCCTCTTTCCGGGACCGTGACGCCAGCGCGCGACGTCCTGGCGAAATTCCCGCCTTGCCCCTCCCCGCGACCGGGGGATCGGAGTAGCCTGCGTCCGGACGGCTGGAGACATCGCATGACACCGAACGCCGATGCTGGGGCCCCAACCATCGACCGCGACACCGCGCCGGCCTGTGCCGATACGCCGGCGTTCGGACCCGAACGCTTCATCAACCGCGAACTGTCCTGGCTCGACTTCAACCATCGCGTCCTGGAGGAAGCGGAAAACCCTCGCCACCCCTTGCTGGAACGCGTGCGGTTCCTGTCGATCAGCGCCTCCAACCTGGATGAGTTCTACTCGGTTCGCGTCGCGGGCCTGATCGGCCAGGCCAAGGCGGGCGTGACCCACCCGTCCCCCGACGGCCGCACGCCCGCGCGGCAATTGGCCGAGATCGCGATCCGCGGCGGCGCTCTGGTCGCCGACCAGCAACGCATCTGGACCGAACTTCTGGGCTTGATGCGCGACGCCGGGATCGTGCTGTGCGAGGCGGATTCGCTGTCGGAAGACGATCGGATCTGGCTGGACGCCTGGTTCATGGAGCGGGTGTTCCCGGTGCTGACCCCGTTGGCCATCGATCCCGCGCATCCGTTCCCGTTCATTCCCAACATGGGCCTGGTAATGGCTTTGCTGCTGATGCGCACCGAGGACAACACCGGCATGCGCGCGATGCTGCCGTTGCCGGCGCAGGTGGAACGATTCATCCGGCTGCCGGCGCAGGAAGTGAAGGGCCAGAAGGCGGGGACGAAGCCCGCCATCCGGTTCATTCTGCTGGAGAAACTGGTGCTGATGTTTCTCGACCGGGTATTTCCCGGCTTCACGGTGAACGGCGGCGGCCTGTTCCGGCTGATCCGCGACACCGACGTGGAATTCGAGGAGGAGGCGGAAGACCTTGTCCGGTCCTATGAAACCGCGTTGAAGCGCCGCCGTCGCGGGGTGGTGATCCACCTGCATGTCGATCCGGCGATGCCCGAGGAATTGCGCGCTTTGGTGGCCGATGAACTCGACGCCGAGCCGGACGAAATTTATGTCCAGGCCGGCTTGCTGGCCGTTGTCGATGTGACACAAATGATCGTCGATGACCGGCCGGATTTGCTGTTTCCCCCGTATACGCCGCGGTTTCCCGAACGCATTCGGGATTTCGGCGGCGATTGCTTCGCGGCGATCCGCGCCAAGGACATCATCGTTCACCATCCGTACGAAAGTTTCGACGTCGTGGTGCAGTTCCTGCGCCAGGCCGCGCGCGACCCCAGCGTGATCGCGGTCAAGCA
>PLSZ01000582.1 GCA_003164305.1 Acetobacteraceae bacterium
CAAACAGCGGCCGCCATGGCACCCTGCCCTGCACATGCCTGCGGAGCAGGCATGGCACCGGCGGTCATGGCACCCGGGAGGAATTGGGAGGCGGCGCTGTCGGCGCGGGGCTGGCCGGCCTGCTGATCGCGGGCGACGGCGTGCTCGGCAATGGCGGCACGCTGGTCATCGACCCTCAGCAGCAGCAAGTCATCAACTACTACGACACGATCACCAGCCCAGGTACGTTCACCAATCTCGCCAACAACATGCTGACGGGCGGCACCTACGACATCGAATCGAATTCTACGCTGCAGATTTTCGGCACCGGCGACACCATTCAGACGCTGGCGGCCGATGTCATTCTGGACGGCGTCATCCAGGGCACCAGCAACGGTCCGTTCGGCAATGATGGCCCGCCGGAACTGCAGGTCGTCAACACCTTCAACACCACCGATATCGAATCCTCGCTGACCGAAATCGCCCAGACCGGGACGCTGGCGGTGACCGACGGCGACGGAGCGTACTTTAATAACGCGGTGACCGTCGATGGTGTGTTGCGTCTCACCGGCTCCCCGTACGAGCCATTGGGCGGTGGCACCGCTTATTACGCGGGGCTCGGCGGTGGCGGGATCACGATCGGCGCCACCGGCACTCTGGCCGGTGACGCGTTCGTGTATAGCTCTGTCACGGATAATGGTGGCGCGATCGAAGCGAGCGGCGGCAACCTTAATTTCGCGAACGGCGCCAGCGGAACCGGCGTCGCGACAATCGACCCCGGAGCGTCGCTGGAGGCGGGCCAGACGTTCACGCCGAACATCAGCTTCGATGGCGTGGGCACGCTGATCCTGGACGATCCGTCGTACATTACGGGAACGATCAGCGGTCTTTCGCTTGGCGATACGTTCCAGTTCAACAACGCCACGATCGATTCCGCGTCGCTTACGCAGAATCCCGGGACGCTGGATATCTCTTACCATATCGGAACGACGGACGGCTCCGCCGCGTATGTCCTCGGCGCCGCCGCGAACCCCGATTTCCAGGCATCGATCGAAAACAACAATTCCGTCGTCATCACCTCGGGCAGTGGCGTCGTGCTGGCGGGCACCGACAACCTGGGCGGCTTCCAAAGCGACACCGGCTACCAGGACGCGGGCAACACGCATGTCGGCGGCGTCGCGACGACCAATCCTTACATTTCCAACGACGCCCCTGGCGCGACCGAGGACCTTGACGCCTCCGTCGTCTTCACGACGGGCGCCGCTGCCGCCACCGGTTCGATCTCGGACCTCGCGCCGGGCCCGGGCCAATACAGCTTCAACATCGCGCTGGAGGTCAACGGCGTCACGCGAGGCCTCAATTACGGCACCGTCGGCATCGCGCTGAGCTCCGACGGATCGGAGGCGAACAACGGCGCCGGCGATGGCTATGGCATCACGCCGTTGGGCACCGACACCATCGGGGTCACCGGGACCGCCTTCAGCCTCGCGACCTACAGCGCGACCGCGCCAACGACGGAGTACGTGCATACCGGCGGTGCGACGGTCGAGTATCTGACGATCGCCAATACAGGTCCGACCGATGGTTACTCGGAGGCGCTCGATCCCACCATCGCCAACGCCAGCGCGGCGGTCGTTTCCGTCATTCAGACCGGCTCGACGGTTGCCGCGGGCGCCACGTCCTATGGCTTTACCAATAACGTAACGATTGACCCGACCGCCGCTTCGGACACTTCCGACTTTGGGTTCGTCGTCAACACCGCCACGACCGGGCTCGACACTGGCTACGTGGCGCTGGACATGAAATCGGACGGCGGCGGCTACGTCCCTGTCAGCCCCGGCAGCACCGATTACGTGCAAGGCCCAAACTACATCGACGGGCTTGGCACCACCGATCTCGGCACGGTCGATGTCCCCTTCGCGGTGGAGGTCAACAACTTCGCCACTGCGTCCGTCGTCGCGGCGACCGGCGGCGGCACCCTGTCGGGCGACGCGACCAGCGGCTACACGCTCAACCTCGGCACCGTCGAGCAGGGCGGCGTTTCGCCCTTCGAATCTCTCGGCATCGCCAATGCGGCGACCGGTCAGGCCGATCAACTCAGCGGCCAGATCGATTACGGAACGGGTGACGATACCACCGACTTCGTCGATAACACCGGCGGGTTCAACGACGTCGCGGCCGGCGACACCTCCACGCCGCTGTCGATCGCGCTCTCGACCGCCAATACCGGCAGCTTCACGCAAACCGTTACGATCGACGCCACCAGCGTCAATCCAGGCGGCACGACCGGCCTGATACCGGAAATCATCACCGTCACCGGTTCGGTCGTTTCGCCATCGGGCACGCTCGCCACGCCGTCGATCGCGTCGGCGAGCGGAACGATCACCGTGCCGGACGTGCGCTCGGGCTCGACCGGCGCATCGACAACGATCAGCATCACCAACAGCGGTTCGGCCGGCGGGCAAAGCCTGGATGTGCAGATCGGCGCGGTGACCGGGGACGCCACCGCGTCGGGTCAGATCACCCAGTTGGCGCCAGGCGCCACCGACGATTCCAGCATCACCGTCGGCCTGAACACCGGCGTGGCCGGCGGCGGAGTGGAAACCGGCACGGTCGTGCTCGACCTGCAATCCGATCCAGCCAACACGGTCACCCCACTGCCCCCGCAAACCCTGACCGTCAGCGGCACGGTTTACAACTCCGCGACCGCTTCCGTTCAGGCGCCCGTGTCGTTCATCACCCATGTGGGAACCCAGGCGACCGCTCATCTGACGGTGTTCAACACGGCACCCGCCGGGAGTTACTCCGAGGGTTTGATCGTGGTGCCGGGCGGCGCGTCCGGAAGTATCGCGGTTGCGGGGCAGACGACGCTGATCCCCGCGCAGGGCACCGACGCCACGGACATCGCGCTGACCTTCGCCAACACGCAGACGGCCGGCGTGGTGACCGGGCAGGTGGCGCTCAACTTCATTACCGACGGGGCTGGCGTCGATAATCTCGGCACCGCGTCGATCGGCGCGCAACTGCTTAACGTCACCGGCACCATCGACAACTATGCCACCGCCGCGATCCAGCAATCGGGCGACGGCGACCTGCAGGACGACAACGGATCCTACACGCTGGACTTCGGAACGGTCGCGCAAGGGACCGACGTCAGCGCGGACCTGACCGCGCTCAACGAAGCCAAAGGTCCGTCCGACGAACTGAGCGGCAGCTTCTACATCCCGACATTGAGCAACCCCGACGCCTTCGACAACGTCGGCTTTGGCCCCTTCTCCGGACTGGGCGCCGGCGCGACCGAGGGGATCGCGAATTCGATTTCGCTCGATACCAGCACGCTCGGCGTGTTCACCGAGACGCTGACGCTCTACCCGACTGACTACATCCCGAATCCGAACTACGGACAGCCGCCGCTGTTCACCGTAAGCGAGACGCCGGTCGATATCACGGTCACCGGCACCGTCTCCGCCCTGGCGATCGCGCAAATCAACAACGGCACGCTCACCGTCGATCTGGGCAAGGTGCGCGCGGGCGACGACGCGAACGGTTTCATTCCGATCTCGAACATCGCCTCCGTCGGCGCGGAATCGCTGGACGCCGACATCACCGCGACCTCCGGCGATATCGACGATAACGAAACGGGTGGCACGGTCGATCAGTTGGCGGCGGGCGCCACCGAGTCGAACAGCATCGCCTATGGCCTCGACACCAGCGATGGCGGCCACAAAGAAGGCTCGGTCGTTTTCGGCTTCAATTCCGAAGCCGCCGACCAGACGCTGACGCCGCTGCCGGAGCAAACCTTCAACGCGTCCGTCGATGTTTACGATCTCGCCAACCCGGAAGCGTCGGGGCCGGACAACGCGATCTACCATGTCGGCGAAGAGGCGACCGGCACCATCGACGTCGCGAACATCACCGACAATGGCGGATTCAACGAAGATCTGCTGGCGACCGCGAGCGACCCCACCGAGGGGCTGACGCTGGACGGCGCCACCGAAACGGGCCTGATCAAAGCCGGCGCAAGCAACCAGGACATCACCGTCGGCATCGATACCAGCGAGGCCGGCGAGGTCGATGGGACCGTCACGCTGGACTACCAGTCCGACGGCACCAGCACGGACGGGCAGTCGGCCATCTCGATCGGCGGCGAGACTGTCGAGGTCAACGCGACGATCGACAACTACGCGACCGCCGCGCTCGACGGCTACGCGGATGACGGGTTCTTCGGCGGGCCCGACGACTACGTCATGAACCTCGGCACGATCGAGGAGAATTCCGGCGATCTGTCCGGGTACCTGACGGTATTGAACATCGCCGACGGTCCGGCCGACATGCTGGCAGGCAGTTGGGATGGCGGGTCCAGTCCGTTCACCAATTACTCCGGCGAATTCAGTGGGATCGAGGCCGGCGACAGCGGCGGCGACGCGGAGGTTTACCTCAGCAGTTCGGACGGCACGGGTTCGTTCAGCGAAGAATTGACGCTGTACGCTTATGGCTACAACGACAACAACTACACCGATCCGGATTACCAGATCCTGACGGTCACCGTCGAAGGCGACGTCGTACCGTCGCCGCCCCCGCCACCACCGCCGCCGCCCGAGCCGCCGCCCTCGCCACCCGGTGGCCACCACTCGGGCGGTTCCGGTGGCGACACGCACATCTATACGTTCGATGGCACGCGGTACGACTTCCAGGCGCAGGGCGAATTCGTCCTGTCCAAGAGCAAGACCGACGGGTTTCAGGTGCAGGTGCGCCTGACACCGGCATCGGAGACGTCTTCGGTTTCTTACATCGAGATGGTGGGCATCGCGGTCGGCACCCACGACGTGGTGTACGACCCGACCCAGGCGGACCCGATCCGCGTCGATGGCACCACGATCACGACCTTCGGCATCGCCAACACGCTGGTCCTGACCGATGGCACCGGTGCCACCGTCGGCACCGTGACGGACAACGGCGGCAGCTACGTCATCACCGAAGCCACCGGCGAAACGGTGACGGTGCAAGGCAATAACGTCGTCGTCGGTCTGGGCGCGAACGACACGGTCGATTCGATGGAGGGTCTGCTCGGCGATTACAGTGGAAACAGTAACGATCTGACGCTGGCCAACGGCTTCGCGGTAACGTTGCCGATGGCTTCGACGTATCTTTACGGCGCCTTCGCCAATTCCTGGCGCGTGACCGACCTGACGTCGCTGCTGTACTACGCGCCGAACCAGGACACCGCGACCTTCACCAACACCAGCTTCCCGTACGCGCCGGCGTCATTGACCGAATTCCCGTCGGCGACGGTCGCCGCGGCCACCGCGGCCGCCGTCGCCGCCGGCATTACCGATCCGGGTCTGCAACAATCCGCGGTGCTCGATTACCTGGAGACCAACGACACCTCCTATCTGACCAGCGCCAACAATCTGCAGCAGCTCGGCGTGACGTCCACCGGGACGACGAAAGTGGTCACCAGCCCGCCGCCGCCGCCGACCGTCGGGATCCAGGCGGCGGACACCAAGGTGACGGAGCCGACCAACGCCGGCGCGAGCACCACGGCGACATTCCAGGTCTATCGCGGCGGCGGCGCCTCGCTGACCGCGCCGGAAATCGTCAACTGGCAGGTGGTCGCGCCGGACTCGACCTATGTCGGCACCAGCTCGTTCACCAACGGTCTTCCGTCCGGCAGCGTGACGATCGCGGCGGGCCAGAGCACCGGCAGCTTCAACGTCGTCATTCCCAACGGCATCGGCACGGTGCCCGAGGCGACGCTCGATGTGCAGATCAGCACGAACGCCGGCGATACCTCCACCGTCGTGTCGCCCAACGCTTACGTCACCGTGATCAACGGCACGGCGGAACCTGGCGCGATTCCCGCGCTGGCGGCGTTCCAGTTGGTCGGCGGCGTTGGCGCGCTGAGCCAGATTGGCGACGCGTGGACGCTCAATCTGGGCAACTACGTGGAGAAGTCGGCGGGTGGCAACGGGGAGATCGCGGTCGCCAACATCGGGTCCGCGAACGCCGACGAACTGACCGGAAGCCTGACCGGGGCGGGCGACAGCGGCTTCACCACGAACATCGTGCCGAAGCTCGGCTCTCTTGTGTCCGGCGCGATCGAGGATATCGCGACCTACAGCTACAACATGACGACGGTCGGAACGCATACTCAGACCCTGACCCTGACTCCCGTCGATACGAACCTCAGCGGCTATCACGGCACGCAGGCGGTTCAGACCCTGACCATCGAGTACGACGTGGTGCCGCCGGCGCAGGCCAGCGTGCTGCCCACGGCGATCAATTTCGGTGAGGTGCGGCTGACCGGCACCGCGGTGACCCAGGGCCTGACCATCGCCAACACCGGACAGCCGGGCGCCGAGAATCTGGACGCCTCGGTGGGTCCCGCGACCGGGTCGGCGACGGGCAGCGGCACCGTGTCCGAACTCGTGCAAGGCAGCACCAGCATCGGCACCAGCGGCACCGGGATCGAGGTCGGCCTCGCCGACACGACCGGCGGCGTCGAGTCCGGCACGATCGCCATCAATTTGTTCTCGGACGGCAATGGCATCGATCAGACCGGCGTCAGCGCGCTGCTGAGCCAGAACGTGACGGTCAGCGGGACGGTCTACGCGCTCGCCAGCCCGACGATCACGCCGCCGGGCACGTTCTACACGCATGTCGGGCAAAACCCGGGACTTTCGATCGCCGTCGCGAACGGCGCGGTGAACAACATTTACTCCGAAGACCTGATCGGCACCGTCGTCAGCGAGTCGAACCTGGCCACCGGCGCGTCCACCACGGGCGACATCCTGCCGGGCGGCTCGTTCGCGGTCGGGCTGACGATTCCGGTCGCGAGTTCGGGTGCGTTCTCGGGCTCGGTCACCTTCGATCGCCTGTCCGACGGCACCGGCATCGACAGTTTCGGCATCACCGATCTGGGCGACCAGACGGTGCAGGTGAACGGCACGGTATTCAATTACGCGACCGCGTCGATCGAGAACCTGTCCAGTTCGGTCGCCACGCTCAACGGCGGTGGCTCGGCCTATACGCTCAATTTCGGTCAGGTGCTGATTGGCAGCACGCCGGAAAGCGTGTCGCTGGATGTGCGCAACATCGCGTCCGGCACGGCGGACTCGCTGGCGGGCGCGTTCGCCGTCGCCAACGCGTCCGGCGTGTTCGGCGACAGCGGGTTCAACGCGTTCGGCGGCCTCGCCGCGGGGGCCGCGCAAGGCGGCCAGTCGATCGTGCTGAATACCGGCACGGCCGGCGTGTTCACGCAGACGATCACGCTGAACGGCACCGGCAGCCATCCGGGCTACAACGGGGCGGTGACGCCGGAGACGCTGACCGTGGTCGGCACCGTCGTCGTGCCGTCGTTCGGTCAGGCGAAGGCTCAGTTGAACACGCCCGGACCGATCGATCTGGGCAATCAGAGGGTCGATGACACACCGCTGACGGCGCCGATCTCCTACACCAACGCGGCAACGGCGCCGGCTGAATCGCTGGATGTCGGCGTCGGCCCCACCAGCGGCGACGCGTTCGGCAACGGCACCATCAGCCTGTTGCAGGCGGGTTCCACCGACGTGAGCGGCCTGACCATCGGCGTATCGACCGGCCAGGCCGGAGCGATCGGCGGCACGGTGGCGTTCGACGAATCCTCCGACGGCACCGGCACGGACGGCGCCGGCAAGAGCCTGATCAGCACCTCCACCGTGGCGGTCAGCGGCAACGTCTATCGTCTGGCGGATCCGTCCGCCGAGGCGCCATCCGAAACGATCGTCCGCGTGGGCGAGACCGGCAGCGAAACTCTGACCGTCGCCAACAACGCGGCGACCGACGGGTATTCCGAGGACCTGATCGCCGGACTGACCGGCACGAACGGCGCGTTCAGCACCGGCAACGCCGGCCCGACCGGCGACATCGCCGCCGGCTCCAGCAGCACCGCGCTCAGCGTCGGTTTCTCCACCACGCAGGCCGGCACCGCGACCGGCACCGCGACGCTCGGGCTGAATTCGGACGGCGGCACGGGCGCCGGGAGCATCGACGGGCTTGGCCAGGTCGCGCTGACGCCGCAAACGCTGGACCTGGACGCCGTCATCGACAATTACGCCACGGCGGTCATCGAATCCCCCGGCCTGCTGTCCGGCGGCGGTGATGACTACCTGCTCAATCTGGGCACGACCGGCGTGGGCGACGCCCCGTTGACGGGCGATCTGTCACTGCTGAACGACGCCCTGACCGGGAAGCCGTCGGACCTGCTGGATGCCACCTTCTCGGTCGATGGCGTCGATCCGTTCACGAATTTTGGCTTCGATCCGCTGACCGGCATCGAGGCCGGCAACGATGAGTCCGTCGGCAGCATCTCGCTCGGTACGGACTCCTCGGGTATCTTCGAAGAGACGATCGTGCTGACCCCGAAGAGCGCGAACGCCAAGGAAACCCCAGCGTCGCTGCCTTCGGTGACGATCGAGATCGAAGGCACGATTTCGCCGCCACCGCCGTTGAATCCGCCACCGCCGCCGCTCAACCCGCCGCCGCCGCCGTTGAATCCGCCGCCGCCGCCGCTGAATCCGCCACCCCCGCCGATGATCCCGCCGCCGCCATCGCCGCCGGAGCCGCCGCCGACGCCGCCCGATCCAACCGGGTCGCTGTTCCCGGATCCGCATCTGGTGACGTTCAACGGCCAGTACTACAGCTTCCAGACCGCCGGCGAATTCGTGCTGGTCCAGGACACCAACGGCGGCACCTTCGAGGTGCAGGCCCGCCTGTCCGCGCCCACCGGAGCCTCCAGCTACAGCGTCATTACCGAACTGGGCATTCAGGTCGGTAACGACGTGGTCACCATCGACTCGACGCGCGGCCAGGCGGTGTGGGTCGATGGCCATAGCATCACGTTCACCGGCAGCACGTACGGCCTGACCGGCGGACTGATCACCAAGACCGCCAACGGCTATGTCGTGACGCTGAACACCGGAGAGTCGGTCACCGCCAACATCAACTCCGTCGGGACGCAAACCGGGCCATCGACGACGTCCGGCGGGATCTCGATGATCCTCTCGCTCGGCCCGAACGCGACCCCGGGAGGCGTGAACGGCCTGCTGGGCACCGACAGCGGCAACCTGGCCGACGATCTGACGCTCGCCGACGGGACGCCCGAGCCGATCAACATGGCCGCGTCCACGCTGTACGGGGTGTTCGCGACCGCATGGCGCGTCACGCAGGACACGTCGCTGCTGAACTACGCCAATGGTCAGACCACTGCGACGTTCACCGACACGAACTACCCGGGCACGCCGATCGGGATCACCTCGTTCTCGGCGGCCGAGCAGGCCGCGGCGGCGGCGTTCGTGCTCCAGGCCGGGATTACCGATCCTGGGCTGGCGGCCGCGGCGGAGTACGATTACCTGGTGACAGGCGATCCCTCGATCGTGTCGATCGAGTCGAATCTGCAACAACAGGGCGTCACCACCACCACGGTTTCGCCACCGCCGCCGCCGGCCGCGCCGCCGGTCGAGATCAGCGTCCAGTCGTCTTCGGTAACGGTGACGGAAGCCGCGTCCGGTCCGACCACGGCCAACTTCAACGTCTATCGCTCGGGCGATACATCGGCGGATGTGACGGTCAACTACGCGGTGATCGCGCCGGATTCCTCGTATCTCGGCGCGGCGGCGCTCGGCGGCACGTTGCCGTCCGGCAGCGTCACCATCGCGGCGGGCCAGACGATGGCGGTGGTGCCGATCACCATCCCCGCCGNNGTCGTCATCGGCGCCACCGCGACCGAGACGGTGATCAACAGCGGCACCGTCGCCGGCACGCCACCGGTGTTCGGGGTCGAGCTCGCCAACGACCTGGCGCTGCTGCCAACCCACAGCGGGTCCATCTGGACCTTCGATCTGGGCAGCCTGAAACAAGGCGAGCTGTTCTCGCCGGGCACGCTGTCTCTCGCCATCCTCAATCAGGCGACGAGCGGGTCGGACGATCTCGCCGGGTCCATCGTCGCCGCGGGAAGCGACGGGCTGACCACCAGCGCGCTGGCGAGTTTCGCCAGCCTGCAACCGGGCGGCATTTACGACGTCGCGAACGTCCTGGTGTCCACCTCGACCCTCGGCGTGCAAACCGAGACGCTGACGGTCACCCCGTACGACACCAACATCTCCGGCTACGCGGCGGTGCTGCCGGCGCAGACGGTGGTGGTGACCGACACCATCTATCCGCTCGCCGCGGCCACGATTCTGTCCCCCCCGTCGATCGGCTTCGGCGCGGTGCGCGGCGGTTCCGTGGTCGAACAGGCGGTCACGATCGAGAACTCCGGCCCGGTTGGCGGTGAGTCGCTCGATGCCAATACCGGCGCCGTCACAGGTGAAGGAGCGGGGACCGGCGCGTTCACGCTGCTCGCGCCAGGCACCACGTCCACGGCGGTCGAGGCCGGGCTGAACACGACGTCCGATAGCGGCGTGGTGAGCGGCACGGTGGCGATCGACTTCGCGTCCGACGGGACGGGCACGGACGGGCAGGGCACGACGACGTTGCTGCCGCAAACGATTGACGTGTCCGGCACCGTGTATCGCCTCGCCTCGGCCGGGATCGCGCTGACGAATACGATCCTGCACGTGGGCGATCCCACAACGGACACGCTGACGGTGAAGAACACCGATCCGACCGGTCCGTATTCGGAAGGCCTGATCGCCTCGTTGACCGGTGCCAGTGGCGGGTTCGGCACCGCCGCGTCCGGCCCCACGGCGGATATCGTCGCCGGTAACACCGACACGACGCTGTCGGTCAGCCTCTCGACCGCGCAGGCCGGCACCGTGACCGGCAGCGTGACCCTGGGCCTGACGTCAGACGGCACCGGTATCGACGGGTTCGGCACCCTGGCGCTGCCGTCCCAGACGATCGACGTCAGCGGGACGATCGACAACTACGCCACCGCGCAGGTGGTGGAGGTAACCGGCACACCGGTGCTGACCGGTTCGGGCACGTCGTACACCCTCAACCTGGGGCACGTCGCGCTTGGCGCCTCGGCGGTCGCGGTGCAGCTTGGCGTGGAGAACGCCGCCTCGGCGGTGGCCGACGCGCTGGACGGCGACTTCGCGTCCACCGGTAGTTCCGAGATCGCGCTCAGCGGGTTCTCGGGCTTCACCGGCCTGACGGCGGGCACCACCCAGGGCGGTCTGGACGTCACGCTGAACACCGGCACCGCTGGTGTTTTCACCCAGAGCATCACGCTGTTCGGCACCGGCACCAACGCCAGCGGCTACAGCGGGACTCTGGCCGCCGAGACGATCACGGTCACCGGCACCGTCGCCGGCGCCGCCATCGCGACCCTCAACACGCCCGGGCCGCTGACCTTGCCGAACCAGCGGGTCAACGGCACCCCGCTGACCGACGCGCTGTCGTTCACCAACAGCGCGACGCCGCCCGCCGAGTCGCTGGACGTCAGCGTCACCGGCACCACCGGCGCGGTCACGGCGAGCGGGTCGATCGTTCAACTCGGCGCCGGCCTTACGGACGGCGGCGACATCGTCGCCGGGGTCAACACCGGCACGGCGGGCGCCCAGTCGGGCACCGTCACTCTGACCGAAGACAGCGATGGCACGAACATCGACGGCACCGGCACCGCGGCGATCGGCACGGTGACCGTGACGGTTATCGGCAACGTCTATCGCGAAGCGGCGGCGGCGGTGAGCACACCGGCCTCGTTCGCCATCCACACCGGTCAGACCGCCTCGGTCACGATCGGCGTCAGCAACACGGCGGCCGCTGATACCTTCTCCGAGGATTTGCTTGGCACCGTCGCGGCGACTTCGGCTGAGATCACTCCAACCGCCGGGAGCACGGGCGACATCCTGGCCCAGGCGTCCGGTTCGATCGATGTGGCGGTGGCGCCCGCCGCGAACGGAGCGTTCTCCGGCACCGTGGATGTCGGCCTGGTCTCCGACGGCACACCGATCGACGGCCTTGGCACAGTCGCCCTCACGGACCAGACGGTCACTGTCAGTGGCACTGTCTATAACTACGCCACCGCGCTGGTGGTGGAGGTCTCCGGCACGCCGGTGCTGGCCGGATCCGGATCGGCTTACAGCCTCAACCTCGGGCAGGTCGCTCTGGGCGGCGCCCCGGTCGCGGTCGTCCTCGGCGTGAGCAACGCCGCCTCGGCGGTCGCCGATAATCTGGAGGGCAGCTTCGCCTCCAGCGGCGCCTCCGAGATCGCGCTCAGCGGGTTCACGCCGTTCTCCGCCGTGGCGGCGGGCGGCGAGCAAAGCGGCCTGGACATCACGTTGAACACCGGCACCGCCGGCGTGTTCAACCAGCAGGTCACGCTCTACGGCACCGGCTATAACGCCAGCGGCTACAGCGGCACGCTGACGCCGGAGGTGGTGACCGTCACCGGCACCGTCTACGGCCCGGCCGCCGCGACGTTGAACACGCCCGGACCGATCATCCTGGGCAACCAACGCGTGAACGGCACCCCGCTGACCGACGCGTTGTCGTTCACCAACAGCGCGACGGCTCCGGCCGAGGTACTGGACGTCAGCGTCGCCGGCACCACCGGCGCGGTCTCCGCCAGTGGATCGATCTCCGGCCTGCCGGTGGGCGGCACGGACGGCGGCGACATCCTGGTGGGCGTCAACACCGGCGTGGCCGGCGCGGCAAGTGGCACGGTGACGTTGAACGAGTTCAGCGACGGCACCGGCATCGACGGCGCGGGCACGACAGCGATCGGCACCGCGACCGTGACGGTCAGCGGCAACGTGTATCGGGAGGCAGCGCCAGCGGTCATGGCGCCGCCGGTGTTCTACGTCCATACCGGCGGAACCGCCGCGGTCTCGATCACGGTGGGCAATACCGCGGCCGCCGATGGGTATTCGGAAGACCTGATCGGCACCGTGGCCGGCGGCTCGGCGACGACGGGGATCACGCCGGTCACCACGACCACCGGCGATGTCCTGGCGCGGACGTCCGGCGCGATCGACCTGGATGTGACGCCGACGGCCAATGGCGCGTTCACGGGCAGCGTCGGGGTGAACCTGGTCTCCGACGGCGGACTCATCGACGGGCTGGGCACGGTATACCTGAGCCAGCAGACGGTGCAGGTGACGGGCACTGTCTACAACTACGCCACCGCCGCCGTGGCGGACATTGGGACCGTGGGTGTGTTCGGCGGATCGGGCAACACGTACACGCTGGACCTGGGGACCATGACGCAGGCGTCGGCGCGCACGCAGGCGGTCATCGACCTGGAGAACATCGCCACCGGCGTGGCGGACGCGCTGGTTGGGAGTTCGGCGTTCACCGGCAACACCTCAGCTTTCCTTAACAGCGGGTTCGGCGCGATCGGATCACTGGCGGCGGGGGCGGCGTCGGGCGCGCTCGATATTTCGCTCAGCACGGCGAACACCGGAACATTCACCGAGACGGCGACCTTCACGCTGGACAGCGCCGACGCGGGCGGGGCGACGGTGCTGACGCCGCTGACGATCACGGTGACCGGAACGGTGGCCGCCCCGGCCGGCGCGGTGTTCACGCTGACCCCCGGCGTGGACACGGTCGCCGGTGGCGCCGTGGCGAACACGGTGATCGCGACCACCGGCGCGCTGTCAGCCGGCGATCAGATCGACGCCGGGTCAAGCGGGCAAAATGCGCTGGTGCTGGAAGGCGGCGGGACCTTCAACCTGACGCTTCCCACCACCCTGACCGACATCCAGACGATCGACGCGCAAGAAGGCCAGCCGATCAACACCACGAACGGCACCGTCTATCCCAATACGGAGCAGACCGTCGATCTGCGCGCCGGGATGAACGGCGTCACGTTGCTGGTCGCGCCGCCGGCGGCCACGGGCAATACCGCGCCACCCACCATCACGATCGTTGGAGCGGCCAACAACGACTTCATCGATCTTCATCAAACCACCGGCGCCGACGCGGTCACGATGGGAGCGGGCGAGAGTCTCCTCGGCGGCGCCGGCAACGATCTGATCCAGGTTAACGCCAGCACGATCAGCGACACGATCAACGGCGGCACCGGTTCGGCCGAGTTGTACTTCGCCGGCGGCGGCATCGTTACGCCTGGCTCCAACATCACCAACATCGGAACTCTCTATCTGGCGAAAGGCAGCGCCGCCTACACCGCCACCGCCAATGGCATCGCTGGTCTGGTGGTACAGGACGGCAACACGGCGTTCGCCGACAAGCTGACGGCGGGCGGCAACAATCAGGAGTTGACTGGCGGCGGCGCGGGCAAGCTGACGATGACCGGCGCGTTTGACACCACGTTCAAGGACACGGCCGCGCTGTTGAATGGCGACACGATCCAGAACTGGGCGGCCGGGGACATCATCGACGTGGCCGGCCTCGCTTACGTCGCATCGGGCCAAGGCCAGACCACGCTGAGCTTTGGCACAAGCGGCGGTAACACGACGGTCGCGGTGCTCGCGGGGGGCGTGCAAAAGACGTCCATCACGCTAACTGGTAGTTACAATCCCGCGAATTTCTCTATCGGCTCTGATGGAGGAACCGGCACGGCGATCGGATATCACGTGACACCAGGCTGAAATTTGTGTTAATCTGATTTTTGTTACGATAGGAGAGTCATTATGCGCAAGACTTTGACGGCAGCCGCGGTCGCGCTGATTACGGCGGGGTATTGGAGCGCGCCCGTTGTGGCGGCGAACATCGTGGCTAACCCCGGTTTCGAAGCCAATGTTCTGCCAACCGATGGGTCGACTACCCCGCCGACCAGCTGGACGGTCACCGCCATCAACGTCCCGAGTGTCGGTTTGGTCGGCGATGCTGGCGTCGAGGAAGGCTTCTCGAACAGCGGAAGCAATGCCGCCTATATCGGCTACGGAATATTGTCTCAGGCGCTAAGTACCGTGGCCGGAACGACGTATACCGTCTCATTCTTTGTTGGCATCGATGATCTCACGACCTTCCGCGATGCCAACGCCACATTCGATGCGACCGTCTCCGGTACCACTCTCGGCACCGTCGATTTGTTGGGCGGGACGCCCCTTACGCCCGGTGGCGTCGGTGTTCCGGTCAGTTGGGTGCAATGCCCCGACCCCTCCAATGCCTGTGGCGCGGAGACCACCGATACCTTTACGGCGCAGGATAGCAGCACCACAATCTCGTTCACTGGGATTACGAGCCTGTCCGGTTCCTCACCCACGGGCGTGTGGTATCTCGACGACGTCAGCGTCACCCCGGTCCCGGCGCCGGAGCCGTCTGATCTGCTGGTCCTCGCCACCGCCCTGGGCCTGTTGACCCTGGCGCGGACGCGGCGAGCCTGAACCCCGGCGCGCGGTGAACGACCCGGCCTCCGTCGTGGCCGCGCCAGACGTGCGACAAGCGGACGTCCCGGGGAACTCGGCGGGCGGCGTGGCCGACGCCCCGCGCTGGCCGGTGCATCCCGCCAATCGCTCCTACATCATCGCCACCGCGCCCAGAACGGGAAGTTCGCTGCTGGCCGAGGCGTTGTCGGCGACCGGCCGCGCCGGAGCGCCGAACGAATTCTTCGATATCGTTCCGACCAACGAACAGCATTGGGAACGGTATTACGCGGTCCCCGAAAACGCCTGCTATGTCGATCACATCGTTCAGGCGACCCGCACACCGAACGATTTCTTCGGCTTCAAGATGCACTGGCATCAGGTTCCCGCGCTGCGGAACCGCCTGATCGAGGCGATGCCCGCGACGGCCGCGCCCGGGTCCGTTTACGAGGCGAACACGCCGGATAACCGTCCGGTCTTCGACCTCCTGAATCAGCGTTTCCCCGGCATCCGGTTCGTGTGGTTGTCGCGGCGGAACAAGGTGGCGCAGGCGATCTCCTACTACCGAGCCGCGAGGACAAAAGTGTGGCGGCTGTGGAATGACGGGCGATCTCCACCCGCCGCGCCGGCCGTGAAGCTGGAGTACGACCGCGCCGCGATCGAATTGTTCGTGCGCCGGGTAAACGCGATGGACGTCGGCTGGCGGCAGTTCTTCGTCGCCCACAAGATCCCCGCGCTGATCGTGATCTATGAGGATTTCGCCCAGACGTATGAGCACACGGTGCGCGGGGTGATGAAGTTCCTCAGCCTGCCGTCGAGCGATTTGCTGGTGCCGCCGCCTGGCCTGATCCGTCTCGCGGACGAGGAAAGCATGGAGTGGGAGCGGCGCTTCCGGGAAGGACCACCGCTGCCGGTCGACCGCGTGGCGGCGCTGGCCGCGAAGGATGCCGCGGCGATGCTGGCGCCGGTACGGCGGCCGGTCGCCTCGCTTGCGCGGCCGGCGATACAGGCGGGCGGCGCGGTGACCGGCGATCAGCCGCGAACCAACCGGGTCGCGACTCCCGCGGCGATGCCCGCCCCGCGGCCTGAAATCACCGCTCGACCGTCCGCGCCCGCTGTGACGAAACCTGCCCCGGCGGAGCGGACCGCGGCGAAGAAACGCGTTCCAGCGGTGGCGAAATCCGCCGAGCCGCCATTGCCATTGATCGCATACGACGTCGATTCGCCGCTCAAAACGGACCTCGTCCCCGGCGGGCCCACACGAGCCTGGATGGATGCCACCCCGCGGCGCTTCGCCTATCGTTGCCTGCCGATGGTTATCGCCAACCAATGGGGCTGGATGATCGAAACGCGGCACCGGGTCGAGGCGATCTGGGACGGCACCGATCAGGCGTCCGGCCTGGTCGTGACCTCGGCGAACGGGGAGCCATCGACGGCCGCGTCAAGTCATTTCGGCTGCGGCGTGCTGACTTTCCATGTCGGGCTCCTGATCCGCACGCCGCCCGGCTACAACCTGCATGTGCGAGGTCCCGCGAACTGGCCGAAAGACGGCATTTGCGCCCTCGAAGGCGTGATCGAGTCCGACTGGGCCGAGTCGACCTTCACGATGAACTGGAAGATGACCCGGCCGAACCATCGCGTGGTGTTCGAGGCCGGCGAACCGATCGCCATGATCAGCCCGGTACGGCGCGGCGAACTGGAACGTTTCTCGGCCGAGACGCGCATGCTGTCGGGAAATCCGGAGTTGCGGACGGCGTACACCGAATGGTCGGCGTCGCGCAGCAAGTTCAACGCGGATTTGAAGACCGGCGACCCGGACGCGCGGAAACAGGGCTGGCAGAAGGATTACGTGCGCGGCCGCCTGGTGCGCGGCGAGCAGGCGCCGGAGCATCAGACCAGCGTCGCGCTGACTCCGTTCAAGGACAGGCGCCGGGACGGGTGAACGGCGGGACGTTCATGAAACAAGCTTATTGATGACGCTCCAAGGAACGCGACCGTTTCGGCGCCGATTTGTCGGATCGCCCTCCCCAAAGCGGAAATCCAGATACTCACAACAGTAATCCGCGCAAGTAATACCGACTGGCGAAAGAAATGACGTACCGGCCACCCGTCCGTCATGCCAGGGCCTGACCCTGGCATCTCGTGGTGCAGGCCCGGTGCTCTCAGGTCGGGCACGTTTTCTGTGCGGGCCGATCCTCGGGTCGAGCCCGAGGATGACGCTACGGGGGCGTCACGACCGACGGTCAATGTCAACGCTGGCTGGTATAACTTCGCCTGGCGGCTCGCTGAACTGTGAAGAAATATCGCGGTAACGCATGACGCCATCGAAACGTCGGCCTCAAGGACGGGCTTTTCGAAAACCGTGCCGGAAGAATGTTTTTGCAAGCGTGCCTCATCATTCTGGACTTCTGATCACGAAACGGCCTAGTCTTGGTCGAGTTGTTAAAGCATGTTACGCGATGCGGCCTTCGGGTGGGAGCGTCATGGGCCTCTACCAAAGATTACTCAGAACCGTGTCGCATTCCGTGCTGCCCGGGCGTGCGACCGGGCACGGCGCCGCGAAGACTGACCCTCCTCCGATCCTTTCGTCGCCCGACCGTCACGATCGCCTGCTTCGCACGCCGCTGCTGTTCGAAACGATGGAACCGCGCGTGCTGTTGTCGGGCGATCCGCTCAGCACGGCAGCCCAGACCGCGTTGCTCGCCGGTCTGCAAAGCTTCGAAACCTGGGCCGCCAACCAACTGCTGCAATCCGCGCAACTCGCGCAACAGCTGCCGGTGGTCAGCACGTCGGTCGGCGATCTGGTCAATCTGCCGGCGCAGGTGCAGAGCCATCTGGTGGCGCCGCTGCAGGCTTACTTCGCGTCCACCACGTCACCGACGGTGGAAGGACTGGCCGCCGCGCTCAGTAACGATCCGGCCGAGGCGGGATCGGTCATCGGCCAGTTCGCGCATGGCGAGTTCCTGCTGACGCTGTCGAACTTCCAGACCAGCACATCGATCAGCACCGCGCTGAACCTCAGCGAGGACAGCGCCGGGATCAGCCTGCAAATCGGTTCGCCGCCGACACTGTCCGGGCAGGCGACGGTCTCCGCGGCGCTGACCTTCGGCTACGATACCGGTGGTTCGACTGGCGCGACGCCCGGCTTCTTCATCCAACCGGGCACGATCACCGAGGGCGTCAGCCTGGCGGCGACCAACATCAACCTCACGGCGGGGCTCGGCGCGGCGGATGCCACGGTCACCGGCGGTTCGGCCTCGCTCAGCGCGATGGCCACCGTGCAGTTGAAGGATCCCATCGGAGGCGACACCAACGATTACATTACGCCCGGGGAATTGACGGGCACGCCGCTGACGGCGCTCGTTTCAACCACGCTGTCCGGGACTGGCAACGTCACGTTGCCGGTCACTTCGTCTCTGGTGCCGGGCGGGTCGCAAACCCTGCAACTGAACTGGTCCGGCAACTTCGCCGCCGAGGGCGGTTCCAACCTCGCCAGCCTGGGCGATTGGGCGAAACTCGATACGATCTCCCCGTCGCTGGTGCGCCAGGCGGTGGCCGCTTTGCCGGGGATCATTCAGTCGGCGGCGAACAGCGCCGGCTTTGGCGCCAGCATTCCCGTGCTCGGGCAATCCCTTGGTCAGTTGTTCAACTTCGGCACTCAGTTCAGTACCGCGGCGACCGCGGTCAGCAGCGCGACGACGCTGTCGCAGGTCGCCAGCGCGCTGCAGACGGCCCTGGGCGGCACCGTTACGTTCACCGTCGATACGGCGAACAACGAACTCGACATGCTGATCACCGCCAGCACCGGGTTCAATACGACGTTGCCGTTCGGCATCGATACCAGCGTGGACAGCGTCAGTCTGGTGCTGAACGGAACGATCCAGGCGAGCGGCACGGCGTCCGCGACCCTCGATCTAGGCCTGTCCTTCGATACCAGCCAACCGGATGCCAGCCGTCTTGTTCTGGTCGAGAAAAACAGCAGTCTGGGACTGGCCTTCAACGCGGTCACCTCGACGCCGATCACCGCAACGGCGGCCCTGGGCCTGCTGCAAGTACAGGTCGGCGGCGGAACCGTTTCAGTGGGCGCGTCGAACGGCTCCGGTGGCGTCGATACCACGAAGCCGGCCACGGTGACGGTCGGTTTCGCCAGCACCGGGAACGGCCGGGTCACTTTGGCGCAGGTGGCCGCCAATCCGGCGGGAGCGCTGAACGCGCCAGTCTACAACGGGGCGATCCAGGCGAGCCTGCCGCTGACCAGCATGGATGGCGCGTCCACGGCGACGCTCGGCATCGCGTGGACGCTTGGCGTCGTCGGCCCAACGATCACCGGGGCCGACCAGGTGGCTGCGCTGATCGTTTCGCCGGGCAACCTTTTGTCGTCGGCGCAATTAAGCACGGCGGCGGCGGCCGGTTTGCAACAGCTTGGCCAGTGGGCCACCGCGATGACCGCCGCCACGGGCCACGCCGGCGCCTTCGCTACCTCGATCCCGCTGCTGGGGAACAGCCTCGGTCAGATGGCCGATCTGTCCAGCGTGCTCAGCGCCGTTGCGAGCGCGATCCAATCGTTCGCGGTCAGCGGCGCGAGCACAGATGATTTCGTCACCGTGATCAACTCCGCCCTGGCGCCTTTCGATACCAAAAACCTGACGCTTTCGATCGACGCGACGCAAAGTTACGCGGGTGAAATACCGGCCGCGAACACTTCGGAGGCGGCGAGTCTCGGCCTGACGTCCGGTACCGATCAACTGGCGTTTAATCTGGCCCTGACCGCGACCGTCATGGGCAGCGCCCCGATCAGCCTGTCCGGCGGCGCCGCGGCCGCCAACATCTCCTTCACCGGCAGCGTCGCCTTTACCACCACCGTCAAACTGGGCCTGACATTCGGCGTCCTGTTGACTCCCAATCTGAGCCCGTCAGACGCGGCCTTCGTGCGGCTGAACCAACTGGACGGGTCGATCAGCGTCAGCGCGAGCAACCTCACGTTCGGCGCCAGCATCGGGATACTCGGCGCGAAGGTGACCGGCGGTTCGCTGACGCTGAACGCCGAGGCCAGCGCGTCGTTCGCCGGCGCCAGCGGCACCACCCCACTGACGCTGACTCAGATCGCCGGCACGACAGCGGCGAGTTTGCTCGACGTTGTCGTAAAAACCTCGACCTTGACAGCGATGTTGCCGTTGACCGCGACGTTCGGCGATCTGTCGGGCGACGCGGCGACGATCGTGGTAACCGCCGATCCGCTCAGCGGCACGGCGCCGACAATCACGATCACCGGGGCCAACGCGACGAATTTCGATGCGTTCGCCAATCTGACTCCGGCCGACCTTTTGGGCTCGTTGCAATCGATCGGCTCCACGTTGAGCGAGATCGGCGGCTCCAGCCTGCTGGCCACGCCCATTCCGCTGACCAACCTGACCGTGGGCCAGGCCGCCGCGTTCGGCACCGACTTCGCCAGCGACGTGACCTCGCTGTTGAGCAATGCCGGCGGCGGCGCGGACTTTACCAACCTGCAACAATTCATCTCCGACCTCAGCGGTCTGACCGGTCTGTCCGGCATCACCGACACTTACGATTCCGACAGCGGAGAACTGGAGATCGGCTTCAACCTGGCGGAGACGTTTGCCGCCACGCCAGTAACGTTCGACTATAACCTGACCGGGGCGTCGGGAACGATTCTGGGAGATCTGTCCAACGTCGCGTCGGCCTCGGCATCGCTGTCGATCGGCGGCACGGGAACCGTGGCGGTCGCCTTCGGCTTCGATCTGGCGGCGACATCGGTGCGGCTCCAGGGTGGCGCGGCGCTGCCCTCGACGGGCATGCTGCCGGCCGGCGCCGACGCGCACTTTACCCTGATGCTGGCGGGACAAAGCGGCTCGCCGACGGTGGTGCCGGTGACGGTCAGCGCGGCCTCGACTCAAAGCAACACGACGGACACCGATCTGGTGACCGACGTGAACGACGCGCTGCGCACCGCTTTGGAGGCAGCCGGCCTCGACGCCAATTTGGTCACCGCCAGCACCACTTCGATCTCCGGCGGCAACGCGTTGGTGCTGACCCTGGCCTCGGGCGCGTTCACGTCGCTGTCCGTCAGCGCGGCGCCCGAAGATCCCGCCGTCTACGGCCTGGGTTTGGCTCCCGCCGCGACCCCGACGGCGACATTGTCCGGCGCCGCGCCTCTGCCAGAGAGCGGCAAGCTGACCGCCGATGCATCGTTCACCGTGGCCGCGGATGGCGGCGCGCCGAGCACACTCACTATCACGGCGGCGTCCACCTCCGGCAACGGCGACCGGTCGGATTTGCTGACCCGGGTTCAGTCCGCGCTGAACCCGTTGAACGCGACGCTGACGGCGGCGGATCGCCCACCGATCGTGGTCAGCCTGACCAGCGGCGGGGTGCTGTCCTTCGCGATCTCCGGCGAGGGCAGCACGCTGACGATCGCCGCCCCCGCCTCGGGCCAGACCGGCCTTGGTCTGGCGGCGATGCAATCGGTGGCGGCCGGCGCGCCCGCGGTTTCGGTCGAGGCGTCGGGCGGCCCGGTTCCGACCAATTTCAATTTAACGCAGGCGCAAAGTTTCTCGATCGCCGTGGACGGCGGGCCGACATTCAACGTGACCGTGCCGGCGGTTTCGACGAACACGACCGCGCAGAATTTGGCCGACGACGTCACCGCCGCGTTGGCCGCGGTGAATAATTATCTCGCGGGAGCGGGCCTGCCGGGCCTGACGGTTTCAGTCGATCCCAATACGTTGCATTTGATCTTTTCGACGACGGGTTCGACGTCCTCGATCGTGCTGAGCGCCGCCACCGGCAACCAGCTTGGGATCGGCGCCAACGACGTCAGCGCCGCGCCGATGGAGACCCTGACCGGCTCCCAGAGTTTCGCCAATCAGGTGAGCCTGACCCAGCTTTCGCTCGGCGGTTCGCTGGATCTGAGCGGCACCATCAACGCCACGGCGCAATTCGGCATCGTGCAGATCGATCTTGGACCGGCGACGGCGTCGATCGACGCCGGGGTTTCCCTGGCGATGGACGGCGACGGCGTGACGTTGTCCAGTTTGCTCGCCAATCCCACCGCCATCGCGAATTATTTCCCGGACGGACCGACCTTGACCGGAACGGCGTCTTTGAAGTTGCCGGTTTCGGTGACGGGTCCATTGGCGACGTCTCTGGGCCTGAACGCCAGCGCCGCGGTCACCTTGAGTTCGCCGGACATTTTCGACCCGACATCGTGGACCGCGGGCGGCGGCGACCTGGAAGGCCTGACCAACCTGCAGGGCTTCAGTTTCGCCACCGTGCAGGCCGCGATCGCGCAACTGGGAGAGTTCATCAGCGGATTTTCGTCGAACGGCCTGCTCAGCCAGCCGATCCCCTTGCTCAACGTTTCGCTTGGCAAGGTGCTCGGCATCACCGGAGGGTTCACCACCTTTGGCAACGATCTGCAGGCGGTCGGCGATTTCACGCTGGACCAGTTGCAGACGCAATTGGACACGGCGATCGGTCAGGCGTTCGGCCTGTCCACCACCGGCAACTACGTCACCTTTACATTGTCCGGCGGCGTTCTCGCCATCGACCTGGATTTTACCCCGAGCCTGCCGTCCGCCACCCTGCCGTTGAATTTCGACCTGACCGCTTTGGGCCTGCCGGCGCAGCCGAACCTGCCTGGCGTCAGCGACTTCACCGGCGGCAGCGTCACGGTGAAGCCGAGTGCCAGCTTCAACCTGGTGCTCGACATCGACCTGACGACGCCGACCAGCCCGGTGTTCGACCTCGGCAGCGCCACGTCGCTGGATTTCGGGTTGCTGGTCAGCGCGACGAACCTGAGTTCCACCCTGGCGCTCGGGCCGTTGGGACTGTTCATTTCCGATGGCTCGCTGGCGATCAGCGCCGAGGGCAACACCGCGGCGCCGGCGACGTTCGACGTTGGCCTCAGCAATGCGCAGGCGCGCTACAACATCGCGAATTTCCTCAATGATGATCTGGGCTGGTTCGGTGGCGGCACGCCGGTCACCACGACGATCAACGGGCAGGTCACCGTCAATCTGCCGGTCGCCGGCCCGCTGGCGAGCAATTCACTCGGCACGCTGAGTTTGAAGATCGCCAATCTCGGCGATTTCGTGAACGACGCCTTGCAAAACCCAGGAAATCTGGCGAACGACGTGGTCTTCTCGGCCCCGGATCTGTCGTCGATCTTTTCCAGCATCGATCTTCTGGGCAACGACCAGGGCCTGATCGACACGTTGAACACTTACATCGGCCAGTTGGGCTCGCTGTTGAGTGGAGGCCTGCTCAGTTCGGATCTGCCCTTGGTCGGCAACGCGCTGTCGTCGGCGTCGAACTTCCTCACCCAGCTTGAATCCGCGCTCGACGGCATGGGCCCGGCGGCGGAAATCGGCCCGATTCAGCAGGCCTTGTTCAAGGCGCTCGGTCCCGGCGGCCTGAACATTCTGCAGCCAGGCAGCGGCGAAGCCCAGGCCACGCTGAGAGACGTTGAGATCGAGTTCGAAACGACGGGAGCCACCAGTTTCACCGTCTATAACGGCGGCAACGCGCCGAGCGGACAGACCCTGCAGAACGTTCAGTTCATTCTGAAACTGGGCGGCGATTATCAGCAGACGGTGCCGATCACCGGCGACCTCGGCCTGCCGGGTCTGGGCTTGTCGGTCGAGAGCGGGTCGATCGCGCTCACTGAGACGTGGGCTCTGGCGCTGGATTTCGGCATCGAACGCAGTTCCGGCAACGCCGATATTTACATCATGACGCCGGGGACTGGCGACGATCTGACGGTGACGCTCAGCGCCGAACTTTCCCCCGGAGCGCAACTGACCGCGCAGCTTGGCTTCCTCGCCGTGGTGGCGACACAGCCGACGCCGGGGTCGCCCGACCCGGACAATCCCGGCATGAATGCGTTGCCGACCCAGATCGATCTGACATTCACCGCCGGCTTCACTGGTGGCACGCAGACGATTTCCCTGAGCGACCTTGGAAGTGGCGATACGCCGGGCGTCACCGCGTCGTTCTCCGGCAGCGCCTCGGTCGATCTGGACCTGGCGTTGGGCTTCGACTTCAGCAGCGCCGGCGTGATCGACGCGCAGTACCCCAGTTTCACCGCGCAGTTGGTCGTGGGCGCGGCGAGCGCGACCGGGGCGTGGACCTTCAACGGCGACAATCTCGACGCGACCAGCGCGCCGGATGTGTCGCTCAACGACATTCAACTTAACTTTGGCGAATTCGTCAGCAATTACCTGGCGAACATTATCGGGCCGATCGCCTCGGTTCTGAAACCGATCGAGCCGGTGTTGAATTTCCTGACCACGCCGTATGAGATGCTCGACAACGAAAGTCTGCTGGATTTCGCGGTGCAGATTTTCGGCGGCGATGAGCAGAACGTCAGCGAGTATTTTCAGTTCGCCCAGTCGATCGTCGATTTCGTGGGCGATTTCAGTAACAGCAGTGGTGCGTTGACGATCAATTTCGGTAGTTTCGACTTCAATTCGTTCGATCTTCGCCAGACGCCCGGCAGCGGCGGCGACGCGGTTCCCGATACCAGCAGCAGCGACGGCTATAACCAGTTCCTCGGCGATCTGGAGAACGACGGCGATCTCAACTTCAATTCGCAAAGCGCGATCGACAGCCAGGCGGATCAGGAGTCGCCGGATTTTTCCGACTTCAGTTCCAGCGTCGGCGATGGTTCGATCAGTTTCCCCATCCTCGACAACCCGAAGATGCTGCTGGGGTTGCTGTTCGGCCAGCAGGTCACGTTGGTCAAGGTGCAGGCCCCCGAATTGTCGGTCACGGCGGACGCATCGACCGAAATTCCGTTATGGGACGACCCGCCGATCAACGCTTTGCTGACCGGTTCCATCAGTATCGATTTGCGCCTGGCCGCGGGTTACGACAGTTATGGTCTTTCCGAACTTGAAACGGCGATCAAGGCCGCGGCGACGGGCGGACCGGCGGTCACCGCGGGGGTGATCGCCACCGATATCGCGGACGGTTTTTATATCGACGACACGCCGACCATGGACGCGCTCGGCGACACGGAACCGGCGACATATATCGGGATTACCGGCGCGCTGAGCGTGGGGCCCGATATCGGCATCGCCGATGTCGCCAGCGCGGGGATCGCCGGTGGCATTTCCTTGAGTCTCGGCGTGTCGTTGAAGGACACCGCGCCGCCGAACTACACGCCGCCAGGCTCCGGCCAGACCGTCGCCGCTTATGACAAGGCGAACAACAACGACAACAAAACCCGCCTGAGCGAACTGGAGGGCTGGTTCTCCGAGTTCAACAGTCCGCTTTGCGCCTTCAACCTGGACGGCTCGGTCGGGTTCCAACTGGTCGCCGACGTGCAGTTGTTCGGGGTGGTGAACCTGGACACCACGCTGTTCAGCACCACGCTGTTCGACTGGACCACGGGCATCAATTGCTTCGACGCGGTGGAACCTCTGGGCACCGAATCAGCGTCCGGCCTCGTCACGCTTTACACGGGACCGCTTTACGCGGATCGCGATGTTTATGTGAACGGCTCCGATCAAATATACACCGGAACATCGCCTCCCGCCGGCTACAGCTACGTTAAAGGCCCCACCGCGGAAGGCGACGACGATTTCTCCATAACCCAGGCTGGGCCTGGTGAAATCATCGTGACCGCCAGCGACGGCGGTAATGAGGAGTTCGGCAGCGCCACCAACCCGGTCACCGGCATCTCGGCGACACTCGGCACCGGAACGAATACGCTGAACGTGCACAGCGCGCTGATGGAGTTGGACGGCAAAACCCCGATCAACGAAACGATCATCGGGGGCACCGGCACGCAGGCGGGCAACGACACGATCATCGCCGGCGGCGGCGACGATCTGATCGAAGGCGGCGACGGCACGGCCCAGATCCAGGGCGGCACCGGGTCCGATACGATTTACGGCGGTGGCCAGAGCGTTCCCGGCACCGGCGCCGGCGACAGCATCACCGGCGGCGGTCTGGGCCATAACCTGATCTATGGCAGTGACGGTTCCGACGTCATCAGTGTCCCCGGCGCCGACAATACCGTCTTCGGCGGCAATACCAGCAACAATCCGGCGGCGGGTCCGTCCGTCATCAGCGCCCTCGGCGGCGGCAATCTGGTGGTCGGAGGCACCGGCGACGACGTGATCGAAGGCGGTGACGGCGGTAACACCGTCATCGGCGGTGGGGGCACCAATCTTCTGATTGGCGGCGGCGGCGCCAACCTGTTGTATGGCGGTCCCGACACCACGTATGACAACGCCACGGCGCTGATG
>PLSZ01000595.1 GCA_003164305.1 Acetobacteraceae bacterium
TCACCATCTTCCTGTTCTTCGCTCTCGACCACCTGGATGCCCATTTCGGACAGCGAGGCCATCAGGTCCTCGATCTGTTCGGAGCTGTTCTGATCCGGCGGCAGGATGGTGTTCAGTTCGTCAAAGGTGATGTAGCCGCGCTCCTTGCCCTTGGCGACGAGCCGCTTCACGGCGGCGGTCTGCACGTCGAGCAGGTTGGTTTCGGCATCCTGTTCCGCGGTCGCGGTGTCGCCCGCGACGATTGTTTTCGTAGCCATCGGTCAGCAGTCTCCCAGAACGGATAGATCACGGCCGAAGCCGTGCGGGGAATAGGCGCGGCGTTCGCCGCCTGTATGGTTCGCGCGGCGTGCGCCGCATGGATGTCTGACGCGTCCCGCGCCGGGATAAAAAATCATGTCAGGCCGCGAGACCCGCGCCGTCGGGTTCACCCGTACGAACCTTGTTGAGGGCGGACATCAAAGCGACCAGTCTCCGTTCGGTTTCGCCGGTCAGGCCGCGCGCGGCGTCCTGGCGCGCCAGATTGACCTCTTCGCTCAGGCGGTCGACGTTCAGGAACCCGAAGATGTGCCACCATCCCTCCTCCGCCTCCGCCGGCATGGCCGCCGAAGACGCGCATGCTGGCAACGGGACTGGTGTCCCGGCCAGAATTCGCTCGACTTCAGAGGACAACCCGAAACCGTCCAGGTGGTCCATCAGAGCCTGAGAGTCAAGGACTTCAGTGTTTAAAGCCCACTCCGCGATCGCATCGCGGAGTTGTGCCAGAGGCGGTTCAAGCTCCAGTCCCGCGTACGCATGCTCGACATCGTGAAGAATGCGCGGGTGGCGCAGCAGGATCGCGGTCAGGATGCGGGCCCGTTCCGCCGCGATCGTTACGGCGTCGATGGATGGCCGCGGGCCGGTCCGCACCGGCGCCGGCTGATTGCCCGCCCCCCGGGAGAATCCCGGCCGGTTGGCCATCCGGGAACCGCCGTGATCCCGCCGCCGGCTGGCGAAAAACCGGTCCAGCAGCACGCTCCGGTATTCACCCGCAAGCGCCTTGTCGGGAATGCGCTTCGCCGCCTCCTCCAGCCGCGTGCGCAACGCCGCCCGTTGCTCCGGGCTGGTATCGCCCATGCCCTCGCGCAGCAGATCGAACAGGCATTCGCTCAGCGGCCGGGCGGCATCCAGCATCCCCTGAAACGCGCGCGCGCCCTGAGCCCGCACCAGGCTGTCCGGGTCCTCTCCGGCCGGCAGAGCGATCAGGCGCAACGTCCGCTCCGGCGCCAGCATCGGCAGAGCCAGTTCCGCCGCCCGCGCCGCCGCCCGAGCGCCCGCCGCGTCGCCGTCGAAGCACAGCACCGGGGCCGGGGACAGGCGCCAGAGTTCGGTCAATTGTTCGTCGGTCAGCGCGGTGCCCAAAGGCGCCACCGCCGCGTCGAAGCCGGCCTGGCCCAGGGCGATCACGTCCATGTAGCCCTCGACCACGACCAGCATGCCACCACGCCGCACCGCCTCCCGCGCCAGATCGAGGCCGTAGAGGTTGCGCCGCTTGGAAAACAGCGCGGTCTCCGGCCCGTTCACGTATTTCGGCTGGCCCCCCGCTTTCGCGAGGGCAGGCTTGTCCATGACGCGGCCGCCGAAGCTGATGGTTCGCCCGCGCCGGTCCCGGATCGGGAACATGACGCGATTGAAAAACAAGTCGTACACGCGACCGGTTTCATCATCGCGACGCATCAGCCCGGAATCGACCAACTGGTCCTGGGTGACACCCTCCCGCGCCAGGTCCGCCGCGATCGCGCCACGCCCCTCGCCGGACCAGCCGAGGCCGTAGCGCCGGATCGTCTCCTCCGACAGGCCGCGGCGAGTCAGGTAATCGCGCGCCTCTTTGCCCTCCGGCAGATACAGCCGCCGCTGGTAGCTGGTGGCGGCGGCGTCCAGCACGCCCACCAGATCCATCCGCTGCTTTTCCGCCTCCGCCGCTTCGGGCGTTGGTTTCGGCACCTGCATCCCCGCTTCGGCGGCGAGTTGCTCGACCGCTTCCGGGAACGTGGCGCCCTGACTGTCCATCACGAAGGCGATCGCGTCGCCATGCTTGCCGCAGCCGAAGCAATGGTAGTGGTCGTCGTAGACGTAAAAACTCGGCGTCTTCTCGCCGTGGAACGGACAGCAGCCCTTCCATTGCCGGCCGGAGCGCGCCAGCCGCACCCGCCGTCCGATCACCGCCGGCAATGGCGTGCGCGCGCGCAACTCGTCGAGGAACTGGGGCGGCAGCGCCATCAGGCGGCCGACAGCCGAGCTTTCACGATCGCACCCGCGCGGCCCATGTCCAGGGCCGCGGCGTGTTTGGCGCGCAAGGCGGCCATCACCTTGCCCATGTCCTTGATGCTGGCGGCCCCGGTTTCCGCGATCGCCTCGCCCACCGCCGCCTCGGTCGCCGCGTCGTCCAACCGCGTCGGCAGGAACGCCTCGATCAACGCGATTTCGGCGTCTTCCTTGGCGGCGAGTTCCGGCCGGTTGCCCTGCTGGTACAGCACCACCGACTCGCGGCGGGATTTGACCATGCCGCGCAGCATCGACAGCACTTCGTCGTCCGGGACCTGATCGATGCCCTTGGGGCGGGCGGCGATGTCGGTGTCCTTCAGCTTCGCCAGGATCATGCGCAGCGTTGAGGTGCGCGCCGCGTCGCCGGCTTTCATCGAGAGCTTGAGCTGATCCGTGAACTGTTCGCGCAGGCTCATGGGGCTGGCTCCGGGGGCTTTGTGCGGGGGGTGGGCATTATGATCGCGCTCGCCCAGGGAGACAACGGCGAGCGCGAAAGGCGGGTTAGTATCGCTTCAGAATCAAACTACCCATTATCGCGAATCGCCCGGCACATACTCCAACGCCCGTCGCACCAGCTCGGCGTCGAACGCGATCACTTTCAAATACGCGCGCGCCGGTTGATCGGGCTCGGTCCGCCCCTGCTCCCAATCGCGCAGCGTGCCGAGCGGAACGCGGAACCGCGCCGCGAATTCCTCTTGCGTCAGGCACAGCGCCCGGCGCAGCGATTTGGCTCGCGGCACCTGTTTCATGCGGGCGAAATCCGCGTCCGTCAGCGGTTGCGCGTTGGGGTCCGACAGCGCCGCGGCATGAACCTCGGCTTCGGTCATCGCATCCAGCCGACTCCAATCATGCTTATCTGCTTTGGGCGTGGTATTTGCGTCGTTCATGGGGTTCGGCTTTCGGGCCGAGATGATGCGAATGCGGTCATCTCTCATTGTGAACGCGATAAACAGCAGCCGGCTGTCCACCATGGCGACCATGGAGAGGCGCCGCTCGCCAGTATTTTGGTCCGCATCGACCCATTCGACCGAAAATGGATCGTTGAAAGCGTCCCGCGCAGCCGCGAACCGCACGCCGTGTTTGAGCCAGTTGCTGGCGGCTTTCGCGTCGTCCCATTCAAATTCATCGGCCATCAGATACTGATTATCCGTAGTTTGTCAAGGAACCGGCGTGTCCGGCCCTGAAAGCATCGTCCCTTATTGGAGCGGGGCGACAAGTCATGCGCCACGTGTCTTAACGAATCGCGCAAAGCCCCCCGACTCCGGGACGTCGCATCCCCCTCACGCCGCCAGCGGCGCCGCCTCCAACGGCAACTCCCGCACGATCGCCGCGGCCCTTGTCACGGCCGCCAGCATCGAGGCCATCGTTCCCACCGTCGTTTCGATCAGTTCGAACTGATCGCCGATCAGATCGCGCAGCATCCGCGCCTGGGGGTCGTCCGCCGCCGGGGCGATATCCCGCAACGCCAGCAGACAGGGTTGCACGAACGCGCGCACCAGAGCGTCGCGGCGATCGATATGCGCCCGGACGCGCAGGATGCGTGCCACGATCTCCGTTTCCGGCAACGCATCGTCTTCCGCCTCACGCACCGCCGCGATGGCTGCGTCGAGGTCGCGCGCCGCCGCCTGGATTTCTCGCGACCCGGCGCGCACCGCCCGCGCGGCGGCCGCCAAGGTCGGCGGCAACTCTCGCGGCGGTTTGCTCAACAAAGCGATCGTCGCGTCGATCGCCGCCGACAGCTTCGCGACATCCCGTTCCAGGGCGTGCGACGGCTCATACACCGCGCCCACGATGCCCAGTACTTCCCGCAGCACCAGCAGCCGGCGGTCCGCCGCTTCCCGCTGCCGCGTCGAGGTCGCGTCGGCGATCAGCGCCGCCTGGCGCAAGGTTTCGACCGCCGTCACCATCGCGGCGATCTCTCTTGTGGTCGATTGGGTGACGAACGCCCGCCTTCGGTCGCCATCCGCGATCCGCGTGATGGCGAAGCCCAGTTGCGCGAGGGGACCGACGACGCGGCGTTGCAGGATGATGAGGGCGGACAGAATGATCAGCGCGACGGCGCCCACCGCCATCATCGCGAGGTCGAGGCGCCTGGTGCGCGACGCTTGCTCGAGCCGCGCGCGCACGGCGCTTTCCCGGATGAGGGCGATGCGCAGTTCGTTCACCCTGTCAGCCCAGTACTCGATCGGCCAGGACAACCAGACGATCGGGCGGTCCGCCAGGCCATCCGGCTGGTTGGCGTCGATCATCGTGTCCAATTGCCATTGAATGGTCGCCTCCCGCGCCGCCCTCGCGCGCAGCACCAACGCGCGCAACTTTTCCGAGGGATTCGCCAGACGCAACGTGTCCTCCATCATCCGGGTCGTCACGTCCGCCTGCGCCAGCAGGGTGCGAACCCGGCCCAGGTCGGCCTCGGTCGGCGGTTCCAGCGCGATAATCCGGGGCAGCATGATCGAGGAGATCGTGACCAACTCCTCGCGGAGTTCCCTGCCGACCCTCGCCACTCCGACGATCCCGGCCAGTTCCGGCTCGGCTTCGATCGCGCCGAGCGCGGCGCGTGACAGGGACGGACCGAACAGCGACGGGCCGAGCCTGCGTGACAGGGCGGCGGCGAGTGCCGCGTGGGTCCGCCGCGGCCGATCGACGCTCAACAGACGGTCGGATTGCTCCCGCGCGATGACCAGACTGGCCTGGACCTCACGCAGAAAGGCTTCCGGGATGATCGACGGGTCGCCGGCGGCCTGGCGCGCGGTCTCGAGCAATGTGGCGATGTCGCTGTCCGACCCGGCCCTGGCGCTGCCCAGTTCTTCGCGGATTGTGCCCGGCAAGGGATAAATCGCCTGGAACGCCTTCAAGGTGATGGTGCGTTCCTGGCGCAGCCGTTCCTGTAACCGGGTCAGCGCGTCCGCGAGGCTGGTGGCGGCGATGGCGACCGCGCCGCTGGCGTGGCCGGACCACTCCCGGCTCACGATCATCCCGGCCAGCGACAGCGTCACCAGCAGGATCACCACGATCGGGATCGCGAACAGAGCTTTCAGGGTCACGCGGAGGGCTCATCGGGCACTTCGCCGGTGAGACTGATCCGACCGGGTTAACCTGGTGCTAATTTCCGCGCGTTCGTTCGGCTGGCGCGGCATCCGTGTTGCCTCGGCCCAGGGCGCCGCCGTTGCTTTGGCCCCGGCCCCCGCTGGAAGTTGCCGCCGCGTCAGGCGCCGTCGGAGGCGATGTCGGTTCGCATCACGATCTGGGTTTGCGCGTCGATCCAGCTCTGGGCCTCGTGGCGAGTTGGGAAGCCGGTCATGACGCGCCGGTTGTCGCCGTCTGGCTCGGTGATCCGCACCTGGTAGCCGCCGGCGGGATCGGTCTCCACGGAGTATGTGTCCATGTTCTGGCATATAAGACGCCCGCGATGGCCGCGCCATGGGAGCGTCGCTGCATTCTGAGGACATGCCTGGGCCAGCAGTTTTAGGACCGCTGACCGTCGGCTTCCAGACTCCCTCAGGGTTACGCTGACCTGCCAGCGTCTTGGGCCGGGGGATGCGTGGACAGCCTGCTTCGACCCGACGGTTCTCCTGTGTTTTCTCGCGCGGCTGCCCTGGGGGGACGCGGCCATCCCAGGAGACCGGGTCTTCCGGGTCGTAGAGGGTTATATGCTTGGATGTTTCCAGCCACCGGGCGATAAAATCAAATCGGTTGATTTGCTGGAACATCGCGTTGCCGCGAAACCTCTCCCAGTCGTATTCGCCGATCATGGACGGCCAGTCGATCTCCGACGCGGGGCTATCCAGTCTCGTGCACCAGGTTCGGTAAGCTTGCGGTTGGTTTCCGGCTCGTCCGAGTCCAACGCGAATGCCAATCAAATCGTCCGGACCATCACGCGTGCCGTTGCGTGCGTTGCGCCGGAGTAAGGTAGACCGGATTTCCGGACTGCCGCGCACTTTTCCGATACAGAAGATGCAGTCATTTGTCTCATAAAGGACTCCATCCACGACGGCGGCATCCGTGGCCAGGCCACCTCGTGGGCCGTTGGTTGTGAACGTGGCCGGCTGGCTGGCGGTTGTTCCGGCCGCCACTGTCATATGCGAAACGACGACACCCCGCCTGAAGATAAGGGGACGGAATATCAGATATTCGCCCGCCAGCTGAGCAAGCCCGCTTTGGCTTCCCGAGGGAAGGTCAAGCATCCTGGCAAACGCGGAAAGTCGCCCTGTGGCCTTCCCGGACACGCCGCTCAGGTCATCTGGACCAGGGGCGGCCTCCGCTGTTCCCAGCGGTCGTTCGACGGCGGATTTGACAGCTCCTATCAGCGATTGCCATTCGCTATCCGTGATTCCCGCCGCTTTTTCCGATACCATCGACCGCGGAAGTGTGATTTCCTGCGAGATAAGCTGCTTTACCGGCTTGTACATAAGGGTATCGCGCCGGCTTTGCTCCAGTTGTATGCTCAGTTTTTTCTCCTGATCATAAAACCATGCCTTTCGTGAAGGCGCTTTCGGTGGCATCAAACGGAAGAGTCCACTCATCCGCCGTACCAGTTCGCAAAGCTCGCCGTGGGTCAGCTCAACCTTTTTGTTGTCACCAAAATCAAACGTTTGCCGCTCCGCTTGTCCCTGAATAGGCCTCCTCGCCATTCATCCCTCTCGTTTCTCTGCTGAACCCCCGATGGCGCCCATCGTTGCTGTGCGGATATCGCGGATATCGCGGATATCCGGAATTACCTTGCTTGGAAATCCTGACAAACACAAATATCCGAATTTTATCCCATTATGATTAATGGAAAGTCTTACGCCGTTGAAACCCTCGTTGGAAAATCAGGAGAACAAAGTCTCTTGCGTTTACGCCGATGCAATGGATTACTCGCGGCACACTCCGGCAACCGATTCGAACGTCCAGCCGCGAGCGTGGGGAAACGCCCTGGCAGATAGTCCTATGGCGCTTCCTCCAAAAAAACAGGAGGAGTACAATGTTCTGGCTTTTCCGGATCGTTGCTCGATTACTGCACAGCGTGTTCACGCGCGAGCGGCCCGGCGAACACGACCGAGTCTCCGACTGCCTGTATCATATCGCTGGCGTCGATCCGGTGGAAATCCGCGCATGCCCCCCGCGNNCGCGATCAGACATTCGCGAAAACTCAGGCGATCCTCACGATCGTGAACTGGCTATTCCTCGTCATCGCGATATCCATGGGCCTGTCGGTCCTGTTCCCCTTCAGCCAGGAGGCGATGGTCTTTTGCGTCGCGGTCTCGCTCGTGATCGCGAGTTTGCTGATCGGTGTCGACGTCCTGATGATCCGCGCGACCTGGGCGCTGCACGGCCTGGGCGCCTTGCGTTCCGTCGGGTCGAAGTTCGGAGGCGGTGTCAAACGCGCGTTTACCGCGGTTATGTACTTCGTCTCGCGAGTGGGTATCTCGTACTCCGTCGCCAGATTGATCGCGATGCTGCTGATGAACTGGCTTTTCGCCCCGGACATCCTGGCGGAGATCCACAAGCAGAACCTGAGGGATAATGCTCCGATCGTCATAATGGAACGGCAACGGGCAGAGGAGACCATCGCGAACCAGCGCGCCTTTGTCACCAGCGTGTCACACGGCCTGACTGGAGTCAGGAACGCGCTCCAGAGCATGCCGAATCTCGACCAAACCGCGGAAGAACCGGAACTGAAATCCGCTGTCGAAAAATTGTCCCGCCTGGAGACCGCCAAGGCCGCTGAGGAGGAAAACGCGCTACGGTTCACGCGGATGTCCATCCACGAATTGAGGGGACTGCATGACAATACATCCGAGAGTGGGCTGAAGGGACCCGGAGATTGGTACAAAGCCCGCCTTGAAGAAGCGAAACTTGCTTCTTCGCGAGCCGAGGAAATCGGCCGGCAAATAGACGCCAGTCGGCAGCAGGTCGTTCAGTTGCGGGTCGCGAAGGCGAACGAGGATCGTGACGCCAGACAACGGGCCGATGCACAGCGGACTGACCTTGTGTCGCGAGAGGCCAGCACCGAAGCCAGCCTCAACGCGGCCCAGAAAAAACTTCTGGAACTGGAGGCCAGCAAGGAAGCGGCGATTTTAGCTGCCGTCAGGGACAGCGAGAACTATGCCACCGAAGATCAAGGTCCGCTCGCCCGCTTCGCCGCGCTCTATCGCCTCATGTTACAACCCTCGACCAAATGGGTACTTACGCTGTTCGAGTTCTTTATCATGGGACTGGAACTCACCTCGATTCTGGCGAAAATGCTGATACTGATTCCGACGACTTACGCCGTGAATATCGCCGCGAACGATTTCCTCCAGGCGCCGATGATAGCCGTGGGCAACGTGGAAAAGACGCGCGAGGACGTGGTTGTCGAAATCTGGAGCCATGCCGCCAAAGCGAACAGAGTACTCCATGCCGCGCGGCCGGCCCAACGCCGAACCATCGACGTCGGAAGGCGCCGAAAACGGCGGGACGCGGCGTGACCCGGAACAATCAGCCGGTCCGTTGGCCGGCCCATGCAAGGATAGCAACCAAAGGAACACCCAATGTCCGTAAGAAAATCTCCCGCGAGTTCAGCCACTGCGAACACCAAAAAGCGGCGGTCTCGTTCCAACGTCCGGGCAGGGCCATTGGCGGGGACGGAGCAGTTGAGCTTCCCGGCCATCGCGCTGTCGGGTTTCCCGCGGGAACGTTTCGTTTTGTCCGTTAAGTTCACCACAGGGGACAATCCAAGGTTTGTCGTTAGCCAAGCATCGGCCAGGGCCGCGAGGCAGAAGCCTGAGTTCATCGGACCCGAACCCCGCGCTCACGCCAGTGGCTGGCATTCCTTTGGGCTGCCAAACCACACCGCGCACGCGATCAGTGAAATCGCGGAGTTTGTCGCCTCGCTAACCAATGCCGGTCTCAGACTGGCGGACAGTTATGGCGGCTGGGGAACGGCGAAAACCTAAACGGCCAACACCATCGGGGGGTGGAGGAGGATGATCGGACCGCTCGATGGGCGTCCAGGATGCGTATTTATGCCCGCCGCCGCACATTCCAGAATTTCGGCACGCCCGCCAGCACGCCCTCCAGATCGGCGCGCCACGCGGCGGGCTGCAACGTCACGCCCGCCGGCACCAAGGGCACCGTCGCCACGCATTCGCGCTGCAAGGCCGCGGCAAGCCGCCGCCGGTCTTCCATCGAGTCGGTCAGCATCCATTGCCCGCGCAATTCCTCATACCGCGGGCTGCTGTACCAGCCGGATTCCTCCGCCGCCGTGCCGCGCAGCCGCGAATTGACCAGCGGCGAGGCGACCGACAGACACGGCACGTTCAGCATGTGGATGTTCCAGCCCCCGGCCTCGGGCGGGTCTTTCTTGATCACCCGCTGCGTCATCGACGACCAATCGGTGCTCACATAATCCAGATTGATGCCGATGCGCTGCAACATGTCGGCCAGCACCTCGTTCGCCGCGCGCACGTTGGGATAATCGGCGGGCGAAATCTGCACGATCTTTTCGCCGCCATATCCCGCGGCCTTCAACGCCGCCCGCGCCTCCGCGTCACTGTAACGCGGCCGGATCGTGTCTAACCCGGCGTCCGTGGCGTCGGGCATGCCCGGCGGATAAAACCCGGCGCCGGGCCGCATCAACGCCGGATCGCCGCCGCCAACCGCGTTGACAAAATCCTCCTGATTGAGTGCCCGGAGAATGACCTGCCGCATCTCCACCCGATTGAACGGCGGTTGCAGATGGTTGAACCGCACCATGATGTAATTGCCCTCGGTCTCCAGTACCTCACCTCGAAGGTTCGGATCGCGGCGGATCACCGGCAACAAATCCTGGGAGGCGAATTCCCACCAGTCCTGCTCACCCGTTTGCAACGCGGCGAGGGCGATGCCCTGATCCGGCATGGTGGTCCACTCGACTCGTTCGAAATGCACGATTTTCGGCCCGGCGCCGCGATCGGGCGCGCCGTTCGGCCGCGGCACATAGCCCTCGAAACGAGCGTAGACGTTACGCACGCCTTGCAGCCGCTCGGCGGCGACGTAACGAAATGGCCCGCTGCCGACGATCTCCGGGACTTGTTTAAACGCATCGGTCAGCGCCAGCCGCTCGGGCATGATGGCGGGCATGAAGGCGCCGGGCTTGCCCAGTGCCTCGGGGAGTTTTGGGAAGGGCGTTTTGAAGCGAAACAGGATCGTGCGGTCGTCCGCCGCGGATATCTCATCGCTGATGCGTAACAACTCCGCGCCGAGCACATCGCGCCGGCCCCAGCGGCGGATGCTGGCGGCGCAGTCTTTCGCCAACACCGGCTCCCCATCGTGGAACCGCAATCCGTCGCGCAGCCGGATCCGCCAGGTTTTGCCGCCGTCCTCGACCGTGTGGCCCTCGGCCATCTGCGGCTGCGCGCGGAAGGCGCCGTCGGTGCCGTAAAGCTGATCGAACACCAGGCCGCCGTGGTTCCGGGTGACGTTGGTCATGCTGTAATGCGGGTCGAGCGTGACCAGATCGACCTGCGGCATGAATTTCAGCACACGCTCCCGCTCGCTCGCGGCAATCGCGGGGGCGGCCAACGAAGCGCCGAACGCGGCGCCGCCCCTCAGCAGGCCGCGGCGTCCAAATCGAGTCATACGACGTTCCCTTCCAATCGCTGCCCAACAGCCGCGCGGGTGACCGGCCGGCCACACCGCGCGTTCGTGCCGCGGTTCGCCGCGGTCCGCCGCCATCTACGGGCGAATCCCATCCGTCTCAACCGGACCGTTCCTCGTTACCCTTGAAGCGCGGAACGGTGGTATGCGCACGGGCGCATCCTTTGGGGGGGAAAACGGTGGAGGAATTACACCTGATCTTCGATCCGTTGCCGAACGAGGCACTGGACCGGTTCGTCTCCGACAACGTGATCAACGTCAATCTGGCGAAAACCGGCATCAGCACCTGGCATCCGGTTGGCTATTTTCTGAAGAACGATCACGGCGAATGGTTGGGCGGCCTCACCGGCCTGATCTGGGGCGGCTGGCTGCACGTGAAAATTCTTTGGGTCTCGGAGCCGTTGCGTGGCCGTGGCCAGGGCACACGACTGATGGACGCCGCCGAAACGCTGGCCATGCAACGCGGCGCCACGAAGGCGACGCTGGAGACCCATTCCTATCAGGCCCCCGAATTCTACAAGAAGCGCGGCTACGTGGTGTTCGGTCAGCTTGACGGCTATCCGCCCGGCCACGTGAAGTTCTTCATGCGGAAGGACCTTGCCGCGTGGGCACCAGGATAAGGCACCTCGCCCCGTCATCCTCGGGCTCGATCCGAGGATCTCTCGACGCGCAAAGGAGGCCGGAAGGCGGACCAGGTGTTTGGGTCGGCCGATCCTCGGGTCGAGCCCGAGGATGACGTTAGGGGAAAGGTTTTTCTGCCTACAACGGCCTTACTCCGCTGAGACCGCCTGACGACCCAATCGGATTTCTTTTCCGCCATGTTCGCAAGAGCGGTTGGCGCCGGAAGTAATTTCCGCTACCGTCTCCGCCATGCCATCCATTGACGAGATCATCGACCGACTGGGCGGTCCCGACGCCGCCGCCCGCCTGACCGGCGTGTCCACGGAAGCCGTGCGCAAATGGCGTCAGGCCGGCGCTGTCCCGTCCCGTCATTGGGCCGCCGTCAGCACCGCCACGGGTCTGCCGATGGACGAATTACGCGGCGAAACCCCCGCCGCCAACGCCGATATCCCGCCCGGAGCCAACGCCGCCCTCGTCCTCGCCGATGGCGCCGTGTTCTGGGGCCGCGGCTTCGGCGCCCATACCGGTTCCCCCACGCCGGTCGGAGAGGTCTGCTTCAACACCGGCATGACCGGCTATCAGGAGACGCTGACCGACCCGTCCTACGCCGGCCAGATCATCACCTTCACTTTCCCCCATATCGGCAACGTCGGCACCAATCTGCAGGACATCGAGGCAACCTCGATCGCCGCGCGTGGCCTCGTGGTGAAGCAGGACGTCACCGAACCGTCCAACTGGAGATCGACTCAACACCTCGACGCCTGGCTCCGCGCCCGCGGCATCGCCGGCGTCTGCGGCGTGGACACTCGCGCCTTGACCATCCGCATCCGCGACGGCGGCCCGCCCACCGGCGTGCTGGCCTTCCCCGCCGACGGCCGCTTCGACCTGCCGGCGTTGCGCGCCCAGGCCGAGGCATGGCCGGGCCTGGAGGGGATGGATCTCGCCAAAGACGTCACCTGTCTCCAATCCTACGACTGGGACGAGTCATCCTGGGCCTGGCCCGAGGGGTTCAGCCGCCAGACCGACCCGAAGCGCCACGTGGTCGCGGTCGATTACGGCGCCAAGCGCAACATCCTGCGCTGCCTCGCCGCCGCCGGGTGCCGGGTGACCGTGGTCCCCGCGACCGCGACGGCCGAGGACATTCTGCGCCATCAGCCCGACGGCGTGTTTTTGTCGAACGGCCCCGGAGATCCGGCCGCGACGGGGGTATACGCGGTACCCGCGATCCAGGGCGTGCTGGCGAAGGGCGTTCCGGTGTTCGGGATTTGCCTCGGCCATCAGTTGCTGGCGCTGGCTCTGGGCGCGAAGACCTACAAGCTCGACCGCGGCCACCGCGGCGCCAATCAACCGGTCAGGGATCTGGTCACCGGCAAGGTCGAGATCACTTCGCAGAACCACGGTTTCGCTGTCGATCTGAACACGTTGCCGGCATCGGTCACGCCGTCGCACGTGTCGCTGTTCGACGGCACCAACGAGGGCCTTGCCTGCACCGACCGCCCGGCGTTCAGCGTGCAGTATCACCCCGAGGCGAGCCCAGGACCGACCGACAGTCATTATTTGTTCGAACGGTTTGTCGAGATGATCGACCGGCGGGCGTGAGATGGACGCGACGGCTCTGCTGCTGACCATCGCGTTCCGGCATCGGATCAACGAGCCGAACATCGAGATGGGGTTTGAGACGTTTGTCGCTCTGATCCGCGAACACCGTCACGGCCCGACTCGAGCGCGCCATCTTGTGCCGCACGATAACGATAGCGATAACCCGTTCCGGCCCGACCACGATTACGCGGCCGACGTTACCTTCGATGCCTTCCGCGCCGCGGTCGCCGCGTGCCTCCGCGATGGCCTGATCCGCGAGCCGATCCGCCTGCCCGAAGGCGCGTTGCAATGCCATTGGCGTCTGGAATTGACGTCGAACGGGGTGTCGATGGCTCGAGCCTTGCTCCAATCGGGCGAATATAAGCGGAGTGTGCAAGAATGTCGCACACTCTGATAACTTTGCTGGAAATGGACCTCTCCTCAATCCGTTTGTCCCGGGCGTTGGAGGGAATCCATCGCGGTATGGAAGTTATCCCTGTGACGGGCACGTCAATGACGAGTGCGGTCCCCAATGGGCCGGAACTTTCCTTCGCGGATAAGGCGCCGGGTTTGGAACGTGCCACAAGGACGGGTTCGAGTGCGTTGAAACGCCAGCCAGGCTTTACCACGGAGAACCACGGAGTTGCACGGAGGTTCTTTAAGCCGTCACGCCGTGCGTCCACTCCGACGCCGGAATCGAATACACGTCGGCGAAAGCATTTTTTAAAAATTAACATCATGGAAGCAGCACCGCGTCAATGGATCGCACGATCGGCGCAAGGTCCGGTATCTCCGTGCGCCTCCGTGGTTCTCCGTGTTCTCCG
>PLSZ01000160.1:0-8640 GCA_003164305.1 Acetobacteraceae bacterium
GGCGGCCTGCATGCCGAGCAGCATTTCGAGTATCACCGGCCGGTGCGGCCGGGCGAGGTGCTGACGGTGGAGACCAAGCCGGGCAATACCTGGGAACGCGAGAGCAAGCGCGCCGGCAAGCTGACGTTCCGCGAGCGCGTCACCGAATACCGCAATCAAAACGGCGAACTCGTGATCACCGCCCGCGGCGTCGGTGTGACCACGGAACGTCCCGTGGATCAGGGCTGAAAGGGAGACACGCACATGGCACTCAAAGCCTCCGCGCTAAAGGTTGGCGATACGCACAAGGAACGTGTGGCCGAAAATCTGTCACGCACCCAGATCGTTCAGTACGCGGGCGCCTCGGGCGATTACAATCCGCTGCACTCGGATGAGGTCTACACGACCCAGGTCGCCGGGTACCCGAGCGTCTTCGCGCACGGCATGCTCACCATGGGCCTCACGTCGAAAATGCTCGTCAACTACGTCGGTCCTGGGCGTTTGAAGAAATTCGGCGTGCGCTTCACCAATCAGGTGTGGCCGGGCGATACGCTGGACGCCACCGCGACCGTGGAAGCCATTCGCGAGGAAGGCGGCGACCATCTGGTGGATCTGAAACTGTCCACCACCAATCAGGATGGCAAGGAAGTCGTGTCAGGTTCCGCGACGGCGCAGATCGATCCGTAGTCGTAATAAGGCCAGGGTGTCCGCTTTGACGATACCCTGGCCTGACCCGCGCGGAAGCGGCCAGACGCTCCGCCTGCCGGCAATAAAGCAGACAGCCCACGCGCCGTCCGCCATGGTGGGGCGATGAACAGCGCCATCCTCCAATCCCACATGACCCGGCAGGAATTTCTCGACTGGGCCGAGACCCAGAACGCGCGCTGCGATTCCACGCCTTCCAACCCGTCGCGATGACCGGCGGCACGATCGACCACAGTCAAATATGCGGAATATCCACGCCGCCCTGCGCGTTCGTCTGAAGGGTGCCGATTGCCGTCCTCTCGGCCCCGCCGCCGGCGTCGCTACCATCGGCGACGCCGTGCGCTATCCGGATGCCCTCGTCACCTGCACCAAGGCTCCCGGGACCGCCCGCCTCGTACCCGGGGTCGTCGTGATCTTCGAAGTCCTCAGCCCAACCTCTGGCCGCACCGACCGGATCGACAAGCTCCGCGAATACCACTCCGTCCCTTCCGTCCGCCGCTATGTCATCCTCGAACACACGGGCGTTGGCCTCACGGTTCATGCCAGGGGCGATCCCGGCGATCTCTGGACCACCACCGCCTTGACCAACGGCGACGTTCCGCGGATGCCCGAGATCGGTATCGAAATCCCGGTCGCCGAGTTTTACGAAGGGACCGATATGGAAAACGTCGCCCCCTCGGCACCCTGAGGCGCGGGCCCACCGTGACGTCGCGGTTTCGGCCGCCGAGGAACCAACAACCCGAACGCCATCCGCGCGTGGCCCGAACCGCGGGCCGGCTTTGTTCGATCGTTCCCGATCCCAACTGGTCGCCGCCATGGCACGCCACTTGCCTATCAGTCTTGCATACAAGCCTGATGGACACTCCGCGTGGACCCCAAACCTCCTGCCATCGACCGCGTCATCGTCGACGCCATCCTTTCCGGAAGCATCCGCGCCGGCACCCGCCTCGGCGAGCAAACCCTCGCGACGCTGTTCAACGTGTCCCGCACCTCCATTCGGGAAGCGCTGATCCGGCTTGAAACCCGCGGCATCCTCCAGGTCAGCCCCCGCCGCGGCTGGTTCGTCATCGAGCCCTCGATCGAAGAAGCCCAGGAAGCGTTTCAGGCACGGCGCGCCGTCGAATTAGGCATTCTGACCAACAGCGCGTCACAGGGAGAGACCGTCGCCACCATCCTGCGCGACCACATCCGCCAGGAGCGCGACGCCATCCGCTCCGATGACGTCGGCGCGCGCAGCTACCTTCTGGGCGACTTCCATGTCTGCATGGCCGAGGCCTGCGGCCATCGCATCCTGGCCGATATCCTGCGCGACCTGACCGCGCGCACCGTGCTGATTTCGGCGTTGTATCAATCCAGCCACGACGCCGAGGAATCCTGCGACGAACACGCCGCCATCACCGAGGCGATCGCCGCCGGCGACCCGAGACGCGCGGCCGCGCTCATGACCGCGCACATCGGCAACGTCGAATCCGGGCTGACCAAACGCGTCGAACGGGACCCTCTGCTCGATCTGCGCCAGGCGTTGCGCCTGGACACGCGAAGACCACCAGCGGGCGAATGACCCGCGTCAAACAGGAAGGAAGCCACCCCGCGCAACGAATCAAACACAGGAGTCCGACATGACCGCCGAGCCGACGCCAACGAAACAATCATCTCCGCAATGGTACAAATCGCTGTTCCTTCAGGTCATCTTCGCGCTGGTACTGGGCATCGTGCTCGGCATGGCGACGCCCGACTTCGCCATCGGCCTTAAGTTCTTCAGCGACGCCTTCCTTAAATTGATCTCCATGATCGTCGCGCCGATCGTGTTCTGCGTCGTCGTGCATGGCATCGCCGGCGCCGGCGACCTGAAGAAAGTCGGCCGCGTCGGCGGCAAGGCGCTGCTGTATTTTGAGGTCATGACGACCGTCGCGCTGATCGTCGGCCTCGCGCTGGCGTATTTGTTCGCGCCTGGTGAGGGGATGAACATCAATACGGCGAACCTCGACGCGCACGCGATGGCGCAATACGCCGACAACGCCCACAAGCTGCGCGGCGGCGGGTTCAGCAGCTTCATTCTCAATATCATCCCCACGACGTCGGTCGACGCGCTGGCCCGCAACGACGTGCTGCAGGTGCTGTTCTTCGCGATCATCTTCGGCGTGAGCCTCGCCCTGGTCGGCGAGCGCGCGAAGCCGGTCGCCGATTTCATTGACACCGTCGGCGCGGTGTTGTTCCGCGCCATGGGCCTGATCGTTCGCATGGCGCCATTCGGCGTGTTGGGCGCGATCGCCTACACCGTCGGTCAATACGGTGTCGGTTCGCTGCGCCAGTTGTTCTCGCTGGTCGCGCTGTTCTGGGTCTCGGTGACGTTCTTCGTCATCGTCGTACTGGGCACCGTGATGCGCGTGACCACCGGCCTGAACATTCTGCGCTTCCTGGCTTACTTCCGCGAGGAACTGACGATCGTTCTGGCGACGGCGTCGTCGGACGCCGTGCTGCCGCAGATCATGCGCAAGCTGGAGCGGATGGGTGTGAAGCCGTCGATCGTGGGTCTCGTCGTGCCGACGGGGTACTCGTTCAATCTCGACGCGTTCTCGATCTATCTGACGTTGGCGACGGTGTTCATCGCGCAGGCGACCAACACCCCGCTGTCGTTCGGCGATCTGCTGCTGGTGCTGGGGATCTCGCTGGTGACATCGAAGGGCGCGCACGGCGTGCCCGGCTCGGCGATCGTTATTCTGGCGGCGACCTTGAACGCGGTGCCGGCGATCCCGGCGATCGGGCTCGTGCTGGTGCTGTCGATCGATTGGTTCATCGGCATGGCACGCGCGTTGGGCAACCTGATCGGCAACTGCGTCGCGACCGTGGTGATCGGCGCCTGGGAGAAAGACCTGGACATCGCCGTGGCGAAACAGGTCCTGGCCGGCGACATCGTGGTCGATATCGTGGAGGACACCACCCCGGCCATACTGGCCGCGGAGTAACGCGGCGTACCGCGCGGACCGCGTGCCTCACCCGGCACGCGGTCCGCGTTTCCGCCGCGATCAGGCCGCCGCCAAAATCGCTGTCTCGTCCTTGACCGCCGCGATGTCCATGTGCAAATCCCGCTTCACACCGGCCGCGCCGATCGCGATCAGCGCGCTGCCATCGGTCCAGCGAACCGGCGACCCCGTGTGCTTCTCAACCTCGTGAAACCCGAGGCCAAGCCGCGCATCGTCAAGCGAACATTCGACGCCGTCCATGCGCCATCCCGTCAGCAACGCGCCAACGCGCCGCGCGTCTTCGCCCGACCGGACCGATGCCGATACGAGACGAACGGTCTCGACCTCCGCGCCGATCGACGCCCAGGTCGTTCCAGATTCCGAAATGACAACGTCCTGCATCGCCGTCATGGAATGCCCAAGTTGTTTCGCCCGTGCCGCCAGGCGCGCGCGCACGGCGATCACTTCCGCTCCCGCCTCCTTCAACGGCGCGCACGCGTCGTGCGCCCAGGCCTGGGCTGCCGTATATCCGAAAGAGGGATGCAGGGTGGTGACGAAGGCATTGGCGAACGCCTCACGATTGCCGGTGTCGAGATAACTCTCGCACGGCAGTCCTTCCGCGAGCAGAACGTCGTGACGGGTCAGTTTGACATGCCAGTAGGTGACGGCATCCACGGTTTCCTGGCGAATGGTCGCGCCGTTCACCAGATGGCGGACCGGGATCAGCACACCATCGACGAACACCGCGTGATCCGGCGACAGCAGCAGATCACGGCTGGGGTGACCGCGCCGGAACGCATCCCGCGCGACCCGGATCGGCATCACGTCATAAGGCCGCGGATGGCGTGTGCAATCGATGCGCCGGTGACCGATCCACTGAACCTGGGAGATCCCGCCCGCCGCGGTCCGCGCGTAGTCGTCTTCTTTAAGGTGCTCCACCGCCACCGCGCCCCGGCTCGTCGCGATCTTTGTTCCGCTGGCGAAACACGAGACCGGCACCAGCCCATCGGCCAATGACACGACCAACACATCGGTCGGTGACAGCGGATTGAGACCGCTGCCCTCACCCGCGAACGAGTCCGTGCCAATCAGGGTCTGCCCATTGACCACCTGGGTCGCCTGTTGGGCGTTGGTGCCCCAGTCGCCGAGGTCGTTGCCGGTCGAATCGGTCGGTGATCGGAACGGCAACGTGATGGTGCCGCCATTCGGCGAGAAGTATGTCTGCACGCCGCCGCCAGTGCCGTTGGGAATGGCCTGCCCCGGGATGTCCTGAACGCCCGCGGCCGAACCGAACGCCGCGGCCGACGCGGGATTGGTCACCGGCGGAGGTACCGCCGCGGTATAAGCGAAGAAATCCTCCAGTCCGTATTCCGGCAACGGCGAGTAAGCGGTGGTGATGGCCCCGCCATTGGTTCCCCGGCCCATGGCCTCCGATACCTCGTGTTCCAACGTACTGACGGCGTCCTGATAACTCACGGTGTCCGTCGATGCCGGAAAGCTGCTCGATTCAGACCAGACCCAGGTGCTGGCGGGCGTGCCCGCATTGGCGACGGTATTGGCCTGAATCCCAATACTCGCCGCCACATAGGTCCCATTGGTGCCGAAATTCGCGGCGTAATAGCTGGGGGAAAGCAGCGCCTCCTGCGCCGGGGTCATCACGACGACCCCGCCATTGACGCCGAACGGGCTGGTGGCCGGAATGATTCCGTTGCTGATCGCGCCCGTTTGCAGCGCCGTCGCGTTGGCGTTGTTCGTGCTGTTGTAAGCCGAACTGATGACAGAATAAAACGACGGCTGGTTCCCGTTCGCCGAACTGTAGTTCAGTATTTGCGGGCTGAACGAAGTCGCCGCGCCGCTGGTGACCGGCGAGCCGTTGGACAGGTCCGCGTTCGGTATCGAACCATAACCAAAGCTAAGCGAGAAGGCGACGTTGGTGGTGCCAAGCGTCTGAAAATTGGTGTCGAAGTAATTGATGGTGGTAGTGATGGCGCTCGTGTAACCGTTATACACGGCCTGGTCAGCGGAATTGCCGTCGTTGTTCAGGCTTGTCAGCGAATTTCCATAGCTGGCGTTGATTGTTAAAGTACCCATGTCGGCCCCCGGATTTAGCGTTGTCCGCGGACGGTATGCATCGGTTTGCGGATTGTCAAATCTCAAAAATGATCGCAAAATGAGCGAATTTCGTACCTGAATCTCGCGAAAGCGGCGGGACCCCAGCGGTCACGACAGCCATTCCGGAACAGAAAACGCCGCGTTTTCCGCTGATGATCCACGGTCAGGATCAAAAGCCTCTCCCATTCTCGCCCGACCCACCGCGCCAGGACTTTCAACTTATCGACCGCCATGCCACCATCCCGAATAAAGACCGCCGGAAGGAACCGCCGCCATGGGCGTGTTGGGAAGCGTCGCCGCCATCGTGATCGTGCTGCTGTTGCTGTCGGTGCGCATGGCGCAGGAGTATCAGCGAGCCGTCATCTTCCGCCTCGGCCGTGTCAAAGGCCATCGCGGTCCCGGCCTTTACTTGCTGATCCCGCTGATCGAGCGCCAGGTTACCGTCGATCTGCGCACCATCACGCAGCAACTCGATACCCAGGAGACGCTCAGCAGCGACGGCGTCGCGGTCAAGGTCAACGCCGTGCTGTGGTATCGCGCCGCCGACCCGGAACGCACGGTCGTCTCGGTGGCGAACTGGAAGAACGCGGTGCAGCAGGCGGCCGAGACCGGTATGCGCGACACCATCGGCCAAAGCGAACTGGATGGGTTGCTGCGCGACCGCCTGTCCGTCAACGCGAGGTTGCTGGAAGTGCTGCGCGCGACCGTGCAGCGCTGGGGCGTTGAAATTGAAGCCGTCGAGTTAAAAGACCTCGACATCCCCGAACAGATGCAGCGCGCCATCGCCCGCGAAGCCGAAGCGATCCGCGAAAAGCGTGCCCGTATCATCAAGGCCGAAGGCGAGATGGAGGCAGCGGCGAAACTGACCGAAGCCGCGAAAATGATTGGCGGGCATCCCGCCGCGTTGGAAATCCGCCGGTTGCAAACGATCTCGGAAGTCGGCGCCGAGCATAACAGCACAACCGTCCTGATGATTCCCGGCGAATTCCTCGCCGCCGCGGCGGCGTTCGCGCGCGCTCAGGAGGCCAACCGCGGTTAAATCGCCCGTCCCTTCACCATCGCCGTGTATCGTTCGGAGTTCGTTGTGCTGTGCGATCAACTCGCCGCGAAGGGCGACGATCGCGCGTCGTTTTTCATTGCGCTCGACGGCAAGCACACGCCGCCGAAGGATTTGCGCAACTGGCTGATCCAACGCTCGACGGTCGGTGGAACCCGCGGGTGCCCGGCAAACTGGTGAACCAATACCAATCAAACAAAACACTGACCCTCGCTCGTAAGTTCGTCATGGCCCGGCTTGACCGCATAGACATCAAGATAAGGCCGGCGAAGGCGAAACTTTCCCCCGAACGTCATCCTCGGGCTCGACCCGAGGATCGGCCCGCCCAGGCACCTTGCCAGACTTTTAACGTCCTTGGCGGGTCGAGGGATCCTCGGGTCGAGCCCGAGGATGACGGGAAAAGGCGGTCATTGTCCTCCACGGCGGTTTATCTTGATGCCTATGCGGCTTGACCGGGCCATGACGAAAGCTGCCCCGGAGAGTCGATGGTTGCGACGTTTGGTGTAATACAGCCTCAGGTTCGCCGCGACAGCACCGGTTCAAGCACCGCCGGATCGGGCCGGCGCGCGGCGTCGATCTGTCGCAGCGCCAGCATCTGAAAAATTCGATCCGGCAACGTCACGGCCGGCCGCCCATGCCTCGCCAGGTAAGACTTCACCATGTCGTCGGCATTCTCCGGCAAACCTTCATAACCGTGCTCATAAACGATGCTCCTTATCGCCAGGTTCTGCAGCCGCCCACGCATTTGCCGCACCTTGCGCTGAAACTGCCGCTTCAGATCGCGCAACCGAAACGGCGACAGCACCGGGATTGCATACGTCGCGTCCGGGCTGTGGACGATGCGCTTCTGCTCCCACGCGTTATGCAGCGGATCGAGGTTATGCAGCGCCATCGATCCGACCAGACCGTCACCGTAATAAAGTCCGATCGGCAACCGCAGGCCGCGCGCCACCAGGCGATCGACGAATTCCGCCCGCAGCGCATGCAACTGGCCATGCAGGCGGCTGCCTTCGGTGAACGTGCGTTCGGTGTCCAGCACCATCGTGCGCCCGTTCGCCGCGACCCCGGTGGCGGCGACGGCGTCTGGCTGTTCCGCGAGCAACGTCTCCATCACGGCCAACGATCGGGGGCCGATTCGCGCATAGGCGTCGATGAAAAAGTAATAATGCGCGGGTTCTCGCAAACCATGGAAAAACCGGTTGATGGCGTTGGCCTTATCGCCATGCGCGATGGTATAAACCGCGATCGGAATGCCGCGCCTCCGGGCTGCCTCCAGCGCCAGCGCCGCGCTGTCGTCGCTGGAGCCATTGACGATCAGCGTGATCAGCGTCCGCCGCTGCTGGCTGGCGTCGGCGATGCTCTCGATACAGTGGACAATCGACCACCGCTCATTGCGGCAGAACACCGCGACGTTCCAGTCCCATGGCACATCGCCCGCGGCGGGAGTTGGTTGGTCGGCGGCGTGCGCGCGTATCACGGTCGTATTCATCTTGCCGGTATGATAGCCGGAAAGCCCGCGTCGGTGCCAATCGGATCGGGACACGAAGAACAATCCGCCGCGCGTCCCGAGGCGGCCGGAACCACACCCGCCAGGGCTACGCCCAGACCCGGGGGACTGGTAAACCCGGCGCCGCCTGGTTGCGATCCGCGCGCGACACCCATATTGATAACTCTTTCCCGTCGCGCGCCCTCACTCCCAGGACTCAGTCACCCCGTGAACGAACTCATCCAGACGACCCGCCTCCCCTCCGGCCTGACCGTCGTCACCGAGCGGATGGACCGGGTCGAAACCGTCTCCTTCGGCGCTTACGTCGCCACCGGGTC
>PLSZ01000160.1:8700-27077 GCA_003164305.1 Acetobacteraceae bacterium
GAGGACACCGCGCTGGCCGCCGACATCATCGGCGACATCCTGACTCACTCGACCTTCGAGCCGGAGGAAATGGAGCGCGAACGCGGCGTCATCCTGCAGGAGATCGGCCAGGCCAACGACACGCCGGACGACATCATCTTCGACCACTTCCAGGAGGTCGCTTACCCGACCCAGTCCCTCGGCCGCCCCATCCTGGGCACCGAAGCGGGGATCCGGGAAATGCCGCGCACCGTCCTGACCGGCTACATGAAGCGGCATTACGCGCCGGCCAACGTCGTCGTGGCCGCCGCCGGGAAGCTGGAACACGCCCAGATCCTGGACCTGGTGCAGCGCCACTTCGCCGACCTGCCCGCTCAGGTGCCGCCGGAAATGGAAAACGGCGTCTATCTGGGCGGCGAGTTCCGCGAGGATCGCGATCTGGACCAGGTCCATATCGTGTTGGGCTTCCCCTCGGTCGGCTATTCCGATCCGGATTACTATCCGACGCTGCTGCTCTCGACGGTTCTGGGTGGCGGCATGTCGTCGCGGCTGTTCCAGGAAATCCGGGAGAAGCGGGGGTTGGTGTACTCGATCTATTCGTTCGCGCAGCCCTACATGGATGGCGGCCTGTTCGGCATCTACGCCGGCACGGGCGAGAGCGAGGCCGAGGAACTGATGCCGGTCACGCTCGAAGAACTCCGCAAAGTCCAGACCTCCGTCACCGACGCCGAACTGGGTCGCGCGAAAGCCCAGGTCAAGGCGAGCGTGCTGATGTCGCTGGAAAGCACGGGCAGCCGGTGCGAGCAGTTGGCCCGCCAGATCCAGGTCTTCGGCCGCGTGCTGTCCACCGAGGAGACGGTCCAGAAGATCATGGCCGTGACGCCCGACGACATCCAGCGCGCCGCCGTGCGCCACTTCCGCGGCAAGCCGACGCTGGCCGCGATGGGTCCGGCGGGGCGCGTTCCGGGCCTGGCCGAGATCGCCGAGACGCTGGGGTCGTAGAGCGGCTTCGCGGAAGGGCACAACCTGCCACGGAGGTGATCCATGTCTTCAGCGAAGAACCCGGTTCGCGTGACGGTGACCGAAAATGGCCCCTATGTCGTCACCGGCGGGATCCCGCTCGCCAAACAGACGATCGTCACGGATGCCGAGGGCGGCTCCGAGGCATGGCGCGAGGGCGCGGCGATCCGGCACCGGGAGACCTATCAACTTTGCCGCTGCGGCGCGTCGGGCACCAGGCCGTTCTGTGACGGCTCGCACGCGCGGATCGGGTTCGACGGCGCCGAGACCGCCAGCCGGGACAGTTTTCTGGACCAGGCGGGAGTGGTGGACGGGCCGGTTTCGCAGTTGCTCGACGCGGAGGGACTGTGCGCGTTCGGGCGATTCTGCGACCCGAACGGTCAGGTCTGGAGCCAGGTGGAGCGGACCGACGATCCCGCCGTCCGGGCCCTGTTCATCCGTCAGGTGAACAACTGTCCCGCCGGGCGGCTGGTGGCCCGGGACAAGGCGTCGGGCCAACCGGTCGAGCACGTGTTGCCGGTGTCGATCGGCCTCGTTGAGGATCCCGAACAGCAATGCGCCGGACCGCTGTGGCTGCGCGGCGGGATCCCGGTCGTCGCGGCGGACGGGTTCGAGTACGAGGTGCGCAATCGCGTGACGCTGTGCCGGTGTGGGGCGTCAAAGAACAAGCCGTTCTGCGACGGGGCCCATGCGGCGGTTAAATTTCAGGGGGAGTAGGGGTGGTGCGCGGGGGGCGACGGGTTGTGGGGCGCCCGGCCGCGCGTCGTTCATCCTCGGTGAGGCCCGACCGCCCGAACGCCTGCGCCCCGAATCTGACCTTCGTGGCCGGCAGCGTGATGGCCTGTGCTGGCGGATACCGGACTGGCGGATANNCGGACTGGCGGATACCGGACTGGCGACAGTCGCTCGAGGCATGGCGGCCCGGACCTCGGTGGCGATCCTCGCACACACCGCATCGAGCCTCTCTCCGCTTAACACGAGTTCCGCGCATCCCTTCATCTCCCAGGCGCGGGCGGCGAAATCAGGATACAGCGCCGTCACGGTTCCGCCGGAGAACTTTGCCCGATCGCCGGTGTCGAGATAAGATTCCACGGGCAATCCTTCCGCCAGCAGCACGTCGTGCGCCGGTAGTTCCACATGAAAGTAGCGCACCTCCGCCACCGCTATCTGGGCTATACTGGTACCATTGATCAGATACTTCACCGGGATCAACACTCCGGCGGCGAACACCGCGTGGTCCGGCGACAGGAACAGATCGCGGTGCGGCAGGCCCGGACCGAACGCGTCCGCCGCCACCCGCACCGGCCACACTTGCTTCGGCGCCGGATGGCGGGCGCAGTCGATCCGGCGGTGGCCGATCCAGCTCACCGGTGCGGCGCCACCGTCATGCAGCCGCGCCAGGTCGCCCTCGCGCAGCGCCTCGACCGCGATCTCGCCGTCTGGGGTTGCGATGCGCGTGCCGGCGGCGAAGCACTCGACCGTGACCGTGGTGTTCGTGCCGTCGGTGGAGACCTGAAAGTTCTGGGTGGAAAATCCGCCGGCGATCGCCAGTGTCGGGTTGCCGCCGCCTTGCAACTCCAGTCCAGTGCCTGGAACGTACGAATAGCCGGTCTCGGCGAAGCCCTCGACGACGATCGTATCGCCAGGCGCGAAGCCGTTGATGGCCTGGCCCGAGGCCAGCGCCGAGAGACTGCCGCGCAAGGTCCAGGGCGCGCCGGAATCGAACTGAATGTCCGCGATGCTGGTGAAAGACCCGCCCATCTCCAGCGTGCCCGGCCCGGATCCCGGGGCCAGGATCAGGGTGTCGGTGACCGCGCTGTCCCCGGTCACCTGGCCGGAGAACGCCGCGCCGGGATCGACGATCAGCGTGGCCGCCTGCGAGCCGAACAGCACCGCCGCGCCCGGTGCGCCAAATCTCGCGAGTTGGCCGGCGCCCTCGGCGCCGCCGGCGATCGTGCCTGACGTGGTGGCCGTGGCGCCGTTCAGATACAGGCCGGTGCCCCCGGCCGTGTTGTAGAACCCGCCCGCGCCGGCGCCGCCTTCAATGAGCCCGGTGTTGACCAGGCCGCCGCCGGTCAGGGACACGCCGACGGCGCCTACCACGTTATAGACCCCGCCGCCGCCCGTGATCGTGCCGGCGTTACTGGCCGTCCCGGAGGTCTCGATCAGACCGGCGCCAGCGGAGCCGCTGTTCTCGCCCGAGCCGCCGGTCAGCGCGCCGCCGTTGACGAGGTCGCCGCCGGATAGCGCGACGCCATAGCCCCCGCCGATGCCGCCGGTGACGGCGGCGCCCAGTACCGCCCCGGTATTGTTGAGCGTTCCCGCGATCACGCTGGCGCCCCCGCCGCCAAGGCCGTTGGCGGCGCTCCCGAGCTCGGGTGTGTTGATCCCGCGACCGCCGCCCGCCCCGCCCGCCCCGCCCTCGATCGTGCCGCTGTTGGCCAACGAGCCGCCGTTCACCGTGGCGCCGACGCCTCCGGTGCCGCCGGTCGCGGGCTCCGCGCTGCCGTAAACGCCGTAGCCGCCGGTGCCGCCCACGCCGCCCACGAGGGTTCCCGCGTTGGTCAACGTGCTGTTGGTCAGGACGATGCCAAGGCCACCCGTATAGCCGACATGCCCGACGCCGGAGTCGACCGCGCCGACGCCTCCGGCGCCGGAGCCGCCGACGATCGTGCCCGCGTTCGTGCCGGTCACACCGGTCAGCGAGACGCCCGCCGCGACGGTGACCGCCGAGCCATAGCCGCCCACGACCGAACCATAATTCGCCAGCGACCCACCGATCTGCGCGATAGCGGCGCCGGTTTCGCCGGCGGTGATCCTCGCGGTCGTGTCGGTCATGCTGCCGTTCACGAGCGTACCGCCGCCGCTCATTGATACCGCGACGCCGTTACCACTCAGGATCGAGCCAAGATTGACGATGGTCGCGGATGCCGCCGCCACGATCGCGGCGCTTCCCGCCGTGAGCGTTCCGGTCTGGGTGTTGGTGACGGACCCGCCGGCGGACATCGCCACGGCGTTGGTGATGCCGGTGATCCGGCCACTGTTCATGACGGTCGCCACGCTGGCCAGGGATACGCCGTCCGCCTTCACGCCGGTGATCGAAGCGGTGTTATCGATATAGGTCCCGCCGGCCGCCCCGGCACTGACATCGACACCGTCGCTGCCGCTGATCGTCCCGTTGTTGGTCAGCGACCCGCCCGCGATGTCGGCGCCGGCACCCAGGTAACCGTTGAGGTCGCCGCCGGACACGATGAGGTTGTTGACGACCGACCCGGCCCGCAGAACGATCCCGGTCCCACCGAGCGCGGTCGAGTCGGGTCCGCCTCCGCCGCCCGTGATCGTCCCGTTGTTCGTCAACGAGCCCGAGACGACCAGCGCCCCGGCGCCGCCGACCGCGCCGTTGGTGCCGGCGCCGATCCCCTCGCCTCCATCGATTGAGCCCGCGTTGGTCACGCCGCCGCCGCTCAGCGCCAGGCCGACGCCGCCGACGCCGGCGACCGTGCGGAAACCCGCGCTCTCCGGAGTGACACCATAGCCCGCGCCGCCGAGGATGGTCCCGGCGTTGCTGAAGCTGTCGTTCGTGTCGATGACACCCGTGCCGCCGGCGGACGTGCTGGACGCCCCCGAGCCTTCGATCACCCCGGTGTTGATCAGCACGGCACCGGCAACCAGGGAGACGCCGAGGCGNNCCCCCGACCGTGCCCACGGATACATAGTTGGACGGCAGACCGATCGAGCCCTGGTTGGTCAGAGTGGCGCCGCTTAGCAACGCGACACCCATTCCGGCGGTCTCGCTCGGCTGAATGCGGCCGGTTGCTTCGTTCAGCACCGAGCCGCTCGAGAGGTAGACGGCCCAGCTGCTGGCGGCGCCAATGATTTTGCCGGTATTGGTCAGGCTGCTGCCAGCGTACAGACGGGCGCCGGCGGCGCTCGCGGGATAGCCCGCCGAGACCGTCCCCTGGTTGTTCAGCGTGCTGGCGGTCAGCACGATCCCGACCCCCGACGTCGTGGCGCCTTTCTGGCCACCCGTGATCTGGGACGTGTTCAGGACATAGGAATTCGTCGCGACGACGCCAGTGCCGCCATAATACCCGCCCCTGATCGCACCGTTGTTGAACAGGGTGCTGGACGAAAGCGAGACCCCGCTTCCGGCTCCGGCGGTTCCCCCGCCGCCGCCGATCAGCCCGGTGCTGGCGTTGCTCAGCGTGCCGCCGCCGAACAGGTCGACGCCGTCGCCACCGGGGTTCGTGGTGGCGGGTGCGCCCCGCGCGCCGTAGACAATGCCCTGGTTCAGGATCGAGGCGCCCGCGAGGTTCGAATAAACCCCGGCGCCGCCGGGATTGGTCGCCCCGATAAAGCCGCCGGTGATGGTGGGTGGATTAGGCGGCGCACCGCTGAACGTGGTCGGTTCGATGGTCAGCGGGCTGCTGTAGCCATCGACCCCAATGGTCACGCCGACGGTCAAATGCGAATTGATCGTGCTGCCGCTCATGTCATTTTCACTCCATCCGGGCCGCTAAACCGGCGCTCGGGTCCGCCGCGCTGGCGCTGTGTTTCGCCTCCCGCGTCGGACACGGCGTGTCTCTCGCCAGGTCGCCTGGGAAACTCATTTCAACGGTGCCGCTGTCGATCGCGCGGTCGCCGGGTTGACAATACGGCCGCCGGGGCCACCAGCGGAGGAGCCTGACGCCGCCTCGCCAGGATGCGCCGAAAGACCGCGGCCGCGGGTTTGAGCATCGACGTCGCGGCCGGACATCACGTGTCATCTCCGGAGCGGTGGTTGCAATGGTTTGTCCGGGTGCACGCATGCGGCAAGCGGCCACGGCCGGCCGAGCCACCGGTGCCGCGACGCTATCGTAAGTCGCAAGCCGCCTCAATGGCGCTTTTTGTAATGGCGCTTTTTGTCACAAGCCGGGATCGGGATGTGCCGGGTTGTCCGGCCGCCGCCGGCGTTCGCTCGGTCGCCTGCATCAAGGTAACTCTCCACCGTCAGCCCTTGCGCCAGGATCACGGCGTGGCGCGCCCGTTCAACGTGGGAATAGCGGGGAAAGACCTACCGCCCCTGCCCAGACGGCGCGTCATCTCGCGCGGCGCCAGGCTGGTCCCGCGGCCTTTTTGAACGCGGCTCACGGCTGATATGCTCTTCACCAACCCGGCGCGCCCTGGGAAACCGTTGGCACCGCCAACGCATGAAATGTGTGTCAACGCAAAGTTAAAATGTGTCAACGCACCCTCGACATCCCCCCCTCCCACGTTCAAAACTCCGCCCAGGGCAAGAAAATAGCGGAGGGAACACAAATGCGCGTCGCCATCATTGGTCAACAGGATTTCGGCAAAGCCACGATGGAGGCCTTCCTGAACCGCGGCGATGAGGTCGCCGCCGTGTTCTGCGCCCCCGAGAAAGGCCGTCCAGACCCGCTGCGCCTCGCCGCTCAGGAACGCGGCCTGACAGTCCACCAGTTCCCCAAACTGACCGATCCGGCGGCGCTGGACGCCATGAAAACCGCCAACGTTGAGGTCGGCGTCATGGCCTTCGTCACCCAGTTCGTCCCGCAATCCCTGTGCGAGATCCCCCAGCACGGCACCATCCAGTTCCACCCCAGCCTGCTGCCATTGCACCGCGGCGCCTCGTCGATCAGCTGGTCCATCATCCTCGGCCGTAAGGAAACCGGCTTCTCCATCTTCCGCCCCACCGACGGTCTGGACGAAGGGCCGGTCATCCTGACGCGCTCGGTGCCGATCGAGGACACCGACACGCTCGGCACGCTGTATTTCAACAAAATCTTCCCGGCCGGCGTCGCGGGCCTGCTGGACGCCGCCGACCAGGTCGTCGCCGGCACCGCCACCGAACAGGTTCAGAACGAATCCAACGCCGGCTATGAAGGCATCATCCGAGACCCTGAATCCCACATCAACTGGGCCAGTCACGTAGACTTCACATACAATCTTATTCGCGGCTGCAATCCCGCCCCCGGCGCCTGGACGACGCTCAACGGCCGCAAATTGTTTCTGTTCGAATGCACGAAACGCATCGCCCGCACCTTTTCCGAGGTAAAAGGCAAAAAGATCGGTCAGGTCGTGGCACAAAACGGCTCCAACCTCATTATCCACGGCCAGGGCGGCTTCATCGAGGTGCAACGTGTCCGGTGGGATGGCGGCAAAAAAGTCACCGCGGCGGAAGCCGAGCTTCCCATCGACGCCATCCTCGGCTCCTGACCCCATCAGGTCGTTGCCGAGAACCGCTCTGGACTGTAGCGTCCGGCCCGCTGACCTGGAACCCGAACCGGACGCTTCATGCTCTCTCGCGTAGTCCTGGCCACCGTGGCGTTACTCGCCGCGTGGCCGGCCCATTCATACGCCCTGACGATCGTCACCCGCGATGAGGCAACCCAGGCCGCGATCGCCGATGCTTACGTTCAACCTTTCACCGCCGCGACCGAAATCCAGGTGCATCAGGACAGTTGGGACGGCGCGATGGATACGCTGCACGCCAAGGCGACAGACGGCGGCTGGGATCTGATCCAGGTCAGCGCCGACGAACTCGCCTCCGGGTGCGGCGACGGCACGTTCGAAAAACTCGATTGGTCGGCGATCGGCGGCAAGGATCATTACGTATCGATGGCGGTCAACGATTGCGGCATCGGGATGATCCTGCACAACACGGTGCTCGCCTGGGATCGCGACAAATTCCAGGCGACCCCCACATGGGCCGACTTCTGGGATGTGGCGAAAATTCCCGGCAAGCGGGGCCTGGCGAAGAGCGTGCGCGGCGCGCTGGAATTCGCGTTGCTGGCCGACGGCGTGGCGACCGGCGATATCTACAAAACGCTGGGATCGTCGGACGGCGTCGATCGCGCGTTTCGCAAGCTCGACCAACTGAAGCCCTACATCGTCTGGTGGCAGACCCCCGCCGAGGCCGCCAAAATACTCGGCTCAGGCGACGTGCTGATGACGGCGACGCCGAGCGACGTCATCGTGATGGCGAACCGTAACGACAAGCGCAATTTCGGCATTCAGTTCGCCGGCAGCCTGTACGAGCCGCGCGCCTTCGCCGTCCTGAAAGGCGCGCCGAACCTGCGTGACGCGCAACAATTCATCTACATCAGCGGCGCCCCGTCGTTACAGGCGCGGCTGTTCCGCGGCAGCGGCGACGTCGGTCTGGCGAAGGGCGCCAACGACTGGCTGACGCCCGAGCAACAGGCGCTGTCGCCGACGTTCCCCGCCAACACCACCGCCGCGCTGCGGATCGACAACGGGTTCTGGCACGACAACCTGGCGAAGTTGCGCACCCGGTTCGAGACCTGGCTGGCGCAGCAGTAACGTTACGCCGCCGCCAAGGCCCGCCACACCCGCTCCGGCGTCGCCGGCATGTCGATCGAGGTGATGCCGTCCACGCTCAACGCGTCGATGATCGCGTTGATCAGCGCCGGAGGGCTGCCGACCGCGCCCGCCTCGCCCGCGCCCTTCACCCCGAGCGGATTGGTCGCGCAGGGAATTTCCAGCAGATCGACCTCGACATCCGGCAGGTCGTTGGCGCGCGGCAAAGCGTAATCCATGAAACTGCCGGACAGCAGTTGTCCTGACTCCGGATCGAACACGGTGCGCTCCATGATCGCCTGGCCCATGCCTTGCGCCACGCCGCCCGCCACCTGGCCACGCACGATCAACGGGTTCACCGTCTTGCCGAAGTCGTCGCAAACGATATAGCGCACCACGGTCGTGACGCCGGTCTCAGGATCGACCTCGACCTCCGCCATGTGGCAGCCATTCGGGAACGTGTGATGGTCGATCGCCGCGATCTCGGCGGTGTCGAGCGTGATCGCTGGTTGCCCGGACGCGGCTTTCTTCCGCTGCGTGGCGGCGAGGCCGATGATGTCCACGCTCCGGTCGGTGCCGACGATGGTGAAGCTGCCATCGGTGAAGGCGATGTCCGCGACCGCCGCCTCGAGTTCCTCCGCCGCCGCCTGTTTGCCCTTTTCGATGACGCTGTCGGCGGTTTTCACGATCGCCTGACCTTCCGAGTAAAGGCTGCGCGCGCCGCCCGTGCCGCCGCCGACCGGGATCGTATCGGTGTCCCCCTGACGCACCCGGATCATGTCGCCATCGATCCCCAGCCGGCTGGCGGTCAGTTGCACATACGCCGTCTCATGGCCCTGACCGGTGGACTGCGTGCCGACATAGACATCGACGAAGCCATCCTCGGCGAATTTGATTTCGGCGCGCTCGGTCGGGTCGCCGCCGGTGGCTTCCAGATAATAGGCCAGTCCCAGGCCGCGCCGTTTGCCTTTGGCCGCGGCCGATGCGCGCCTGGATTCGAATCCGGAATAATCCATTTTCTTCAGCGCCGCGTCCAGCACGAGCTGGAAATCGCCGCTGTCATAAGTCTTGCCCACCGGCGTCGAGTGCGGCATCGCCGACGGCGGCACCATGTTGCGGCGGCGTAATTCAATCCGGTCGATCTTCAGTTCGCGTGCCGCCGCGTCCACCAGACGTTCCACGAGATAATTCGCCTCCGGCCGGCCCGCGCCGCGATACGCGTCAACCGGAACCGTGTTGGTGAACACGCCCAGAATATTCGCGTAGATCGCTTTGAAGTTGTAAATGCTGGAGAGCACGCTGGTCCCCGCGTAAGTCGGGATATACGGCGCGAAGGTGGACAGATACGCGCCCATGTTGGAAATGTTACGCGTCCGCAGCGCGAGGAATTTCCCGTCCGCGTCGATCGCCAGTTCACCGGTGGTGATGTTGTCGCGGCCCTGGGTGTCGCACAAAAACGCCTCGGCGCGATCGGCCGCCCACTTCACCGGCCGGCCCAGAGCGCGGGCGGCGAAACAGGTCAACACGTGCTCGGCATAAAGGAAGAGTTTCATGCCGAAGCCGCCGCCGACGTCCGGCGTGACGACGCGGAATTTCTCGGGGTCTTCGTTGAACAACGGGCCGATCAGGTTCTTCACCAGCCAGCCGCCCTGCGTGTTCGCGTAGAGCGTCCACCGGCCCGTGGCCTGATCGAAATCGGCCAGCGCCGCCCGCGCCTCGATCGAGGACACCACGATCCGGTTGTTCACCACCGTCAATGTCGTGACATGCGCCGCCTTGGCGAACTCCGCCTCGGTCGCCGCCTTGTCGCCGATCTCCCAGTCGAACACGGTGTTATTCGTCACGCCCGTCCAAACCGCCGGCACGCCAGGGTCCATCGCCGTCGCGAGGTCGGTGGCGGATGGCAGAACGTCGTAGTCCACCTGAACCAACTCCGCCGCGTCACGTGCCTGCTCGAGCGTGTCGGCGACCACGAACGCCACCGGATCGCCGACATGATGCACCGCCCCGTCCGCGAGCACCGGATGCGCGGGGGAAGCCATGTCGGAGCCGTCCCGGTTCTGCACCGGCGCGGCGCACGGCAAAGTGCCCAAACCAGCCGCCTTCAGATCCGCCGCCGTATAAATCGCCCGCACCCCCGGCAACGCCGTCGCGGCCTTGGTGTCCATCGACAAAATCTTCGCGGCGGCGTGCGGACCGCGCAACACGATCCCGTGCAACATCCCCGGCAGGACGATGTCATCGGTGTAGCGGCCCATGCCCTTCAGGAGGCGCGGGTCCTCCACACGCCGAACGGGTTGCGCGAGGCCGAATTTCGTCGTCGCCATGATCCTGTCTCCGCGATGCCGCGCGAGCATGCCCGCTTATCGGTGCACCGGCCAAGAGGGGGACCGAGGATTCGGCGGGCGGGGGGGTGAGGAGACACCAGGGCGCTGCCCCATGGGCTTCAGGTTAAATGGCGGAGGGAGAGCATGACGAGATTGCCTCCGTTCACTGATCGAGTCCGTTTGGGTGCCTGAAAGTATTACCACCAAGACACTAAGGATCTGGGCGGGTAAATGCCCCGATCCGTCCAACATCTCTACTGAATGATCATTAAATTTCCGAATCGTTATACAATCCGGGCCCGATGAGCCGAATGATTCGTTTGCTCCTCAGACCTTAAGTCGTCGGAAAGAACTTAGTGTCTTAGTGTCTTAGTGGTAAAACTTACTGACGTTGGCAGGCGGCACGCCATGGATGGCCCGGCACCAACCTCAACCACGCGCTTGAATCCGTGCCCCGCGAATTCATCTTCCACGGATGACGGGAAAGTGAAAAACTCCGCCCACCCGCCGACCCTTGTCCGCCTCCCGTCCGCTACGCGACCGGGTCGCCGAGGTATTTGCGGTAGAGGATTTTCAGCGGCCGTTTCACGTGCAGGCGGTCGGCCCAGTCGCGGGCGACGTCGGTGGCGGAGGCGAGCCACTCGGCGGCGTGCCATTCGAGGTAGCCAACGGGGTTGCGCCGGAAGTAGCGGCGGCGGAACGCACGCCATTGTTTGAACGTCTTCACGCCGGACGCGCCGGCCAACTTCGCGACGATCGGGGTAAAATGCGGGTATAGCCCCATGTTGCGCAATTCCGCGGTCATGAAATTGCCGATCAGGATCGCGTCGAAGTAACCCAGTTTCACCGCGGCCATCAGCGAGCGCGCGGGCGCGTGAAACGCGATGCCGCGCAGTTTGGCCTCGCTTTTTCCTTGCGCGGCGGGGTTGATCCAGATGAGGCGGGATTGGCCGCCGACGTTGAACTCGAGATAGTCCATGGTGGGCTTCAGGATTTCGATCGACTGGAAGAACGCGGTCAACGCCGACCATTCCTCCTCGGTCAGCTGCGTTGTCCAGTCGTCGTCGGATGTGGCGTCAGTGATTTGGCTGACGTCCGAGGTCTGCTCGGGATGCTTGCGTTCGTATTCGCCGGTATCGAGGTTCATTTTGACGAAGGGTTCGACGATGCGGATCGCCGGCCTTGTCCAGTGCCGCACGACGTCAGACCAGCCGACCCTGTAGGGATTGGCCCAAATGGCGTCGCTTCGAACGTAGATGTGCTGCGAGGCTGACGAGACGTAGGACCCGACGCCGAGGGATTCCGCGATCCGCGCCAAAGCCCAGATCATGCCTGGCTTGCGCTGGTCGGGCGCATCGATCACGCGGTGTCCGGACGCGTCCACCAGATTGAACAGATCGGCGTCGTTCGAGCACAACGCCGCCGCGTAGGTCCGCTTCTTGTCGTATTTCGCGACGATATCACGAATGAACCGCCGCTCGCCGCACAAAGGCGAATCGTTCAGATCGACGATCAGGCTGTCTCCGGCTTCCACCAGCAGGATCGCGTCCTGATTTTCGTTATCCAGGCACAGCGCGCGAATACCCGGCGATAATTGCTTCCAGGCGCGATACGGCATGACCTCGACGGTGAAGCCGCGCTTTTCCATGAATTTCCTGATGTCGTCGCTGTAATGATCCGGCAGCAGGATTTTTTGCTCCGGCCGCAACAGCGGTAGCGACGGCACGTGAAAATGATCCGGATGACCGTGTGAAATCCACACGTATTCGCTGGCCTGAACCAGCGCCAGTTCGTCCGCCGTCAGTGGCCGGTCGAGCCCCCAACTGCCGAAATAGCACGTCCCCATCAACCAGGGGTCGGTGACCAATACCGGACGATCGTCTTCACGGAAGGCGATCGATGCATTACCCAGAGTCTCAAATCCAAACCGCATGACCGGAACCGCGAGGAATGACGATGATCGCAGTCTCCGTCAAGCCCGGCTTGCAATCATTGATATGGATCAACAACCCGGGTCGGGTGAGCGCGCCAACACCTCGGGCGGCTCCCGGTTCACCGAAGCCGCGACGAGGCGCCGATGCCGCCGCGGCCGCGCCAGGAATTGCTTCGCCCGTTCCCGCCAGGTCTGGAACACCACGTACAGCATCGGGATCAGGAACACACCGATGCAGGTCGCGACGATCATCCCGGCGAACACCGCCGTACCGACCGCGCGCCGACTCAGCATCGCCGCGCCCTCAGCCCAGACCAGGGGGATCAACCCGACGATGAAGGCGATCGAGGTCATCAGCACGGCGCGAATCCGCATCCGACCGCCCAGCAGCGCGGCTTCCTGGATCGACATCCCGGCCTCACGCAGTTCCTTGGAGAACTCGACGATCAGGATGCCATTCTTCGCCGCCAGGGAAATCAGCACGACCATGCCGATTTGCGCGTAAAGATCCAACGAAAGTCCCGATATCAGCAAGCCGCCGAACGCCCCGAGCACGCCGACCGTCACGGTCAACAACACCGGGATCGGAATCATCCAGCTTTCGTACAGCGCCACCAGAAACAGATACGCGAACAGAACGGCCAGCGAGAGGATGCCAAATGTCTGGCCTTCCGCCGACTTCTCCTGATACGCGGTGCCCGACCATTCATAGCCATATCCGGCCGGCAGGGTGCGCGCGGAAATCTCCGCCATCGCCTTCAACGCGTCGCCGGAGGACACGCCCGGTTTGGGTCCGCCATTCACCGTGACGGCGCGATAATTGTTGAACCGGCTAATGACCTGCGGACCAAGCACGTACCGCGTCGTCGCCAGCGAGCCCAACGGGATCATGTCGCCGGCCTTGTCTCGCACATAGATCTTGTCGATCGCGGATACATCGCTGCGATCGCCCGCCTCGGCCTGCAAGATGACCTCCCACGTGCGGCCATAAAGATTGAAATCGTTGATGTAATAACCGCCAAGCGCGCTTTGCAGCGTGTTAAAAACGTCGGATACCGAGACACCCAATGCCTGCGCCTTGTCGCGATCGATATCGAGCCAGATCGAAGGATTTGACGCGGTAAACGTGGCGAACACCCGGTTCAGCCGCGGGTCCTGATTGGCGGCGCTGACCAGGCCGCCCATCACGCTCGCCATCTCCACCGGATCACGGCCTTCGAGATTTTCCAGTTGAAACTCAAAGCCGCCGCTGGTCGCGAGGCCGATAATCGGCGGCAGGCTGAACGGGAATATATTCGCCGAGCGGATCCGGCTGACCCCGCCGAAGACTCGGCCGATCACCGCTCGCGCGCCATCGGACGCCGCCAGGCGGTCCTGGAACGGTTTCAGCCGCACCACCAGGAACGCCGAGTTCGACTGATTGCCGCCATCCAGCAGCGAAAAGCCGACGATCGACAGCACGCCCTCGACCTGGGACATCGGCCGTACGAGGTCCTCGACCTGCCGCACCACCTCCCGCGTGCGCGACAGGGAGGCGCCGTCGGGCAACTGGATCGAAACGAAGAACGCGCCCTGATCCTCTTCCGGCAGGAACCCGGTCGGCGTTTGTTTCCCCAGCAACCAGATGCCGCCGCCGGCCGCCGCGATCACCACCAGACTTAAAATGGACACGCGCAACAGCGGCCGCACGATCGAAGCGTAGCCGTTACAAACGCCGATGATGCCGTCCAGCATCCAGCCCAGAGGGCCCTTTGGATGGCCGTGATGGCGCAGGAAGACGCCGCACAACGCCGGCGATAAGGTCAGCGCGTTGAGCGCCGAAATCAGCATCGCCACGCTGATCGTCACCGCGAACTGCCGGAACAACGTGCCCGACACGCCCGGAATGAAACCGATCGGCACGAACACCGACAGCAACACCAACGAGATCGCGATGACAGGCCCGGTGATCTGCGCCATCGCCTTTTTGGTGGCGGCTTTGGGGTCGAGGTCGGGTTCCTCCGACATCACCCGCTCGACATTCTCCACCACGACGATCGCGTCATCGACGACGATGCCGATGCCCAACACCATCGCCAGCAGCGAGATCGTATTCAGCGAAAACCCGAACGCCATCAGCAGCGCGATGGTGCCAATCAGGCTGACCGGGATCGCCACGATCGGAATGATCGTCGCGCGCCAGTTGCCCAGAAACAGGAACACCACCAGCACGACGAGGCCGAAGGCGATCAACAATGTCGACTGCACCTCGGCCATCGTCGCGGCGACGAAGCTGCTGCTGTCGTAAAACACCCGCGCCTTAAGGCCGGACGGAAAGCGCGACTGCAAATCGTCGAGCGCCGCCTGCACCGCGGCGGAGGTCTTCACCGCGTTGGCGCCCGGCGCCAGATACAGCCCGATCGACACCGCCGGCTTGCCGTTCAAGCGGCTTTCGGTGTCCATGTTCGCGGCGCCGAGTTCCACCCGCGCGACATCGCTGACCCGCAACACCGAGCCGTCGGGATTGGCGCGCACCACGATGCGGCCGAATTCCTCAGGTGTCGTCAGGCGGCCTTGCGTGGCCACGTTCATCTGGAACTGCGTGCTGTCTGGAGTCGGCCGCGACCCGATGCGTCCCGTCGCCGCCTGGACATTTTGTTGCTGAATCGCGTTGATGATGTCGGATGGCGCCAGGCCCAACGCCACGATCCGGTTCATGTCGAACCAGATCCGCATCGCGTAATCCAACCGCCCGAACAACGTCGCGTCACCCACGCCCGGCGTCCGCGCCAGCCGGTCGAGCACGTTGATGGTCACGTAATTGCTGATGTACAGCGGCGTTTGCTCGCCCGTTTCGCTGTAGACCTGCAAGAACTCCAGAATCGCGGTTGAGCGTTTGCGCACCGTGACACCCTGATGCTGCACATCCGTCGGCAACCGCGCCAACGCCGCCTGCACCCGGTTGTTCACGTTGACGGTATCGACGTCCGCGTTGGTGCCCAGATCGAACGTCACGCCGAGGCTGTAACTGCCATCGTTGGCGCTGTTCGACTTCATATAAATCATCCGATCCACACCAACGATCGCCGCCTCCAGCACCTGGGCGACCGTTGCCTCCACCACCGAGGCCGAGGCGCCGGGAAAACTGGTGGAGACCGTGACCTGCGGCGGCACGATGTCGGGGAACTGCGACAGCGCGATCCGCTGATACGCCAGCACGCCGGCCAAGGTCATCAGAATCGAGATGACGATCGCCAGTCTGGGCCGATCGACGAAAACGCCCGAGATCATCGGCTCAGCGCTCGCCGACTTTGACGGCCGCAGGGGCGGGCGTGACCGGACCCGGCGCCACCGGCATGCCCGGCCGCGCCCGTTGCAGCCCTTCCAGGATCACCGTCTCGCCCTGCTTCAGCCCACCGGCGATCACCGCCAGAGTCGCCGTCGATTGGCCCAACTGGATCGGCCGCCGCTCCACCTTGTTATCGGCGCCAACGACGAAGACGTAGTTGCCGCTTTGATCCGACATCACCGCCGCGCGCGGAACGCCCAGAGCAGTGACCGGCTGTACGCCCTCGACCAGAGCGGAGACGAAAGCGCCGTCGATCAGCGTGCGCTCCACCCGGCGGCCTGGTTCCGGCGTGCCGCGCACCGGATTGGGCATCACGGCGCGCACCAAAATCGTATCGGTACCAACGGAAACCGAGGGATCGACGTAATCGATCTTGCCGCTCTGATCGTAGGGCGTTCCGTCAGGCAGCTTCAGCCGCACCTGCACGGCGTTCAGGCCGCCGCGATCGGCATAGCGAGCGCGCAGATCGCTCAACAGCCGGACCGCGACCGGAAATGTGACGTACATCGGGTCCTGGCTGACGATGAACGCCAGCGGTCCGCTGCTGAGCGAGACGACGTTGCCCGGCGTGATCGACGTGCGGCTGATCTCGCCATCGATCGGCGCGTGGATTTCGGTGTAGTCCAGGTTGATGTGCGACTGCCGCAGCGCCCCCTGCGCCGAGGCCAGTTGCGCCGCCGCCGAGCGTTGCGCCGCCACCGCGTCATCGACGTTGGATTTCTGCCCGGCGGGGGTGCCGAGAAGCGTCTGCGCCCGGTTCAACTGGATCGTCGCGTTCGCCAGCCTTGCGCTATTATCCGCGACGGCGGCTTCCTTCTGCGCGAGGTCGGCCTCGAACGGGCCGCGTTCCAGTTTGTAGAGCAGATCGCCGGCGTGAACTTCCGTACCCTCGACGAACAGCCGCTGTTCCAGGAACGCGGTGACGCGGGCGGTAACCGCGACTCGCTGGATCGCCTGGACCCGGCCGATGAATTCGGACGTTTCGGTGATGGTTGCGGGCTGCACTGTGACGACGCCGACCGCCGGCGGACCAGGTGGCGCCTGCGCGAACGCGGGCCCGGCGAGGGTCAGGAGGGCCAGCGCGATCGTTACGGCTCGGCGCGATCGGGCGTGAGCGGCCAGGTCGCGCCACATAGGCATCAAGGCAAGCGGTCGGGGAGGAAAATATCCGCCTTGTCCCGTCATCCTCGGGCTCGACCCGAGGATCTCTCGACGCGCCAAGGAAATCAACCGCCCGACAGGGTGTCCGGGCTGGCCGATCATCGGGTCGAGCCCGAGGATGACGTTCGCGGGAAATCTTTTCGCGTTCGCCGGCCTTATGGTGATGCCTACGCGGTCGAGCCGGACCATGACGAGAGATGGAAGACCGCGCATCATGCCGGCTGCTTGCGCATCATCGCCTGGCGGCGGCAGATCGCGACCATCTCATCGCGCTGGTTGAAGCAGGTGTGCTCGAACTCGACGATGCCGACATCGGGGCGAGATTTGCTCTCCCGCATGCTGATCACCTTGGTGCGCGACCGCAGCGTGTCGCCGGCGAACACCGGTTTGGGAAAGCGCACGTCGGAAAATCCCAGATTGCCGACCGTGGTGCCGATCGTCGTATCGTTGACCGAGACGCCGACCATCAGGCCCAGGGTGAAAATGGAATTCACCAACGGCTTGCCGAACTCGGTTTTGCTGGCGAACTCGGCGTCCAGGTGCAACGGCTGCACGTTCATCGTCATCGTCGTGAACAGCACGTTGTCCGCCTCCGTGACGGTGCGCGTCCACGGATGCGTGAACTCCTGATCGACCGAGAACTCCTCGTAATACAACCCAGCCACATGAACCCCCGTGTGATTTGATTTGGGCGCCGGTTTCCCCCGGGCTCCGCGCGCCGCGCACTTTGCCGCGCCGAAAAATCCGGTCAAGCGCCGGATGGCGGCGGCACGGTCGGGACGTTTGCTTCCTCAGGCGGCGATCGTTTCCACCCGCACGTCTTTGATATCTCGAAAAGTCAGGCCTGGAGCCAGTTCCTCAGCCCGGCGCATCATGAACGCCGAACTGGCGAGGAACACCGGATCGCCATCCACATCATCACAGATCGCGCTCCGGTTTTCATCCATGAATTTCGTCAACGCGGCGCGATCGTCGGAGGAAATCCAGCGGGCGAGATTATAGCTCGATTGCTCGAACCCGATCGACACCCCGTATTCCGCGCCGAGCCGGGCTTTCAACACATCCAACTGCAACACGCCGACGACGCCGACCATCGGCGCCGCGCCATCGCGCGGACGGAACAACTGCACGACGCCTTCCTCGGCCAGTTCGACCAGCGCCTGGCGCAGCTTTTTCGCCTTCATCGCATCGTCCAGCCGCACCCGGCGGAGGATTTCCGGGGCGAAGTAGGGCACCCCGGTGAACGTCAGATCCTCCCCGTCGGTCAGCGTGTCGCCAATCCGTAAAGTGCCGTGGTTGGGGATGCCGACGA
>PLSZ01000314.1:0-4132 GCA_003164305.1 Acetobacteraceae bacterium
TATCAAAGTCGTTGACACGTTCCGTGGCGCTTCGGCGCCAACGGCATGGCCATCGGCTCACTCTGGATTTGTTGTTTGCTGGAATGGTGCGCGCCGGCGCTGCCGAAGCTAGAACTTTCAGACCAACGGAAGGACGGCTCCCCATCCAGATGGAACCTTCCCACACCAGACCTGAAAGAGAGGCGCCAGGAAGCGTCCCTTCGTCGTTCATCCCGGCCAACCGGCATGTGCTCTTGAGTGGCTCCGGCCCTCGTTTGGCCAAGGGTCAGGCATGCCAGATCGCCGCCGTTCCAAAACCCGTAGAGTACACGGCCTGCGCCTGATCGTTGATCAGCACCGGGTCAACCCGGATTTTCAGCAGGTATTCGGCGACCGTGCCGTCCGATCGGCTCGCGCTCAGCAGCAGCGTGTAGCACCGCGTCGGCTGTCCGCCCGCCGCTATGAACGTGACAATCCCGGCACCGTATCCAAGCGCGGAGATCACCAACTCGCCAGTGCCCGAAGGCGCGACGGCGAGCGACAATCCCGTGAGCAACTGTTGATCGAGCGGACTGATCTCATACCGATATGGCTTAATCGCCGCCGCCAGCTTCGGCTCAAGCCAGACCGGCTCAGTACTGATCGGGACACCGCGAAGCGAACCGCGCATCCTACCACCTCACCAGGCAAAAGCCGGCCGCGCCCGCGGCGCCACTGTAGGCCACCCCACTCGGACAACCCGCCCCACTCGCGCCGCCGCCAGGGAACGTGCCTGGAAGACCCACGGTCCCGCTGTCAATCATGCCGCCACCGCCTCCTCCTCCACCGCCCAGGCCGCCGGCGTTGAATCCCGCCGTGCTCCCGGTCCCGGACCATCCAATGCCGTTTGCGCTCGCGCCTCCGGCCATGTTGAGGTCTCCGCCGGAACCAACACCGCCCTGGTTGCCGAAGCTCGGCGCGCTTGTGCTGTTCAGCGGATTGGGCAGGCCCGGCCCCGCGCTGCAATATGCCCCAAACGAGGTCGCGGTGCCTCCGGTCGGCGCCAGCGGAGCGGTCGTCCCCGCGGCCCCGCCCGCCCCGATCGTCACCGCGATTGTCGCACCAGGGGTCAATCCGCTGATCCGCTTCCGCGCATATCCGCCGCCGGGTCCGCCTCCCCCTGGGATCGTGGTTGTCGAGGCCCAGGATCCCGAACCGCCGCCCCAGACTTCTACCTCGATCGCGGTCACCCCGGCCGGCACCACGAAGTTGCCGGACGACGTAATGGCCTGCACCCCGTGCGGGACGGCGCCGACCAGCGCCTGGATGGACAACAGAACCTGGTTGAACACCGTCCCGGTCGTGTCGGCCGCGATGCCGGCGGCGGCCAGCAGCGACATCATTTCCTCTTGCCACATGTTCGCGACCCAGTAGCGGAAGCGGGTCGCGCTCGAGATGCCGGGCACCGCGGGCCCGAAATATCCCGTCGTCCCGGTCAGCGCCGGAGGCGGCGGCAGTGTCGCCACCGCCGTTGGATCGGTAATCCGTTGCATGCAATTTCCTGATCAGGAGAAGGTGAAAAACACGATGGTCTCGGCCGGAGCGTCGGCCCTGACGCGGCACACGAGCTCGCCGGCGTCGTAGACTTCCAACGGATCATCCACGCCGGACTCGTCCACCGCGAAGTAGAACGTTACGACTTGAGGCGCGTTTACCTGCCACACATACGACCACTCAGGTTCGCACAGTGCTTCGTCGCATGGCCTGTCGACCGCGAACGGCGTGAACTCGGTGATCGTGATGGTGAAACCAAGGTTCGCCGCCAGCGCGACGAAGTAAGCGATCGTCAACGACCCGCGCGCCCCCCACTTCGCCCGCACCGCGGCCTGGCGTTGCTCCACCGATGGATTGGCTGCCGTGCACGCATCCGGCAATCCAAGCGACGCTTCCCACTCGGGCAACAGGTTCTCGGTCGTCGCCGGGCTGCCATCGATCAGAACCTGCGCTGCGGCTTGCATCCCGCGGCTGTAGGTTGGCGCCAGCGCCAACATCAGCGCGGACAGAGTCGACCCCGGATCGCGCCGCCAAACGCGACCTCGCGGCAACAGGCGGAGCATCGCCTGCTGAAAATCCACATCCCCNNGCCCCGGTGGCGGGCGCCGACGTCAGATCCGATCTTGGCGCGAATCCATGGAGCGCGATCGCCCCGGCGGCAGGCGCCGAAGCAAGCGCCGCGGTTGGCGCGAACCCCTGGATCACGATCGCCCCGCTGACCGGGGTCGAGACGACGGCCGGGAGAGCGGCTGTCTCGTTCAGATAAAGCCGCGGCAGGACCGCCTGGCGGGTGCCGGTTTCATTGACAAAAATCCCGCCCCACGGGAACCGCGGGAAGATCGCCTGGCGGGCCATGGCCGGTCAGCTCAGGGTAATCGCGGGGTCGATGTAAAACGTCGTGCTGACCTTCGCCGCTTTGACGGTGGCGCGGAGATATCCCGCCATTTGCTGCTGCGGACTGCTCAGCACTACGACGAGCCTGAACCGATATCCGGCGCGGAACACCGCGGTCCCATCGGTCACGCTGCCGCCATCCACCGCGGAAGCGTAGCCACCCGGAACGGACCCGGCCGTGGTCCCGGACGTGGTGCAGAAGAACACGCGGCCAGGATTGGTCGAGACGCCGATAATGTCGCCGACCACATTGGCGTGGCCGTTCGCTCTGGCGGTCACCAGACTGTCCCAGGCGCTGGTGTCCGCCGTCAGCGCGGCGTTCGTCGCGAGCACATTGGCCTTGGTCTGAGTCACGAACGAACCCAGCGGCGCCGCCGCCGAGCCCATGTAGTAGACCTCGATCCACACGTCGTCGTTGTTTGGGATCGTCGCCAGATTGGCGATGCCGGCGAGCGTGACCGTGACGTTGCTTCCGGTCACCGCGTTCCAGCAGCCGATCGGAAAACTCTGGAACGGATCGAGCCATTTCGATGTGGTGCTGGTGACGATCTTCCAGGCGATGGCTTGCGCGCCGTCCGACGCCCCGCCGGTGCGGACAACGTTCGTGCTGGTGGTCAACAGCCCCTCGTACGCCTGGCGTTCGTGGCGATACGCGACGCTCGCGCTGTCGGTCGAGATCATGTCAGTGGCGGTGCCGGGACTGAGGGCGAAGGAATTGTAGACCGCCTGCCCGGACGTAAGTTTGCAGTTGACCAGTGCCCAGGCGCTACCGGCGTAGGCGATGCCGCAAAGGCTTGGCGGATTGATCCCCGAGAAATCGACCGAGTCGATCAGCACATGCGACTGCCCGTTATCGAGCAGCACCTGGGTTACACCCGTGCCCAGTACGGCGGCGGCGGTCCGCCGCCAGATAAACGAGCATTTCGTTACCCCAATGATTTGGCCGGTCGCGGAGAACGTGGCGACGACATTGTCCCACACGACGTACGCCCCGTAGGTCTGGCCCATCGAAATGCTCGCACCGCCGGTGGACATCAGCTTCACCGCGCAGGCCTCAAATCGCTGCCAGGACCCGCCGCTGCCGGCGTAACCAATGGTGATGCCATAGCCGAGGGTGGAACCGGACGCCGCGCTGAAGGTTACGCCGTAGCAATATGAATTGCTGGCGCTCCAACTGATCGACGCGTTGCCCGTGGTCGACACTGTCGCCGTGGTCCGCATGTCACCGGCCTGGGGTGGCACATGGCCAGTGCCGCTGTTGTCCACGCAGACGATGTAGCAAAGCGCGGCTCCGTAGCTGGAAACCGTTATGGTCATACTCACGGTTTGAGTCTCGGCGTGATTGGCCGCGATGTAGACGGTATCTCCGGAGACGCACCAACCCTGGTTCACCGCGTTCGCCAGCCTCGCGTGCGGCGCACTCCATGCGCCGGCCGCCTGGTATGTCTCGTTGCCGGTGACCTCGACCCACACAACGCCGCCGCTATCGGTCATGGTGCCGCCTTTGGTTAACGTCCAGGTCGGCTCCGCGCCGCCCGTGGTGCCGCCGGCCGCCGTGCGGAAGCACCGCTCATTGCCGACCGCCGGCGTCGCGAGTTGCCGCACGATCGCGCCGGCCGCGTAGGCGTGCGTCGTCGCGTACTGCGCGACGGCCGCGTAATCGACCGATGAGCAATACCAGTTCGCCATGTTATGGCGTGTGCGTGATGTTGAAGATGCCCGAGCC
>PLSZ01000314.1:4222-4450 GCA_003164305.1 Acetobacteraceae bacterium
GGCGAGGGTATCGGTCTCGCCGGTCAGCACCTGACCGCCCTGGGTGTAGCCAAGCGCGGTCGCGAGTTCGCAGGCGCTGACATTCGCCCATGCCGAGTCGGTGTTTGGCGCCGGGACATAACTATTGGTGTGCAGCGACATGACGAAAGTGTCCGCCGCCAGATTGATTTGCTTCTGACTGATCGCTAGCACCGCGTTAGAGTAAACCGTGAAAGCCCCGGCTGCCAA
>PLSZ01000038.1 GCA_003164305.1 Acetobacteraceae bacterium
TTTAGACGAAATGGAAGTCGGCGGCCTGCAACTGCGCCTTGAGGACGCCCGACAGGGTGATGGCATCGTGGGCATCGATGTTGATGACCGTGTTGCCGTGGCCATCGTCCTGCGTTGCGTTCAGGGCGGCCTGCGCGTTGGCGAAGATCGGGCTCGCGAACTGCAGCGTGTCGGTCGCCGGATGGAAATCCGTCACCGTGGTGTGGCCGACGCCGGCGAAGTTGAAGGCAAAGGTGTCGCTGGCCGCGGTTCCGGTCAGGGTCTGGTTCGCCGCGCTCGCGACGATGGTCTGGCTCGGCGCCAGGCCGGGGTCGTGCATGACCACGGCACCAATACTCTGGCTGGTGCCGGGCGGATCATACAAAGACGTGCCGCCACCCGCGTCGGCCTGGAAGGTAAAGTCGTTCCCGATGCCAATTCCCCCGGCGACGTCGATGGTTACCGTGTGGCCCAGTCCGTCCCCGACAGTAATGGTGTCGGTAGTCGGATCATAGCTGTCCGCTGCTGCGTCGAATTTTATGTTCGGCAGGTCGATGATATTGCTGGCGTCGATCGCCGTTCCGCCTCCCAGCACCGAATACGGGGTCGAGGTGCCCGTGCTATCGATCTGCAGATGGCCATTTGTTCCTTCAAAGGCCACCGTATTGGTCGAAGTGCTTTGGAGCTCCAGGGTCGCGCCGGCGTCGATCTTCAGCGTGCCGGCGCCCGAGATTGCGCCGCCCAGATCGAGGCTTCCCGACTGCACCTCGATCGTGCCGGTGTTGGTGATGCCGGCGAGTCCGGAAACCATCGATGTGCCGTTACTTTCGATGGTTCCGGCATTGCTGAGCGTGCTGCTGCCCGTGAACGCACTGGTCCCGTTCATGGACCAGTCGCCATCGAATTCGTTGGTAACGGTCGCATTGTACGCGAGGATGTCGCCGATCAGGTGTCCGTGATTGTCGATGGTCGCCGTACCGTCAGGCGCGGGGCCGGTGCCGTCGGTCACGTTGACGTCGATCGCATCCGTCGTGCCCGTGATCGAACCGTAATTGGTCAAGCTGATGTGTCCGCCGTCATAGGTGAACGCCCCCACGCCATAGCGCGCTCCGTCGACGGTCGAATCCGATTCGACGGTGATGGTGACGTTGCCGGTGCCGTAATTGTAGCCGCGGATGCCGTCACCGGCGTCCGCGGTGATCGACGCGTGATCGTCGATGGTCACGTTGCCCTGGACGCTGGCGTCGGCCGCGCTGCTGGAATTGTAACCCGCCAGGATACCGGCCGGAGCCTTGCCACTGCCGGTGAGGATGTCGTTGATGCCCGACTCGATCGTGCCATAGGCGGTGACCGAGATCAGGCTGCCCGACGACGTCGCAGCGTCGCCGTTGTTGGCGGCGATGCCGGAACCGCCGGCATGGATCACCACGCCCGCCGCGGTCGTGACGTCGATATTGCCGCCGCCATTGTCCTGCGCCGAAATGCCGTCGCCATAGCCGTCGACCGCACCGGTCGCGTAGAGCGCCACGATCATTCCGGCGGTGTCGTTGATCGTGATGTTGCCGGCGCCGTAATTGTAGCCGCGAATGCCGTCGCCGGCGGCCGCGGTAATGTTCGCAGAACTGTTGATGAAGACGTCGCCGTTGAGGCCCGCGATCGGATAGCTCACGGGATCGGAGGTGCCGCCGAGATAACCGGCCAGAATGCCGGCCGGGGGATTGCCGCTGCCGGTGAGATTGCTGCCGGAATTGATCGTACCTTCCGCATTGACGATGATGCTGCCGCCCGAAAGCGTCGGTGCCTCGTCGACGGCATTGATGCCGGCGCTTCCGGAGGTGATGACGTCTCCGGCGGCCATCGTGACGATGATATTTCCTTCCTGGGTGTCCTGGTTCAGCGCGAGAATGCCATAGCTGTTGGTGGCCAGAACCGTGTCGTTCTGGCTGAGGTAGACAGCGACGTCGCCGCTGCCGGAGTTGCTGTCGTTGACGACCGCCTCGATGCCGAACCTGGTTCCGCTGACGGTGGTGCCCGGCCCGTCATTGACGGTGACGTTGCCGTTGCCCCAGTTGAAGGCGACGATGCCCGAGGCTGCATTTCCGGGCGCGGAGATGTTGGCGTTGTTGTCGACGACGACGGTTCCGTTGGTGCCGGTGGGCGTGAAGCTGTTGCCATATCCCGCCCAGATGCCGTTGGCAGGCAGCGTCGGATTCTGGTTGGTGCCGGACTGGGCAATTGTACCGGCGTTGATGGTTCCAAAAGCCGAAACAAGGATAAACGAATCGGCGGAAGCCGAGATCGTCTGCGCACTATTGTCGACCGCTATCCCGGTGCTACCCGCGTTGACGTTGCCGGTGCTGATCAGCGTGACGTCGCCGGCAGCCTGCTCGGTGACGTTGATGCCCACCTTGGCGGACGAGATGTTCGAGGCATTGTTGACGAGATCGATGCTGGCGCCGGCGGAGGTAAAGTTGATGCCCGAAGTACCGCTCTCCGTCGCAGAGATCGAGGACGCATTGTCGATGTCCAGAGTGATCGTGTCGGCGGCGACGGCGTCGCCCGCTTGAATGTTGACGCCGATACCGCCAGCGCCCGAAATCGTGGCACCCGTGAGTTGGTAGAATTGCGATGACGACGGGGTAAAGTGCAGCGCCGACGCCCCAGCACTGAAGCTGCCGCTTTTCACCGCGGCGGTCCCCGGCACCAGTACGACTTCGCTGGCGCTCTCGACCTGGGCCGGCGTGACATTGAGCAGGGTTAGCACATCGCCGTTGCCGAAATCGGCGACCGTATTGCCGTTGACCAGCGTGAGCGTAACCGGGTTCGAAAGATTGCCGAGCGCGATCTGATCGCCTTCCCTCGGATCGAACGTGCCGCTGTTGCCCTGGTCGAAGTCGGTGATGGTGACCGCGCCGTATCCCTGCTTGTAAACAAAGGTGTCGGCGCCCGTGCCGCCGGTCAGCGTGTGCTGGCCGCCGGTCGCGGTGTGGGGATCGAGCACGTCATTGCCGCCGCCGCCGTTGAGACTTTCGGCGTTGCCGGCGCCGCCGAAGCCATCCGGGCCGGCTCCGCCGACGAAGCTGACGCTGTAACCAGCCACCAGCGCGTTTACCGGAGCGAAATTGTGGGCGGCGGCTTGCTCGACGGCGGAGATCCACGCCACGGCGGCGATGGTCATGCCGGTGAAGTCCGCGATCGCCGTGCTGCCGTCGGCGGAAAATTCGTGGATCGAGGAAATCGTGCCTCCCGTGACGGTGTTTCCACTGTAGGTGAAGCCGCTGCCGTCGAGCACGAATTTGCGGTTGTCGGCCGTATCGAGGATCGTGAAGCTCGAGCCATCGCCGGGCTGGATGGTACCGGTTCCCATCTCCGCCAGGGGACTGTTGGTCTGGAAGTTAAGGCCGTCCGACGCCAGCACCGTGATCGTCAGGGAATTGACGGTCGGCGTGATCGCCGGGCTGGCATTGTGGCCGTCGCTGACCCAGATCGAGAAGTTCGGCACGGTGGCGGTGCCGTCCTGGACGAATTCGACCTGTCCGGCCTCGATCTGCGCGACGGTGAAGCCGCCGGTCGGCGCCGGCACCCAATTGGTCCCGTTGAAGACCTCGAATTGACCGCCGACGACGGAGCCCTGCGCCAGCGAGAAGAAATCCGTCACCGACTTGTTGCTGACGCTGAAATTGGCATCCGACAACACGACGGTGCCGCCTTGCGCGACGTTCAGCGTGAAGCTGTTGAGCACCGGCACGATGTCGACCGTCGTGGTGACGGTGGCGCTGGTCCCGCCGGTGGTTTCGTGAGCCGCCCAGGTGATGGTGCGGCTGAGGTCAGTGCCAGCAGCGGTAACGTCGCTGCTCGTGCTGGAGAACTGGATCGCCTCGAGGGCCGCATTGAAGTCGGCAAGCGTCGGGCTGCCCGACGTTCCTGTAAAGTTGATCGCATTACCGTCGAAATGGTAGCTGATCGCGCTGCCGTCGTTGGTATCGGTGATGGTGCCATCGGGGGGATCGGTGACGGAAAGCGTAAACCCACTCGGCAGGTTGGCTCCGCTGACGGTGAGCGCATCGCCGGTCTGGGCGCCCGCAGAGAACCAGGCGTCAACGCTGGTGACGGTGCCCGTGGTGTCCGTGACGGTGATCGACGGATCGAGATAAACAGGCGTGCCCGTATAGGTGACGGTATTGTTGGCGTTGGAAATTGCCGGCCCGCTGTTGTTGCCGTTGCCGCTGCCATTGTTGCCATTGCCGCCGCTGGTGAAATCCGAATCGTTGAGGCTGGCCGGATTGACGTTGAGCAAGGTCAGGACATCGCCGCCGCCGAAATCCGCGATGGTGTTGCCGTTGACATAGGTCACGGTCGGCTGGCCGCTGAACCCGTTCAGCTGAATTTGATCGCCCTTGCTCTGGCTGAAATTGCCGCCGCTGTCCTGATCGAAATTCGTGATCGTGACCGCGCCGTAGCCCTGCTGGTAGACGAACGTATCGCTGCCCGTACCACCGGTCAGCGTATGCGCGCCGCCGGTGGCGTGCCCGGGATCCAGCGTATCGTTGCCGCCGCCGCCGATTTGAGTATCGGCATAGCCGGCGCCGCCGAAGCTATCCGGGCCCGGGCCGGGACCGCCGGTAAAGGTGAAATTGTAGGGCGCGACCAGCGTATTCAAGAGGCTGAAGTTGCCGTTAGCTGCGGCCTGGACGTCGGCAATCCAGCTGGCGGCGTCAAAATGGCCCGTGAAATCCGCAATCGCATTGGTACCGGTGGCGTCGAATTCGTGGATTGCGGTAATGGTGCCGCCAATGACGTTTCCGCTATGGTCATAGGTGAAATTGTATCCGTCAAACACGAACTCGGTCTGCGAACTGCTGTCCGCGATCGTGAACGTCGAACCGGTTTCNNCGGCGGTCGGGTGGTACAAGACGTCCGTGCCGCCGTTCTTGTCCTGTACAAGAGCAAAGTCCGACAGTGCGTAGGTACCGGAGAGGTTGATGCTTTGACTGACAGGCCCAACTCCGGGCACGGAGTAGCTCAGCGTCAGGACGCCGCCGGCGTAACTGAGTTGCGGATTGTCGCTGGTGTAAGAAGCACCTGTAAAATCAAGCGTGTCCCCGCTGGCGAGACCGGAGACCGTCCCCGTGATGCTCGATGACCGATCCAGAGCAAGCGTGTCGCCGGTTCCATTGAAAGTGATCGTGGCGCCGCCGGCGGTCGCGTCGCCGAGCGTCAGGGTCTGGCCGCTCTCGATCGCGATGTTGCCGTTGATGCTGGCGCCGCCGTCGATCGTGCTGGAGCCGGTGACGTCGATCAGGCCCTGGTTCGTAACCAAGGCGCCGCCGTTAATCGTGGCTCCGTTGAGCACCAGCGTGTCACCGAGACCGATCGCCAGCGTGCCGCCCGAGACCACGGTGCCGCCATCCAGCGTCAGCGTCGGGTCGATGCTCGTCGTACCGACCTGGATCGTGCCGGAATTGTTGACCTGGACGTCGTCGAGAGTGGCGCCGATCGTGTTGGAGCCGTTGATGATCTCGACCGTGCCAGAGTGATCGATCGTCAACGTGCCGCCG
>PLSZ01000197.1 GCA_003164305.1 Acetobacteraceae bacterium
CGCGAGATCGGACGGCGCCTCGGCGATTACCTGGGTGAGTTGCGCACGGTGGGGCGGCGGTGGAATTATCCGCTATCGGCCATGCTGGCGCATCGTTACGTGGACACGCGATTGGCACTGGCGGGTGACGCGGCGCATGGGATTCATCCGATCGCCGGCCAGGGACTGAATTTAGGGTTCCGCGATGCGATCGAACTCGCCCGGCTGGTGATCGAGGCGAAGGCCGCGGGTACCGATGTCGGTTCAGCGGATCTGCTGGCGCGGTATCAGCGAGCGCGCCGGCCCGATAATCTGGCGATGCTGGCGATGACCGATGGCCTCGACCGGTTGTTCAGTACGAACAATTCCGCCGTGCGGCTGGCTCGGGATTTAGGGATCGCGGCGGTGGACCGGACGGGGCCGTTGAAGAAGGTCTTCATGCGGCGCGCGATGGGGGCCTGAAGCCGGCTGAAGACCCGGCGGTCGGGAATATGCTGTTCAAGGCAGTTGGGTGTATCGGGCCGGGCCATCCAGCAATTCACGCACCTTCACGGCCAGGCTGGCGATCTGGAACGGCTTGCTGATCAGTTCCACTCCCGGATCGAGCCGCCCGTGATGCACGATCGCGTTGCGCGCGTAATCGGTCGTGAACAACACTTTCAAATCCGGCCGCCGTTGCCGCGCCTGATCCGCCAGTTGCCGGCCATTCAGGCCACCCGGCAACCCCACATCCTTGACCAACAGCCGTACGCCGACGGCCCCCAAACGTTTATCAAACGATTACAACAGACATGCTTCGGCCGATCAACGAGCCGTGTGACGATATCGCATGCGAAACAGGAAACGCCACGGCAATCCGGCGCATATCCAAAATCGAGAATCGACCTCTCGCCACGCCGGCCGGGTCAGCCCTAAACGAGGTCGATGGCGAATCTGACCAGGTCGGCCAACGCGCAATGCTGTAACGCGCCCTCCGCCGTCGCGCGCAGCACCACTTTCGGCGCGGCATCCGCTTCCAGCGCTTCCTGCCAGCGAGGCGCGCACAGGCACCAACGATCGCCCGCTTTCAGGCCGGCGAATCCGTATTCCGGCATCGGCGTGGACAGGTCGTTGCCGGTGTTCTTGCTGAACGCCAGAAACTCCTTGGTCATCACCGCGCAGACTGTATGGCTGCCGACGTCCTCGGGGCCGGTGTCGCAACAACCGTTACGAAAAAAACCGGTCATCGGTTTGGTGGAGCAGATGTCCAATGGACCACCCAACACATTTTTGGATGGCCGGCGACCTGGGCGGCCACCAGTCTCGTCTAAGGGCACTCGCCGCTCCTCGCGCTGAAACGATAGGCTGGAACGATCTTATCCCGGCCGCGGGCGCGGCGCCACCGCCCGCGTCTCACGCCAGCGGTTCTAAACATAAACTACGTTGGTTGAGGTCATGGCAACCCTCCTTGTGTCAGGCGCGAAGCCGTCGCGCCAGTTTCATCAAGGCGGGTCGGCAGCCAGGTCGGTGATGAACTCGTTTGCCGGTTAGCCTCCCCGGTTCGTCATCCTCCGGTCGAGCTGGAGGATGACGGGAAATTCAAGCGGATGCCTCATAATGAGAACTGCCGGTGTCACGCCTTTTCCCGGCGGAAGCGGCCGATATTCAGCGCGTCGAAGAAATCGGCCGCCAGTTCGACCTTTTCCGGCTCCAGAGGAATTCCGGTGGCGTCGGCGATCCGCGTAATGCCATCGAAGCCGCCGATCACACCGGCCGCGTCACTCAGGCCCGCGTCACCCACCGTGGTGCGCACCGTTTCGCGCAGGTCGGCCAACGCGGTGGAATGCCGGCCGAGAACCGCATTGGCGAACGCCAGCAGCAACCCGCCATGCGGCACATCCGAACCCGGATCGCCTGACATCACCGCGTGAAGATCAAAGTCCCGACCAGCGTGGCGGCCGCTCGCACGGAGCAAGGCCAAATGGCTGGTCGTTCAATACTCACATCGGTTGAGCGCGGCGACGCGAGCGGCCAGCAACTCGATCTGCGCGTGGCTGATGGCGCGATACTCGACGCCGTAATCGCGCATTTGCGGCCCTTCCTGGTAGAGTTCCTCCAGCACGTCCCACCAATGGATCATGCTGTTGGGGACCAGGGTCAAAGCGCGATGGATGTTGGCGCCGACGCGGCGCCGTGGGCCGGGGTGATCCAGATACATGTCCGGATCGCCGTCCGTCCAGTCCTCGGGCGCCACGGTGGCGACGAAGCCGCGCCCGGGTTTCGTCCCCTCCGGCCGGCGGCGTGTGGGAGCTCCCGGCTCAGCCTTCGGAAACGCCAGCAGCTTCAGGCCGGAGCCCCGGCGGAACGTATCGATCGCGACCGTCACCGCGACGACCGAGACCAGTTCGACATAGGCTTCCTCGCCCAGGCCCGCTTCGCGCAGTCCCACGAACCAGGCTTCGCTCAGCCGGCCGGGATCCGTGCGGATGCGGTGGATCGCCTCGATGGCGGCCGGCGGCAGCGACAGTTCACCGACATCGTGCGCGCCGGGGACACGCAGCGGTGACAGCGCGGCGGCTCGGTTGGCGCAGAACGCACAATCGGCGGCGGCGCGGGTCTCCCGGGCGATCGCGAGCCGCTCGGCCCCGGTCCACCAGGTGCCGGGCAAGCCCAGACGGCGCCATGCCACATTTTGGGCGGCTTCCAACGCGGGTCGCATTTCGGATCCCCTCCCGACCAGGCCGGGATCATCCGGGCACGGCATTGGGCCGGTCAAGCGGAATATGTGATCAGCAGTCGTCATCCTCCGGCTCGATCGGAGGATCAGTTGCCGCACACTCGTCAGAAAACGTTTGACCATTCAGGGTTGCGCGG
>PLSZ01000589.1:0-17186 GCA_003164305.1 Acetobacteraceae bacterium
CCGGAAACGGATGCTCGGGCGCCAGCCGGTAATCCAGCGCGAACAGCCGCGCGTCGCTCCAGCACGCCAGCCGAGATGTCACCGAACGATGCGTCCGTGCCGACATCGCGATGTAGGCGCCGCCGTGCAGGTACAGAATGCAACGCTCATGCGCCGGGTGATCCGCCGCCTCCGGCTCGATCCATTCGCCATTGCGCGCTGGGTCCACGCGGACTCGCCAGTCGGGCGCCAGCTTCGCGCCAAACGGCACGCGCTCGGTCCGCGCGCGTGAGGCCGCGACGCTCTGGGTCAGCAGGGAGCCGGGCTTGACCCAGCGGCGCAAAGCCCAGGTGATCAGAGAGTTCCGCCAGCTCATGGGGTGGGCGGGAAAGGGATCACTCGGCGACCGGAGTGCAGGCGCCCTCCAGATTGGCGATTCCGACCGTGCCGATCACGGGAATTTGCCGCAGCCTGACCATGATCAGCGAAATGGGCTGATCCAACCGGTTCATCAGCCGCCAGCCGCTGGCCGGCGTCCGGTCCAACCCGACCTGGCAAGTGTGATACTCGTTGGTAATGCCGTTGTAGAGGTAGGAGATCTCCAGGTCGCCCCTGCCGCTCGTGGCGGGAAAGCGGCCACGCAGCAGAATGGCGTCGTGCCCGGGAATGCCGTCGATCACCGCGCCGCGCCGACTGTCGATGGTCGATGTGGGATATTCCACCACGGTGACCTGCTCCGTCTCCGGGCGGCCGGGCGCGGCGACGAAACTATGCCGCTCCAGCCGAATCGCCTTCACGGTATCGCCCTCCACGAAGACGCCGATGCACTGAAACCCGCCGTCGCTGGTGTGGTCGATGACCGCGAGTTGCCGAATGAGCCGGGTCGAGCGCGAACACGCCTGAGGGGCGGTGCCAGGGGGAGAGACAGCGGCGGCGATCGGCGCCGCGGCCGTCTGTTGTGCATCGGCCGTGCCCGCCCCCGCGGCGAGCGCAAATCCGGTCACACCAGCCGGGACAATCAGGGATCGGAGCAGTCTTCTAAACATCATGCGTCAGCCTCGCGATGTGTCCTGAAACGCGAGAGCGCCTGATCAAGGGCCTTCACTCGCGCGGGCTGAACAGTGGGGTTTTGCCCATTCCGACGGCCAGACCCGTGTTCAGGAAGTTTCGGTCATACCCTGGGAGCTCCCAAAGCCGGACGGTCACGCCGTCCAGACCGTTCGTGGGCCGCGTGCCGAGACGTGGCCAAAAATCAAAATCTGTTGTCAGAGCCTAACGATTCGACAAATCGCGCACCAGCCTCCAACGCCGCCGCACTGTCGCGCGGTTCGGGTGAAATGGCAATGGGTTTCGCGATTCCATTTCACTGTGTGGTGAAAGCCACGCGCGGCGGCGGCACGCGCCGGACGGGGACTTTCCGAATCTCCCGCGGAACGTTGCCGCCCTCCGTGCGTTTCTCACCGGGAACACAACAGGATGCGTTATGCCGCACGGGTGGCTTTGAGTGTCCGGTCATGAAACCAGCCTGGTCGCGCGTAGGCCGTCCGTGCTTCGCGAAAGCACGCGAGACGCTGAATTCGCCGCGCCCAGAGCAGAAACGCGCGCGGCCCAGACCAGCCTGGCGCTGAGCAACCTCCGCGCGGTGGTGATACTGATCGTGGTCGGCTTTCATTCCTCCCTGGCCTATCTCAACTTTCTGGGACCCGAACCGTTCGCGTTCGACGCGCCGCCCTATCAATGGCGCGCTTTCCCGATCGTCGATACGCATCGCTTTCTGGGCTTCGATATCTTCTGCGCCTGGCAGGACGTCTACCTGATGGCGTTCATGTTCTTCATGTCGGCGCTGTTCACCTGGCCGAGTGTCACCCGCAAAGGCACCGCGAAATTCCTCACCGATCGCTTCCTGCGACTGGGCGTGCCGTTCGTGTTCGCCGTGACCGTGGTGGTGCCGCTCGCGCTGTATCCGACCTGGCGCGTGTCCGCCGCGGACCCCAGCGTCATTGGCTACATCCGGCATTATCTCGCGCTGCCCTTCCTGCCCAACGGACCCGAGTGGTTCCTGTGGGAATTGCTGGCGATGACCATGGTCGCGGCGGGCCTACATCGGTTCGCGCCCCATGTCGTCACACTGCTCGGGCGAGTCTCCGCCTCCGCCGGCGCGCATCCCATCCGCTATTTCGCCGGCCTGGTGACCGCCGCCATTCTGGCCTACGTGCCGCTCGCGTTGACCTTCACCCCCATGGCCTGGATCCAACACGGACCGTTCGGTTTCCAGTTCAGCCGGCCGTTGCTCTACGCCGTGTTCTATTTCGCGGGTCTGGGCCTGGGAGCCTTCGGGCTGGACAGCGGACTGCTGACGCCCGACGGATCGTTGGCACGCAACTGGCTGTCATGGCTGGCCGGCGCGCTGGCGTCGTTCTTGTTGTGGATGGGCCTGACCGCTCTGACGATGAACGACACACCAACCGCGTCCATTGCCTTGCAAATTCTCGTTGACGCCAGTTTCGCGCTGGCCTGCGCCGGCGGCTGCTTCTTCATGCTGGCGGCCTGCCTGAGGTTCGGCGTGCGGCGCTCGCCCATCTTCGACAGTCTCGCGAACAACGCCTTCGCGATTTATTTGCTGCACTATGTGTTTGTGGTCTGGCTGCAATACGCGTTGCTCGGAGTGGCGTTGTTCGCCCTCGCCAAGGGCCTGCTGGTCCTCTCCGTCGCCCTGCCGCTCTCCTGGGCCACCGCCATCGCATTGCGACACATCCCGTTCGGCCCGTTGCTGATCGGTGAGAACGCGCCAGCACGCGTCGCGCCAGAACGGATCCGAGCGTGACGACCCCCCATCGCCGCCGTCGCGCGTGGCCCGCCAATTTCCTTAACGCATTCGAATAAGAAGCCACGCGATGTCGCTCATTTTTAAGTTGGCGTCCCGAAACCTGTTGCAGGACCGCTTGCGGTTCATCGGCACCGTGGTCGGCATCGTCTTCTCCATCGTCCTCGTCACCATTCAACTGGGTCTGTTTTTAAGCTTCGAGCGCATGGTCACTGGCATGGTCGACCACGCCTCGGCCGACCTCTGGGTGGTCGCGCGCGGCACCAAGTGTTTTGAAGATCCCTCTCTGCTGGACATCAAGGATCGCGCGCTGGCCCAGTCGGTTCCGGGTGTCGCCGAGGTGACCCCGGTGGTGATTGGCTTTACCGAGTGGTCGGTTCCGGCCGGCGGCTCGACCCCGGTGTTCGTCATCGGCTCGGATACCAACACGCCCGGCTTGCATCCCTGGAATTTCGTCTCGGGCGATCTCGCGTCGCTGAACGCGCCGCACGCGGTGGCGATCGACCGGACCTACTTCGATCGCCTGGGCGTGACGAAAGCCGGCGACAGCGCGGAAATCCGCGAGCAAAAGGTCGATGTCGCGGCCGTCACCAACGGCATCCGCTCCTTCACCACGACACCTTATGTGTTTACCCCGCTGGCGCGTGCGCAATCTTATATCGGCACGCCAACGGACCGGATTTCCTATCTGCTGGTGCACGTGGCGCCTGGCGCGGATGTCGAGGCCGTGCGTGGACAGTTGCTGACCAAACTATCGGGGGTCGAGGTTCTGACTCCAGCGCTGTTCCGGGAGCGCAGCCGTAACTTTTGGCTGTTCGGCACCGGGGCCGGCGCCGCGTTGTTCGCCGGCGCGCTTCTCGGTGCCATCGTCGGCACCGTCATCGTCGCGCAAACCCTCTATTCCAGCACAAAGGATCACCTGAGCGAGTTCGCGACGTTGCGCGCCATCGGGTCCTCAAGCGGTTACATCAACAAGGTGATCATATGCCAGGCGCTATTGAATTCCGTCGCCGGATTTTCGGTGGCGGCCCTTATTGGCCTGATCGTTGTCAGGGCGACAGCGGAGACAGCTTTGCCGATCGTCATGAATCCGGAATTGACCCTGGGGCTCTTCGTGCTCACGGTTTTGATGTGCGTGACCTCGGCCATCGCGGCCATCGTCCAGATCCTGCGCATCGACCCGGCGGTGGCGTTTCGGCAGTGACCGGCCGGCTGATCGAAGCGGTCGATGTCGTCCAAACCCTGGGCAAGGGCGCGGGTCAGGTGCGCGCGTTGAAAGGCGTGAGCCTCGCGTTGTACGGTGGCCAGTTGACGATGCTCATGGGCCCGTCGGGCAGCGGCAAGACCACGCTGCTGTCGGTCCTCGGCTGCATGTTGACCCCAACGGAGGGAACCGTTCGCGTGCTCGGCCGTGATACCGCGGGCGCGCGGCCCGGAGAGCTGGCCAAACTTCGCCGCGACCACATCGGATTCATCTTCCAGTCGTACCGTCTGTTCCCAATGCTGACGGCGCTGGACAATGTGCGCCTGGCGCTGGATGTGCACGGGGAGGATGGTCCGTCCGCGATCGTCAAAGCCCAGAATGTGCTGGCGACGGTTGGTTTGGCGCATAAGCAGAATGCCTATCCGAGCCAACTCAGCGGCGGCGAGCAGCAACGGGTCGCGATCGCCCGCGCCATTGTCGGCAACCCCTCCGCGATTCTGGCCGACGAACCGACCGGCGCGCTGGACAGCGAGAACGGACTGGCGATCATGAAGATCCTAGCCGACATCGCGAAGGATCCGGCGCGCGCGGTGCTGGTGGTGACGCACGATCCTCGGGTGGTACAATTCGCCGATCGGATCATCCACATCGAGGATGGCCGCATCGACGTGGATGCCCCCCGCGCCATGATGAACTGGCCCGGGTCGAACCTCACGGAAGCGGACAAGGCTCTTTCCGGCTGCGTTTAGCGGGAAGCGGGTCCTTAAACGTTCATCCCGCCCCCTCGCGTGCGCTTCCGCCATGCTTCCTCGACGAGGCAGAGGATCTCGAACAACATCGATGCGCCGTTGAACGCGGTCAGCGTGCCCGGGTCGAAGGACGGCGCGACCTCGACCAGGTCTCCGCCGATGAAGTCGATCCCCCGCAGGCCACGCAACAGCCGCAGAGCCTCGCGCGCGGTGATGCCGCCGGCTTCGGGCGTCCCGGTGCCGGGGGCTTCGGACGGATCCAGACCGTCGATGTCGAACGTAAGATAGGCTGGCCCGTCGCCCACGATCCGCCGCGCCTCGGCGGCCGCGAACTCCCACCCCCGGTCGGCGAACTCATCGATGCCCAGTACCCGCATGCCGCTGCCGGTGGAAAACCCCCACATGTCCGGATCGTTGGCGGTGCCGCGAATGCCGATCTGAATGACCCGGCGGGGATCGAGCAGGCCTTCCTCGACCGCCCGCCGAAACGGCGCGCCGTGATGAAATCGCGATCCCATGTAATCGTCCCCGGTATCGCAATGGGCATCGATGTGGACCATGCCGACCGGGCGGTGACTGGCGATGCCTCGAAGGATCGGCAGGCTGATCGAGTGATCGCCGCCAACCGAAACCGGAACCGCGCCCGCCGCGTGGACTGCGCGATAATACGCGGCGATTTCGTTCAGCGCTCCGCCCAGTTCGTACGGACATTCAATCCAGCAGTCTCCCAGGTCGCGCACCCTCGCTTGGGCGAACGGCGCGACTCCGGTGGCACCGTTGATGCGGCGGAGCAGCGTCGATTGGTCTCGCACGGCCCGAGGCCCGTGGCGCGCGCCCGACCGATGGGTCACGCCGCCATCGAACGGCACGCCGATCAGGGCGATGTCCGCCTCCGCCGGGTCGCCGGCGATGGGGGCGCGAAAAAAACTGGCGATTCCCGAATGTCTGGGCTGCGCCTGAGGGTCGGATAAATCCATGTAATGTGTCGGGTGTTTCGCCATGAGCCGCCCCCTGCTGTCGTGCCACCTCATTTACGGCATGGCGCATGGCGTCGCATCATGGTAATCGGCACTCGGGATCGGATTGCCGAAAACTCGGCTTGCTTGGGGATTTACGAATGAGGGGTGACCACCCCGGCTTCGGTACGAGGCTGGGTCATTTGCCGCATCGCGAACCAGATCGAACCCGCGGAATGGAAGGCCCGATTTCGGCCGGTTCCTTCCGCGTTGATACTGCGCGTGGGCGGTCTGCCGTGGCGCGCGGGATCGATCTGAAACGCGGCTCACCTACCAGCGCTCAGGCGGTCAACGCGGTGGCCATTGGATTGGTTCCCGAGCCCTTCCGATTTTACTCCAGTCAGGGAATCACCCGATGACCCGGCCGGCGTTTTTGGTTGGCTTCGCCGCCGAAGCCAGGGTCGCGCGGCTGTCGGGCTGGCGGGTTGGCATTGGCGGCGGCACGACCGCGGGCGCGGCGGACAGCGCCCGACGTCTGATCGACGCCGGCGCCACCGGAATCGTCAGCTTCGGCCTCGCCGGAGGCCTCGACCCGGCGCTCCCACCCGGCACCTTGATCGTCCCACGCGCCGTGGCCGCGGATGGCCGCGTTTGGCCAACCGACCCTGCACTCAGCGCGCTGTTGGGCGGACAGACCGGGCATGTCTGCCTCGGCTGGCACAGCCCCGTCGCCTGCCCCGAGGAAAAACGCCGCCTTAGTGTTGAAACCGGCGCCGTCGCGGTCGATATGGAATCTGGTGCCGTCGCCGCCGTCGCCGCCGCGTCTGGTGTCCCCTTCGCCGTGTTGCGGGCCATTTGCGACCCGGCGGACCGAGCCGTACCGCCGGCCGCGCTGGTCGCGCTGAACGCCGCGGGGGGACTCGCCGCCGGACGCATGGCGATGTCCATCCTCGCGAAACCTGGACAGGTCGGCGCGTTGCTGAAGCTGGCGCGCGACGCCGCGATGGCGCGCCGCGCGCTGCGGGCGAGGGCGGTCGGCATGTCGCCCAATGGTGGGCCGCCGCGTGGCTTCCCGGCGGGCGCGTGGCTCGATGAGGAACTGGTCCCCGACGCGATTTTGTAGGGTGCGTTTCGGCAAAGCGGAATTGCGCGCGCCGGTGCCAGCAGTTCTCAGTTTGACGCAACCGTTCACATTTCCCGTCATCCTCCGGCTCGGCCGGAGGATCAGTCGCCGCACACAAGTCAGACAACGTGTGACTCTTCAAGGTTGTACGGGGTTCGACCGAACCGCCGGTCAAGCCGGAGGATGACGGATTGGGGTGTCCAACCGGCAAACTGAGAACTGCCGCGCCGGTGCCAGAGTTGTGGCGTCCGGCGTAAACTTCTGCTTAGGTTGTCACCTTATGATCGATTTCGCCCCCGCCCCGGCGACTTTGCCGCCTGGCCAGCGTGTCTATGCCATCGGCGACGTCCATGGGTGCCTGGATCGTTTGGCGTCGGTACACGAACAAATCGCGGAGGACCTCGCGACCCGCCCGGTGGATGAGTCGGTGCTGGTGCATTTGGGCGATTATGTGGATCGGGGGCTCGACAGCGCGCAGGTGATCGACTGGCTCAGCGGCGGCGCGCCTGTCCCGGTGGAGCGGATTGTCAATCTCATGGGTAACCATGAAGATTTGATGCTGCAGGCGCTGCCCGGCACCGATAAGGAAGCCAACAGTACGTGGCTGGCCAACGGCGGCGCGGATTCATTGCTGAGTTGGGAAATCTCCCGAAAAGTGCCGCCGGCCGAATGGTCGAACCTGATCCCCGCCGAGCACCAGGCGTTCTTGAGAGAACTGAATACCTGCTTCCGGCTCGGTGGCTATTTTTTCGTGCATGCCGGCATTCGGCCGACGGTTCCGCTGGACAAACAAGAAAAACAAGACATGCTGTGGATCCGGGAACCTTTCTTGTCCTGGAAGCATTTGCACGAGGTTGTCGTGGTGCATGGCCATACCCCGAGGCAAGAACCCGTGGTGCGGCTCAATCGTATCGGAATTGATACGGGCGCGGTTATGGGAGGTGTCCTGACCTGTGTTGTCCTGGAGGAGGACAAGCTTGGATTCATTCGCGGATAAGGTTGCCGATTTACCGCCAATTTACCGCTGATTAACACATCGCTGTCATTTTTCCGCCGTAAGCAACGCCCGAACCCGATACGGACCCGCCATGAACCAGATATCCTCGACAGGCCCGCTTTCGCCGGACGCTCCCGATCCTGATCTTGAGGCGGCGATCCCGCGGCTGAGCCACGCCAACGTGCTGATTGTCGGCGACGTGATGCTGGATAAGTCGGTTTATGGCGATGTCACCCGGATCAGCGTCGAAGCGCCGGTGCCGATCCTGGCGATCGACCGGGAGGTCGCGATGCCCGGCGGCGCCGGCAACGTGCTGCGCAATCTGACCGCTCTGGGCGCCGCGGCGGCGTTCATCACGGTGGTCGGCGACGATGAGGCCGGGTCGGCGCTGACCGCGCTGATCGGCGGGCAGGCGAATGTGGAGCCGTGGCTGCTGGTGCAAGGCGGTCGCATCACGACGCAGAAGACCCGGTTCATCGCCAAGGGCCATCAGATGTTCCGCGCTGACCGGGAGCAGACGGACCCGATCCATCCTCGGCTCGCCGAGCGGATGGTGCGGATCGCGCTCGACGCCATGGCGGCGACCTCGGTGACGGTGCTATCGGATTACGGCAAGGGCGTGTTGGGCGGCGATGTGCCCACGCAGTTGCTGGAGGCGGCGCGCGCTTCCGGGCGAGTTCTGATCGTCGATCCGCGCGGTGTGGATTTCTCCCGCTATGCCGGCGCCGACATCGTCATGCCGAACCGGCCGGAACTGGCCGCCGCGACCGGCATGCCGGTGGACACTGAGGCCGCGATTGTCGCCGCCGGTCTGACATTGCGCGATCGGTTTGGTTTCGGCGCGGTCGTGGTGACCCGCGGCAATGATGGGATGACCCTGGTGGACGCCGATGGCGTGCGTCACTTCCCGGCCGAAGCCGGCGAAATTTATGATACATCGGGCTGCGGCGACACCGCTCTGGCGACGTTGGCGGCGGGGGTCGCGGCGAAACTGCCTTTGGCGGTCGCTGTGCGGCTGGCCAACATCGCGGCGGGGGTGGTGGTCGGGAAGGTCGGCTCAGCCGTCGCGCATCAGGCGGAGTTGCTGGCGGCTGTCTCCCCGGAACGGAGCGCGGTGCGGAAGATCGTCTCCGTGGAGGAAGCGGCGGAACTGGCGGAACGGTGGCGGCATCGCGGCTGGCGGGTCGGCTTCACCAGCGGTTGCTTCGACCTGCTGCATCCCGGCCATCTGCATCTGCTGGACTCCGGACGGGCGCGGTGCGATCGGCTGATCGTGGGTTTGAACTCGGATCGTGGCGCGCGGCGGGTGAAGGGGCCGATGCGGCGGGCGCAACCGCAGGAGGCGCGCGCGGCGATCCTGGCAAGCCTGGCCTCGGTGGACCTGGTCTGCGTGTTCGATGAGGACACGCCTGAGCGGCTGATCCGCGCCATTCGGCCGGACGTACTGATCACCGGCGGCGCGGATGGTGTCGATGAAGGGTTCGGAGCCGATCTGGTGCGCGAATGGGGCGGGAAAGTCACCGTCGCTGACCTGCTGCCAGGTCACTCGACGCAGGCCACACTGGAGCGCATTCGGGGGTAGGGCTGGTGCCTCCCGGGGTATCCCCGACCAGCGTCCCCGTCATTCCCCCGCGACTCATTCCCCCGCGACGCGATCCCCAGTCATGGTCTGGCTCGAGCCGGACCATGACAGAGGGCGCCGGCCGCGATCAGGGGTCGGCACACGACGGAGGAGCGGACCACAACGGAACGCCGCCGGCCAGCGGCCAGGAGCTCGTCAGGGGCGAGTTCGTCCCGAAGAGTGCCATCACGCTCCTCACGCGCGGCGTAGCACGAACAACCCCTGCTCGCCGAACATATTGGCGAGGCGCGGCGCGCGGCGCCATGGTCCCCGGCGCCCTTCATCATCGGCGGCGAGCCATTGTTCGACCACGTAATTCTCCTCCTCGCACAGCACGAAAAAGTCACGAATCGTGCAAGGATGAATATTCGGGGTTTCGTACCAGTGGCGTGACCAGGTCGCCGTCATTGGCATCCGCCCGGTCCACAGCAACTGCCAGCGCAGCCGCCAATGACCGAAATTTGGAAAACTCACCACGGCCCGCGTGCCGATGCGCAGCATCTGCGCCAGCACCAGGCGAGGCTGCTCGACCGCCTGCAAGGTCCGTGACAGCACCACGTAATCGAACGCGTGGTCGGGGTAGTGCGCGAGGTCGGTGTCCGCGTCACCATGCATCACCGGCAACCCGTGCGCGACCGCCTGCGTGACCTGCACCATGTCGATCTCGATGCCGCGGGCGTCGCAGCCTTTTTCCTGATACAACCGCTCGATCAGCGTGCCGTCGCCGCAACCGATATCCAAAACCCTCGAGCCAGGCTTGATCATTTCCGCGATCAGCGCGAGGTCCAGGCGCATGTTCTTCGCCACGAAACGAACTGGATCGTGCGTGCTCATTCTTGCGCCGCCAGGCGCGCCGCCTGATCCTCGGCGGTCAGGGCGTCGATGAATTCATCCAGTTCGCCCATCATCACGCGATCGATTTTGTACAGCGTCAGGTTGATCCGGTGGTCGGTCACCCGGCCTTGCGGAAAATTATACGTTCTGATCCGCTCGCTGCGATCCCCTGTCCCTACCTGAGACTTTCGGTCCGCCGCGCGGGTGGCGTGCAACGACGCGCGCTGCTGCTCATACATTCTGGCGCGCAGGATTTTCATCGCCTTGTCGCGGTTCTTGTGCTGGCTGCGTTCCTCCTGCATCGCGACCACGATGCCGGTGGGCAAATGCGTGATCCGCACGGCGCTTTCCGTCTTGTTCACATGCTGGCCGCCGGCACCCGACGCGCGATAGACGTCGATGCGCAAATCGCCCTCGTCGATCTTCACATCGACTTCCTCCGCTTCCGGCAGCACCGCGACCGTGACCGTCGAGGTGTGAATGCGTCCCTGACTCTCCGTCGCCGGCACGCGCTGCACGCGATGCACGCCCGACTCGTATTTCAAACGCGCGAAAACGTTACGGCCGGTGATTTCCGCGGTGGCGTCCTTCAACCCCCCCAGACCGGTGTCGCCGTATTCCAGAATCTCGAAGCGCCAACCGCGACCTTCGGCGTATTTCTGGTACATGCCGAACAGTTCGGCGGCGAACAAACCCGCTTCGTCGCCGCCCGCCGCGGGCCGGATTTCCAAAATCGCCGAGCGCGCGTCCGCCTCATCCTTCGGCAGCAACGCCAGTTGAATCTCGTGTTCCAGCCCGGGGATCTTGTCCTTGAGTTCGAACAGTTCCGCTTCGGCGAGTTCGCGCATTTCCGGATCGTCCAGCAACTTGCTGGCATCCTGCCTCGCCCGCTCCGCCTCCCGCAGTTCGCCGATCCGCGCCACCACAGGTTCAATGTCGAAAAGTTCCTTGGAGGCTTTGACGTAAGCTTCGCCGGACACGCCTTCGGACAGCATCGCGCGCAACTCATCCGCGCGGGCGGCGATCCGGTCGAGTTTCAGCGCCAGGTTCATGTCAGATAAGCGGCGATGTCCGGCAAGTTCACCGCCTCCTGCTGACCCGTGCGCAGATCCTTCACCTGCGCCACGCCTTGCGCCAGATCGTCGGCACCGAGGATCACGGCCGCGCGGGCCTCGATCTTGTTGGCGCGTTCCATGCGGCGGCGCAGGTTGCCGCGATACGCCATCTCGGCGCGAAGCCCGGCGGAGCGAAGCGAGCGCAGGATCTCGATCGCCGCCGCTTCCGCCTCATCGCCGATCGGCACCACGGCGATCGGCGCCATGCCGGCGGGTGTCGCGTCCAGCAGCATCGCCAGCCGCTCCACCCCGGCGGCCAAACCCACGGCGGGCGTTGGCGGGCCGCCCATCTCGGCGACCAGGCCGTCGTAGCGGCCGCCCGCCATCACGGTGCCTTGCGCGCCCAGTTTGGAGGTGACGAACTCGAAGGCGGTGTGACCGTAGTAGTCGAGGCCGCGGACGATGCGGGGGTTCTCTCGGAACGGCACGCCGAAGCGGGACAAATGCTCCCGCACCTTGCCGTAGAAGGCGGCGGCTTCGGGCGACAGATGCGGCCAGATTTTTGGCGCGCTTTCGATGATCGCGCGCTCCCGCTCATCCTTGCTGTCCAGGATGCGCATCGGATTGCGCTCCAGCCGCACCAGGCTGTCTTTCGACAAGGCATCCTTGTTGGCGGTGAAGTAAGCGACCAACGCCTCCCGGTAGGCGGCGCGGCTGGCGGCATCGCCCAGGGTGTTAAGCTCCAGCATCGTGTCGGCATCGACGCTGAGGGCTTTCAGGATGTCCCAGCCACAGGCAATCACCTCCGCGTCCGCCAGCGGCTCGGATGGCCCGATCAGTTCGATATCGATCTGGTGGAACTGCCGGTAGCGGCCCTTCTGAGGCCGTTCGTAGCGGAACATAGGGCCGGTGCAGAACACTTTTCGGGGCAACGACTGAGTGAGGCCGTTGGTCACCAAAGCACGGCAAATCCCGGCGGTGGCCTCGGGCCGGAGGGTGATCGAATCGCCACCGCGATCGTCGAACGTGTACATCTCCTTGGTCACCACATCCGACGTCTCCCCGAGCGTGCGGGAGAACACGCGGGTGTCCTCGAAGATCGGCGTGATCCATTCCTCGAAGCCGTAAACGGCGGCGACGCGGCGCGCGGTCTCAACGACGTGGTGGTGACGGCGCTGATCTTCGCCGATCAGGTCATGGGTGCCGCGGGCGGGTTGCAGATCGGTCACGAAAGGGCCTTTTGGAAATGGGGGACGCGCGGATATCAGACCTTGGGCGTCCGGCTCAAGCACCTTGATATAATACGCGGCGGCGATGAACCATACCGGGCCGCGAAACACCGGGCCGCCATTCAAAGCCGCGGCGCCCCCTCGGCGATGATCTGGGCGCGCAACGCGTCCACCTCGCCGCCAATCCTGGGAAGGTCGTAGCGCGCCGCGCGCTGCCGTCCCGCTTCCGCCAACGCGGCCAGTCGTTTTGGGTCGGCGCCCAACGAACGAATCGCCTCGGCGAGGCCGTCGGCGTCCGCGTAGATGACCGCGTCGCCACCGATTTCCGCCAAGGCTCCCCCGGGCGAGCAAATCACCGCCGCCCCGTTCGCCATCGCCTCCAACGCCATCCGTCCGCCTGGCTCGGGATCGCGGCTGGGGATCACCACGATGGCCGCCCGGGCCATCGCCGCCATGACGTCCGGATGATCGCGATATCCCATCATTGAAATGCTGGCCGGCTCGGCGGTTGCCTGTAGTAACCGGACGAACGGTGTTTCCGGGCTTTTGACCCTGTGCTCGGCGCCGCCAATGATCTCCGCTCGCCAGCCCGGTAACGCGGCCAGAGCGGAGGTGCACGCGGTCACGAACAAATCGGCGCCTTTTTCCGCGGTCAACCGTCCGGCGAACAAGATCAGCCGGATCCGCCGTTTCGCCCGAGGAATTCCAACTGCGTCGACCGGGTTCGCCGACGACTTCAGGCTCGCGAAATCCACGCCCGGCGGCACGACCGCGGGCATGCGCTCCGGCGCGGGCGACACACCTTCCAGATAGCGGTCGCGCAGCCATTCCGACACGGCCACGATCCGCGCCAGCCGGCTGAACAGCAGCGCGCGGCGGGTTGGGGTGCGGGTCAATCGGCTCGCGGCCGGCACGTCGTGCATGATCAGAACCACCGGCACGGTCGGGAACGCGCGTTGCAGCCACAGGGCGATCAGCGGGTCGGCGTGCACCTCGATCAACGCGGGCCGCAGCATGCGGAGCGGGTAGAGCAAGCCAAAAGCGTAGCGTGCCCGGAATGGTCCAGGAACATAGAAAGGCGGCTTGACGAGGCGGAACGTGACGTCGAGGAACACCGGGCCGGTTTGCCGGCCGCCGAACACGACCGTGCGAAAGCCGCTCGCCACGAGCGCCAGATGGCGGACCGTCAGCCCGATGCCGCGCGCGCGCCGCGGGCCAAATCCTTCCCGCGGCGGCAATATCACGGCGATGGTGGGGGGTACGGCGGCGGACATCCGCGACCGCTATAACGCGCGAGCCAGGGGTGCGCCATAACAGCCTGGTGACGGTTATCCCGATGCGATATTTGGCTGGCCGCCGCACCGGGGCCAGGGCGTCAAATCGGAGGGACAGGATGTCGGAGGCGGCGCTGATCCGTGGCGGACATGGAGAGGGGGCCGCGGCGCCCTGGCGCGTACTGAGCGTTGTTGGGCTGGTGCTGGTGGCGTGTGTGTGCCTCGCGACGGCGATGTTTCTGACATTGGCTCCCGGAGGTTGGACGGTCGCCAAGGCGGTGATGTTGCTGAGTTGTCTCGGCGCCGCGCCCTGGGTCGGGTTCTGCGCCGCCAACGGGGTGATTGGATTTTTCCTTCGCCTGCCTCGTCCGGCGGTGCCGCCTGTTGAGCGGTTCGACGGGGCAGTGCCCTGCTCGCATCAGAATAAGGCCGGCGAAAGCGAGAACTTCCCCCCAGGCGTCATCCTCGGGCTCGACCCGAGGATCGGCCGGCCCAGACACCGTGTTCGACTTTTGACCTCTTTGGCGTGTCGAGAATTCCTCGGGTCGAGCCCGAGGATGACGGGACGACTCAAACATTCCCACCCGGTGGCTTATCCTGACGTCTGTGGGGCAGCGACGCGCACCGCGATCGCCGTCACGGTGCGCAATGAGGATATGGCGGCTGTTTTGCCTCCCTTACGACGTCTGTTGGATGGATTGGACGCGGCCGAGCCCGGCGGCGCGTTCGCGCTGTTCGTGCTGTCCGATACCAACGACCCCGCGCTGGCCATGACTGAGGAGCAATCCGTCGCCGCGTTCCGGGCGTCCGACCCTCGGCCTGACCGGGTGCATTACCGCCGCCGCGCCAATAACCGCGGCTTCAAGGCCGGCAATATCATGGATTTCCTGGACCATGAGGGCCGCGATTTTGAGCTGATGCTGATCCTGGACGCCGATTCCGAGATGACCGCGACCGCCGTGCTACGGCTGGTCGGCGCCATGCGCCGGGAATCGTCTTTGGGTATCATTCAGCACCTGACCGTCGGCTTGCCCGCGTCCTCCGCCTTCCCCCGCCTGTTTCAATTCGGCATGCGCGCGGGCATGCGCACCTGGGCCACCGCTCTGGCCTGGTGGCAGGACGATTCCTGCGTCTACTGGGGACACAACGCCGTCATCCGCATCGCGCCGTTCCGGGCCCATTGCCGCCTGCCGCCGCTGCCCAACGGCGACCCCATCCTGTCGCACGACCAGATCGAGGCGGCGATCCTGCGCGGCGCCGGCTGGCGTATTCGCCTGCTGCCCGAGGAGGATGGCTCGTACGAAGCCAATCCGCCGGCTCTGCCCGAGTTCATGCGCCGGGAGTTGCGCTGGCTGGCGGGCAATTTCGAATATCGGCACTTGCTGCGGTTGCCGGGGCTGCGCCCCATGGGGCGCTGGCAGTTGATCCAGGCGATCCTGCTGTTCGGCTGCACCCCGTTCTACTTCGCGTTTCTGCTCGCCGCCGCATGGGCTGCCGCGACGGACCGGTTGTCCGGGTTTCCATTCGGCCCCGCGTTGGCGGCGACGCTGATCTGGGCTGGCGGACTATACGCACCGAAGCTGCTCGGCTACCTGGAGGTGTTGCTGCCGCGTGCGAAACGCTCGCTTTATGGCGGGGCCGCGCGTGTGTTGAGCGGGATCGCGTTGGAGATCGTGTTCACGCTGTTGCTCGACGCCATCAACGTCTGGGCCAAGACGTTCGCCATGCTGCGCATCGCGCTTGGGTTACGCGCGCGGTGGACGCCGCAGAACCGCGCCGATCGCGGCGTTTCCTGGACGGAGGCGACGCGTCTGTTATGGCCGCAAACGCTACTGGGTGTCGCCGTTTTCGCATGCTTCGCGCAAGCCGGTTGGACCGCCGTGATCTGGGCTGCCCCGTTCGCGCTCGGATTGCCGTTGGCGATCCCGTTTTGTGTCGTCACCGCCGATCCCGCGGTCAGCGCCTGGCTCCGGCGCGCCCGCCTCGCCGCGATCCCCGAGGAACTGGGCTGATCCGGTGGATCCTCGCGCCATGCGGATCGTGGTGACGGGGACGTCCGGCGCCGGGAAGACGACGCTGGCGCGGGAACTCTCGGCGCGGTTGGGCGTGCCGCATATCGAGCTGGACGCGATCAATTGGCAACCGGGTTGGCGCGACCTGCTGACGGACAATCCGGCGGAATTCAGACGCCTTGTCGCGATGGAGGTCGCGGCCGACTCCTGGGTGATCGACGGCGATTACGGGCTGACGCGAGACATCGTCTGGCCGCGCGCGACGCATCTGGTGTGGCTCGACTATGACCGCCCAGTGGTCATGGCGCGGGTGATCGGGCGGTCGGTGTATCGGGCGGTGTCGGGTGTGGAGCTTTGGCCCGGAACCGGCAATCGCGAGAGTTGGCGGCGGTGGCTGCGTCCCAGTCATCCAATCCGGTGGGCGTGGAGCACGTGGCAACGGCGGCGGGCCGAGACGGAGGAGCGACTGGCGTGGCCGGAACTCGCGCATCTGGTCGTGCTGCGGTTGCGACGGCGGCGGGAGGCGCGAGCGGCGGTGGAGAGGTTGGCGCGGGCGGGTTAGATCTCGACCCGGAACCCGACCTCCGACAGCGTCTCCTGCGGGATGCGGAAGAAATCCGGGGCACGGCTGGCGATTTTCATCATGAAACCGAACAGAGCGAACGGCACCGGACCGAGCTTCGAGCCATGCGCGCGGCGGATCACGGTCTCGTGCCCAATGAAGTAATGCACGTCGGAGAGATCGGCGTGAAAGCCCAACAGCTCACAGTTCTTCAGGGTCAACGGGATGTCCGGGCGCTGCATGAACCCGAGCCGCACGGTGATGTGGTAAAATCCATGTCCGAGACGCTGCAAACTGTGCCGGTCGCGGAACGGCACCCGCGGCCGGCGGTCGGGTGCCACGGTCAGCAGCACCACCGTACTGTGCAACACCGCGTTGTGCCGGACGTGGTGCAGTATCATGGGTGAGATGCCGTGCTCGACCTTGGTCAGCCAGACGGCGGTGCCCTCGGGCCGGCCGATCACGCGCTCGTCGATATGGGCGACGAAATCCGTCAGTGGCATCGACATTTCATGCAGGCGGTGGCGGAGTTCGGACGAACCGCGGCGCCAGGACCACATCAGTAACGCCAGTGCGCCGCCGATGGTCAGTGGAAACCAGCCGCCTTCGACGATCTTCAACGAGTTGGCGGCGAGGAAGGCGCAATCCACTGTGCCGAACACCGCGATCACCGGCACGGCGGCGACCAGCGGCCAGTTCCACCGCCGTGTCACCATGAAATACAGCAGGATGGTGGTCGCCAGCATCGTGCCGGACACCGCGACGCC
>PLSZ01000589.1:17246-40147 GCA_003164305.1 Acetobacteraceae bacterium
GCGATGACGGTGGCCGCGGCGGCGAGCACGATCAGCGGGACCAGCGCCCATGCGGGAGCCAACTTATAGAATGGACTGTCGGCGGCGTCGGGGTGCGCCAGCATCAACGCGCCCTGCCCCAGATAATTCAGCACCAGCGCCGGCACCACGAGGCCGAACCACGCCAGCCGGATCGCCGGCGCGCCAACATGGCCCATGTCCGCGTAAAGCGCCTCGCCGCCGGTCAAAGCCAGGAAGATGGCGCCGAAGACCGCCGCGGCGATGGCGGGGTTCTCGGTCAGAACGGGCACCGCCGACAGCGGGTTCAACGCGGCGACGATGCCGGGGGCGGCGGGAATGTTGATCAGGCCGAGCACGCCGATGGCGAGGAACCATACCACCATCACCGGCCCGAACAGCCGGCCAATCCGATGCGTGCCCTGGCTTTGGATGGCGAACAGGCCGACCAGAATGCCCAACGTCACTGGCAGGATGAACGCCGCGAAGCCCGGCGCGGCGAGTTTCAACCCCTCCATCGCCGACAGAACCGAGATCGCCGGCGTGATGACCCCGTCGCCATAGAGCAGCGAGGCACCGATGATGCCGAGTACCATGGGCGCGGTGATCTTCGCGGCGGCCATGCGGCGGCTGCCCTCGACAAGGGACAGCAGCGCCAGAATGCCACCTTCGCCGTCGTTGTCGGCGCGCAACACCAACTGCACGTATTTGACCGAAACCATCAACATCAGCGCCCAGAAAATGAGCGAGACGATGCCTTTGACGTCGGCCGGCGCCGGCACCGCGTGGCCGGCGGCGTTGAGCGCGATAGAGAACGCGTAGAGTGGACTGGTGCCGATATCGCCGAACACCACGCCAAGCGCGGTCAAGGCCAGAAAGCCGATGCCTCCGGCGTGGTGGCTGGCCGGGTGCCCTGCCGCCTTTGGCGTGGCGCGCGCCGATGCTGGGTTCGCGGCCGTGGGGATCGCCGACCTCCTGTGTGCGTTCGTTGGATGGCGAGGCAAGATTCGCGCCAGCGTGGCAAGGCGTTCGGACGAGAAAAATGGTGGCCGGACGTTTCTGGTCTGTTCTTGTTAACGGTCCGTTAAACTCTCCGGTTTATGGTGCGCCTCGGTCGAATTGAGCCGTCGTTGTCACGGCCCGGATCCGTCCGTTTGTCTCTCGATCAATACTCAGCCGGCAAAGCGAGGCCATCTGGCGCGTCCGCGCTCGCACGTCCGTCGCTCCCGGCGAAAGGCAAGGTATGTCCATCAACGGAAATAAAACCGCGTTCGTCGATCCATCATCGGCGGCGATCGGATTGTCGCAAATGTTCACCGTGACCGCGGCGAGCAACGATCCCACCTGGCTCGTGCTGACGGTACTTGACCGGAACGAGTACACCGCCGGAGCCAGCGGCGCGACCGGCAGCCTGAGCGGCAATGGGCATACGCTGAACCTGAGCAGTCTCGGCGGCGATGGCCGAGGCACCGGGATCGTGTTCACGTACCAGCCTTCGACGGGCCGGTACTACAGCAGTATTTACGGCTATCTCGATCAATTGACCTACAACGCGTCCGGCAGCGCCAGCGACGTGACCAACCTGTCGTTGTTCGGCACCAGCAACCTCAGTCTGGCGACCGCCGACGCGAGCAACGCTTACGCGATGATGCAGGCCGATCCGTCGGGATATCTGGGTTCGGCCACGGTCGTCACACAGGCAAAATTCAGCGGAACGGTGCCGGCGCAGGCGACGCCCAACTCGATCGCCACGGTCGCGGACGGGTTCGTCGGACAGGCCTGGAACGAGGATGGCTGCTGGGTGCTGGCGAGCACCATCGCCGCCGACGCCGGTGCGTCACTGCCGGTGCAAAGCACGGAAATCGGGCTGCCTGGCCAGGCGAACGGCGAATGGATCGTGGCCTTCAACGGTCCGGCCGGCCAATCGGCCAACTGGCAGTCGCTGGTCAGAGCCGGAGAAATCATCGTGATCGGTACGCCGGGAGGCGGGGGACATATCACCACCTGCGTCGCCGGCTCTGGCGCGACCGCGACATTGGTCGACAACGCGACTTTCGTGGCCAGTAACGGTCAGGTGACCAATCTGGCGAACGACGGATCCAGCAACGACATCATCATCGCCTCGCCGCATCTGGCGTCCCAGGAGTGGTCGGGCGTGCAGGCGGCGTCCGTCGTCATTTATGAACTGGACACGCCGATCGTTACTGATACGGTGGTTTCCGCCAGTCTCGCGTTCCGCGCGTCGGATGTGTTGGGATCCCTGTTCACCGCGACGGATCCGGCGGGCCGGTCGATCACGGAATGGCAGGTTTACGATACTGCATCGACCGATGTGCTGATGGTTGGTAGTACCAGTTACAGCGACCATACGGCCGGGTCGGCGCTGACCGCCGCGTCGCTGACGTCCGTCTCGCTGCTGGCCGGGTCGGTCGCGACCACCGATACGCTGGATGTCCGCGCTTACAATGGCACGTATTGGGGCGATTGGCAGACACTGACCATCGCCATCGCGGCACCCGCGCCGGTCCTGGCGCCGCCGGTACTCGGCCAACATACGCCGAATGAGACCTGGACCGATGGCAACGCGATCTCTCTTGCGGTGGCGTTCACCGACCCACAGAACGAGGTCTTAAGCTACAGCGCCAAACTGTCGAATAGTCAGACGCTCCCGGCCTGGCTGCTGTTCAACGCGACGACCGGCACGTTCAGCGGTGTCGCTCCGGCGACGGCGCAGACTCTGAGCATCGTGGTGACGGCGACCGATACCAGCGCGTTGTCCACGTCCGAGACGTTCTCGGCCACCGTGGTGGGCGCGCCAACGCTGACGGCACAGACCGCGAACCAGACCTGGACCGAGGGCAAAGGGGTCTCCCTGTTGTTGCCCGCGAACACATTCACCGACCCACAGGGGCAGAGCCTGGTTTACACAGCCTCTCTCGCCAGCGGTCAGGGGCTGCCGGGATGGCTGAGTTTCAACGCGACGACCGATACGTTCAGCGGGATCGCGCCGGCGACCGCGCAAAGCCTGAGCATCAAAGTGACCGCGACCGATAAGAGTGGGCTGGCGGCCTCGGAGACCTTTACCGCGGCGGTGCAGGCTCCGCCGCCGCCAAAGCCCAGTGTGGTGTTGAGTATACAGACGGGCAATCAGACGTGGGTCGATGGGACGGCGGCGAACCTTGTGCTGCCGTCGGGGACGTTCACAGATGCGTTGGGACTGAAAATGACCTTCGCGGCGTATGAGGTGAGCGGTCCAAACGTGACCTCTTGGCTGCGTTTCAATCCGGCGACCGACACGTTCAGTGGGAATGTTCCGGCGACGGCGACTGGAACGATCGGGTTGGCGGTGCTGGCGACCGACGCCCAGAATATGCTCGCGGTCGATATGTTCAGCGTGAGCTTCGCGCCGGCTTCGACCCATGTGACGGCGGGCGCCCAGGCGGGCGGGATTCCGCTGCCGGCGTTGGAGTCGATGTCGGGGCTGATCGCCTTGCATTCGTGAGGAGGGTCTGACCAGCCTGGCCTGGTGGCGTTCTCAGTGTCGAGGCACGATTTCCTCGGCGTCATTGGGCGGCTCGACCGGACATCGATTGCCCGGCCGAGGCTGGCCCGGCAGCCGTCTCGGCGTCGAACCACTATCACCCCAACGTCGTGGCGCGGCCCGACCATGTCATCGGTCGATACACGGTGTGGCTCGGCTGATCCCCCGGTCTGTATACTTGACCTGGCCATCGCCATCGCCATCGTGTTGATGCCATCTTTCCCACGGGCCAGGCCGCCCTGAACGTTCGCTGCTGACAGGAGTTCGAACATGGACACCAGCGTTCAATTCCACCCCGGCCGCGTCTGGCCCGCCGGCCTGACGCGCGTTCCGTTCTGGGCTTACAAAGACCCCGCCGTGCTCGCCACCGAACAACGGCGCCTGTTCGAAGGGCCCGTCTGGAACTACCTTTGCCTGGAAACCGAAATCCCCAACGCCGGGGACTGGCGCGCGACCTATGTCGGCGAAATGCCCGTCGTCGTCGCCCGCGATCACGACGGCGCCATCGTCGCCTTTGAAAATCGTTGTGCGCATCGCGGCGCGTTGATCTGCCTGGACGACGGCGGCAACGCCAAAGAATTCCAGTGCGTCTATCACGCCTGGCGCTACGATCTGCGCGGCAACCTTCGCTCCATCGCCTTTCAGCGCGGCGTCAATGGCCGCGGCGGCATGCCGGCGGACTTCCGCATGGACCAACACGGCCCGCGCAAGCTGCGCACCACGACGTTGTTCGGCATCGTGTTCGGCACCCTGTCCGATGTCACGCCGGATATCGAGGCATTCGCCGGTCCCGGCGTCATCGAACGCCTGCGCACCGTCGCGGACGGCCGGAAGCTGGAAATCATCGGCCGGTTCACCGAAGTTCTGCCCAACAACTGGAAGCTGTACGCCGAGAACGTGCGCGATACTTACCACGCCAGCCTGCTGCATTTGTTTTTCGCGACGTTCAAATTGAACCGGCTCAGTCAGGGAGGCGGCACGCAGATCAACGACACGGGCAGTTGCCATGTCTCCACCACGCTCGCGCCGGATCAGGCGGTGGACACCACGTATGAGGGCATGCGCTCGGTCGATGACGATTACCGGCTGAACGATCCAAGCCTGCTGGACGCGGTGGATGAGCACGGCGATCGGGTGCGCCAACAGATCATCTCGGTGTTTCCGACCTTCGTCATGCAACGCACGCAGAACGTCATGGCGGTGCGGCATTTCCTGCCGCGGGGGCCGGACAAGACCGATCTACACTGGATCTTTCTCGGCTACGCGGACGATATCCCCGAACAACGGACCCGTCGGCTGCGGCAAATGAACCTCGCCGGGCCGGCGGGCTATGTCTCCATGGAGGATGGCTGCATCGGCGGCTTTGTCGAACGTGGCGCCGCCGCCGCGATGGACCAGACCTCGATCGTCGAAATGGGCGGTCGCGACACCGAAAGCCAGGACACTCGCGCGACCGAGGCTGCGATCCGCGGCTTCTGGCAATTCTGGCGCGGATTGGTCGACATTTGACCAACGCGGCGTCGTGGCATGAGCAAGGAAGGCGCCATTTCGCCGCCGGCCGTTATGCCGAGGCGCACGCCTGCCTGAGCCACGCGCTGACGTTGCACCCAGACGACATCGCGATCCGCGTCGATCTGGGACAGGCGCTGTATTTCGGCGGCCGCGCGGCCGAAGCTCTGCAAATCTATCGCGATCTGACCGCACGCGACCCGGATAATCTCGTCTACGCCATCGACCTGGGCCGCACCTTGCGCGCGGTCGGCGCTTACGCGGAAGCGATCGAGGTCTATCGTGTGCTGGCGGTTCGCGCGCCAAACGAAGCGATCCTGCCGAACAATATCGGCACTTGCCTGTTGGCGCTCGGCCAGACCGAGGCTGGAGTCGCCAGCCTGCGTCAGGCGATCCAGCTGCGGCCGGAGTTCATCGACGCGCATTACAATCTCGGGTTGGCGTTGCTGCGCGCGGGCCAAATGCGAGAAGGCTGGGACGAATATCGCTGGCGTTCGCGGCTGCCCCAACATTGGATCGATGGCAAACCGATCGCCGAATGGGACGGCGCGCCGATGCCCGGCAAAACCCTGTTCGTGCGACCGGAACAAGGTCTCGGCGATACGATCCAGTTCTGCCGCTACGTCCCGCTGATCGCGCCGCGCGCGCGCGTGATTCTTGGCGTGCCGCGGCCGTTGCACCGCCTGTTGCGCCACCTGCCAGGCATCGACTCCGTGATCACCGATGGCGATCCCAGGCCCGCCTACGACGCCGAGTGCGTCATCATGAGTTTGCCGCGTCTCCTGGCACGACACGACCCGGCTGACGGCGGCCCAACACCCTGGTTGCACGCCGACCCCGCCGCCGTTGCCGCCTGGCGCTCCCGCCTCGACCCCTTGCCGGGCCCGAAGATCGGCCTCGTCTGGGCTGGCAGTCCCGGGTTCGGGTCCATTACGCTAGCCGATCAATGGCGCTCGTTGCCGTTGGCCTCCCTCGCCCCCCTGCGTGGCGCTACATTCATTTCGTTACAAAAAGGTCTCGCGTCGGTCCAGGCCAGGCGCCCGCCCGACGGCATGGCGCTGATCGACTGGACCGAGGAACTGCACGATTTCGCNNGTCGATACCGCGGTGGCGCATCTGGCCGGCGCGCTCGGCCGTCCGGTTTGGATGCTGAATCGCACCGACACCGATTGGCGCTGGGGTAACACCGGTGAAACGACCCCCTGGTACCCCACCATGCGGATCTTTCGCCAAATGACGCAATTCGATTGGACCGCGCCGGTCGCCGCGATCGCCGCCGCGTTGCATGAACCGCCCTCCGTCCCCGCCGTCCTCGCGCTGACCGACGCCGACCTCGCCGCCGGACGGCTCGATGAAGCCGAAGCCCGCTTGCGCCAGACATTGCTGGATCGAGCCGATGATTCAGACATCGCCACCGTCCACGCCGCGTTGGCGCGAACCCTTTTACTGGCCGGCCGATGGGCGGACGCCTGGCCGGAATGGACCGCCGGCCATCCCACGCCGGAATGGCCGACGCCGCGTTGGGACGGCTCCGCGATGTCCGGCGAAACACTGTTGCTGCACGCCGATACCGCGGAAGCTGTCTTGCTGTTTGGCCGTTACGTCGCCGAAGCCGCGCGACGGTCCCGCGCGCGCGTGGTGCTGTCCGTGCCGACGGAACTGCAACGCCTGATGGTGGGATGGACCGGCGTCGCCGTCGCCACCACGCCGCGGACCTCGCATCACGTCCATTGCCTGTTCGCCGATCTTCCCGTTTTGTTTCGCGCCCGCCCGAATACCGTTCCGGACACCGAACTTTGTCCGCCCGCGCCCATGCCGCTCATGGAATCCTGGGTCGCGCGTCTCGCCCGGCTGCGCGGCTTGCGAGTCGGCGTGGCCTTCGACGATCTCGCGCTGCTGACCACGATCGAGGCGATCCCCGGCGTCAATCTGGTCGCGCTACGCAAGGGCGATCCGGCGCGTTCGGTCCTGATGCACGATTGGTCCGAGGGCTTCGACGACCTCGCCGCCGTCGCGGGACTGATCGTGCACCTGGATCTCGTCATCGCCGGCGACAACGTCATCGCCCATCTCGCCGCCGCTCTGGGGCGTCCGGTTTGGCTGATCACCCCGGCACAACCGCGCTGGCCCTGGACTCCCGGCCGCGAGGACAACGAATGGTACCCAACGGTCCGGCAATTTCCGCCTCACGCGACAGCCAAGATCGCCGCCGCCCTGGCCGCTCTGACGACCGATACGCCCGAAGATCAAATTTTCGAATACGCCAACGACTGTTACCGCCGCAAGGACTACCGAGCCGCCGCCGCCAGCTTCCGCCAGACCCGCGCCCTCAATCCCAATCACGCCGGTGCTCTGGGCAATCTCAGTATCACGATGCTGATGCTGGGACGGCCGGAGATCGCGCTCCGTTACGCGGACGCCGGCGCGCGCGTGGCGCCCGGATCGCATCCGTTACGCATGCGACTGGGCCTCGCGCTGCACGCATGCGGGCGCTTTGACGAAGCCGTGACACGGCTGCGGGAGGCGCGCGCCATGCAGCCTGACCACGCCGACACCGTGACCGCTCTGGGCAACGCGCTTGGCGCGACCGGCGCGCTGCCCGAGGCGATCGCAACCTTGCGCGAAGCCGTCGCTTCGCGCCCGGACAATGCCGGCTACCACACAAACCTCGCCTACACCCTGCTGCGCGCCGGCCTGTGGGAGGAAGGCTGGCGAGAGCACGAATACCGGCCGGAACGTCCGCGCGGTGGCCCCATGTGGAACGGTCAGCCGCTCAATGGCACGCCGCTGCTGTTGCGCCATGAGCAAGGGGTCGGCGACATCATCCAGTTCTGCCGCTTCGCGCCGCTCGCGGCACGGCGAGCCGGCGGCGAAACGTTCCTGGTCGTGCCGCGGAGTCTGCGAGACCTGCTGCGCGGCCTGCCGGGCGTGTCCATCCTGACCGCGGACGATCCCGTCCCCAACAACGCGATGCAGTTTCCGCTCCTATCTCTGCCGCTGCTGTTCCACACGACACCGGCCTCGATCCCAGCCGACGGTCCGTATCTGCAAGCCGACCCGGTCCTCTGGGCGCACTGGCGGCAACGTGTGTCGCAACTTCCCGGCCTCCGGGTCGGCCTCGCCTGGGCTGGCAATCCCCGATTGGGCACCGCGTCTCTTGCTTCGACCGATCGCCGGCGGTCATTGCCCGAAGGCGCGCTCGCGCCGCTGGCGGGGACGCCGGGCGTGACGTTCGTTTCGCTCCAGGTTGGCGATGCGCCGCCGCCCGGAGTGACGACCATCGACTGGACCGCCGATCTGACCGACTTCGCGGCAACGGCGGCGCTGATCGCGTCACTGGACCTCGTCATCGCCGTGGACACCGCGGTCGCCCATCTCGCCGGCGCGTTGGGCAAGCCGATTTGGTTACTCAACCGGTTCGATACGGACTGGCGCTGGATGGACGGCACCGACGATAGCATCTGGTATCCGACGCTGCGACAATTCCGCCAGACCACGCCCGGCGATTGGACCGGCGTGATCCGGCGCGTCGCGCGCGCTCTGTCCGGCTTTCGTCCCTGATACTAACAGGCCGGAGGACTGACGTACCGGCTATTGATCCGTCATGCCAGGGCCTGACCCTGGCATCTTGGAATGCGGGTCCCGTGCCCTCAGGTAGGGCACGATTCCCGTGCGGGCCGATCCTCGGGTCGAGCCGAGGATAACGGTAGGCGGGCGTCACGACCGAGAGTCAACGTCACGCTGGCTGGTATAAGTCGGCCCGTCATAGCTCCCGCGCGATATCCAATGCCATCCGCAACAACTTGTCGCTCGCCTCTGGCGTACGAAACGCGCTGTGTGCCGATAGCGTGACATTCGCCAGCTTCGTCAGCGCGTGACCCGCCGGCAGAGGCTCCGTATCGAACACATCCAACGCGGCGTGCCGTAACGCGCCGGAGTTCAACGCCGCGATCATCGCCGCCTCATCCACCACCGCCGCCCGAGCGGTGTTCACCAGGATCGCCCCCGGCTTGATCTTCGCGATCCGGGAGGCGTCGAGGAACCCGCGGGTCTCGTCGTTCAACAGCAGATGCACCGACACCACGTCGCTCTCCGCCAGCACCGTGTCCAGATCCGCGAACGTCACGCCCGGCGCCTGCTTCGGCGTCCGGTTCCACGCCACCACCCGCATGCCGGAGCCGCCCGCGATTCGCGCCACCTCGGCCGCGATCCCGCCGAAGCCGATCAGGCCGATGGTTTTCCCGGTCAGTTCCAGCCCCTCGGTGCGCAGCCATTGCCCCTCGCGCATGCCGCGATCCATTCCGGCCAACCCGCGCGCGGCGGCCCACATCAGGGCGATCGTGTGCTCGGCGACCGCGGTATCGCCATAACCCTTGATGATGTGGACGGTGATCCCAAGCGCCGCCAGTTCCTCCGGGTTCATGTAGCTGCGGGCGCCGGTGCCAAGGAAAATGATGTGCTTTAGGCCCGGACACAGCCGCATCGCCTCCGCCGGCATCTTGGTGTGGTCGTCCAGCACGAAATCGTATCCGGCCAGCAATCCGGGCAACTCCTCCGCCGAAATGTCGCCTTGTTCGTTGACTACGACAGGCGGATCGTCCGAGCGCACCACGCGGGTGAAGACCGACGCGAGGTCGTCGACGGCGTCCATGAACAGGCCTCTCATGCGATCTTCTCCCGTTGTGTGCTGCCCGCGATGGACTGGCGGTACTGTGCGACGCGAGCAACCTTGGGGCAACCAGAACCGTGTTAGAGTTGGCTCCCGAATCCTCGGAGACCTGATGCCAAGATCCCCCACGTCGTTGGTTTCGCAGCGCACCTCGCGCGCATCGACGGTGGCTGGCCGCTCGCCCTCCCGCCCGCCACCGGTCGTCCGCGCGCCGCGGCCCGCGGCGGTCTCCGCGCCGGTCAGGGAAAAGCGCGGCCGGTCGATGATCGGGCGACTGCTGCGGTTCGGCGTTTTTCTCACGATCTGGGGACTGGTGGTTCTGGGGGGCATCGTTATTTGGGCGGCGTACGATCTGCCGCTCCCCGAGTCCGCGATGGACGCGCAACGGCGCCCCGCTTTGGTGTTGCAGGACCGCGCCGGCCAAACCTTCGCGACCTATGGCGACCTCGTCGGCGAACCGCTGCGGCTGAAAGATTTGCCGCCGGAGTTGCCGGCGGCCCTGGTCGCGGTCGAGGACCATCGTTTCTTCCAGCATCATGGCATCGATTTCATCGGCTTCGCGCGCGCGATGTGGGTGAACGTCACCTCCGGCCGGCTGGTGCAGGGCGGTTCCACCATCACGCAGCAGGTGGCGAAGACGCTTTTCCTGACCAACGAACGCACGGTACGGCGCAAGATACGGGAGTTGTTGCTGACCATCTGGCTGGAGCGGACCTTCACCAAGAACCAGATCCTGGAGATCTACCTGAACCGGGTTTACCTCGGCGCGGGCACCTGGGGCGTCGATGCCGGCTCCCGGATGTATTTCGGCATCTCCGCCCGCAAAGTGAATCTATGGCAGTCAGCCGTGCTCGCTGGCCTGCCCCGAGCGCCGTCGCGCTTCAACCCGCGCGCGAACCCCCAGGCCGCGACCGCGCGAGCGAAGGAAGTGCTTACCGCGATGGCGGAGACCGGCGCGATCACCCAGGAACGCGCCAGGGCGGAGGCGGCGAAGATCAGCTTCCCGAAAGTGTCCCGCCAGTCCGGTGCGTGGTTCGCCGATTGGGCGTCGGATCAGGTGCAATCGGTGATCCCTCCGGACCGCGACGCCACCGTACGCACGACATTGGATGAGCGCTCGCAGAACGCCGCCGAGTCGTCTCTTTCAGCGATTTTGGACGGCCCAGGAGTGGCGGCGGGAGTAGATCAGGGGGCGGTGGTGGTGCTGGACGCGGCCAGCGGCGCGGTGCGCGTGATGGTCGGCGGCCGGGATTACCGAGACAGCAACTTCAACCGCGCGGTCAATGCGCATCGGCAACCAGGCTCCGCGTTCAAGCCGTTCATCTGGCTCATGGCGCTGGAAAACGGGATGACACCGAACGATACCGTCCTCGACGCGCCGATCCGCATCGGCAATTGGCAGCCGGAAGACTTCGAACGCGAATATCGTGGCGAGATCACGCTGGATGAGGCACTCGCGCACTCCGTCAACACCGTGTCCGTGCGGTTGATGCAACGCTTCGGCGGCCCGAAGCCCGTCGCCGCGACGGCCGAGCGACTGGGCATCAGCAGCCCGTTGCCGAACAACGCATCCCTGGCTTTGGGCACCGGGGAAGTGGGATTGCTGGAACTGACCGCCGCCTACGCGCCGTTCTTCAATGGCGGATTTCGCGTGGATCCCTTCGCGGTCGAGCCTCAGGCCGCGCCGGAACAGGTCATCCGGCCCGAGCACGCCGCGATGATGGCGGGCATGATGGGCTCCGTCGTCGCGCGCGGCACCGGTAGAGCCGCCGCCATTCCCGGGCGGGTCGTCGCGGGGAAAACCGGCACCACATCAGACTATCGCGACGCGTGGTTCATCGGTTCCGTCAACGGAATGATCATCGGCGTTTGGATGGGCAACGACGACGACACGCCGATGAAGAACGTCGTTGGCGGTGGCTTGCCCGCGAAGTTGTTCCATGACGTCGCGGCGGCGATCCGGTAGCTGGACTATCAACCGCGGGGCAATCGCCTGAACCAAAACGCGGGTATTCCTTGCGGGGCGGAAGTTCGATTCGTGAACGGCCTCATCTCCGAGGCCGTCATGTTGGGTTCGGTTCACCCATATGAGCCCGTTTACTCCACGCTCCAGGCCGTGAAGATCGAGGATAGCGCCGTGGTACGTCGCCTCCTGGCGGTGATCGCCCTTCCGCTGGAAGGACACTCACGCGCGCCGCGGCGACCATTAACGGGATGACCCGGCAGACATCGCGGGGCTTCGGTCCCGGACTGACCCAGGGCGTCCGCCGGTTTCCGATCAGATCGCGTTCACTCATTGCTCAATCGCCATGGCTGGGTTTGCCCCAGCTGTCTGGAGCGGTAGGTGCCGTGATAGATCACCGGGCCAAGCCCCATGGGATACTGAAATAGTGTCGCGGATTGGACGGCACCGTTCGTGAATCGTCATGGTCCGGCACGACCGGACGATCGGTGTGCCCAAAATCGCTCTCACCGGCGTGATTGTGCCGATGGTCCGGTCGAGCCGGACCATGACGGGGGATGGAGGGTGCGGCCCGGCTCGCCGTGCTATTTTAGCGCGCATGGGGCCAAGCCCGGTGATGACGAGGAAAGGCAGGTGGTTCAGCCAATCGGCCGGCGCGGGCGTGCTTGTGCTGACGCTTGTGGGGCCACGTTCTGGCCCGTGACGTGGAATGAAGATTTTCGCATCCCGCGAGCAGGGAGGCAGAGGCGCTTCAGCGAGGCCGTTGCCGCGCGCCGATTACCCCCGCCGTCCCTCCTCCGCGAACGGGTTCTTCGTCCCGCGCAACTGCAACCGGATCGGCGTTCCCGGCAGATCGAACGTCTCCCGCAAACTGTTCACCAGATATCGAGAGTAATCCTCGGGGATCCGTTCCGCGCGCGTGCCGAACGCCAGGAATGTCGGCGGCCGTGCCTTCGCCTGCGTCACATAGCGCAGCTTCAACCGCCGCCCATCCACCAACGGCGGCGGATGCCGCTCCAGCGCCGTCTCGAACCAGCGGTTCAATTCACCGGTCGTGACGCGTTTGTTCCAGATCTCGTGCGCCCGCCGGACCACCGGTAACAGCCGCTCCACCCCCGCGCCGGTCAGCGCCGACAGCGTCACCACCGGAATGCCCTTCATCTGCGTCAGCGAGGTCTCGAGCCGGTCGGAGATCAGTTTCCGGGTGGCGTTGCGATCCTCCACCGCGTCCCACTTGTTCAGCACCAGCACACACGCCCTGCCTTCCCGCTCGATCAACTGGGCGATCCGCAAATCCTGGTCGTTGATCCCCTCGGTCGCGTCAATCGCCAGGATCACCACCTCGGCCATCTTCAGCGCGTGGATCGCGGAACCGACGGACATTTTCTCCAGATCGGCCTCGATCCGGGCGGGACGGCGCAGGCCAGCGGTATCGACGATCTCGATCCGCCGTCCGCCCTCGTCCGTCAGCATCGAGGCGATGGCGTCACGCGTCAGGCCCGGCTCAGGACCGACCAACATACGCTCCTCGCCGAGCAGGCGGTTGAGCAGAGTCGACTTTCCGGCGTTTGGGCGGCCGACGATGGCCAGCTTCAGCGGCTTGCTATCGTCGTCCTCGTCCGCGACGGGAGTTTCGGGAGGCAGACGATCGGCGATCTCGCTCATCAGGTCGGCGATGCCGTCGCCATGCTCGGCTGAAACGGCGACCGGATCGCCGAATCCCAATTCGTACGCATCCAAGACCGCCGACGCCGCCAGCCGGCCCTCGACCTTGTTCGCCACCAACAGGACCAACTTGTCCTGACGCCGCAGCCATTGGGCGAAATGCTGGTCGATCGGGGTCAGTCCGGCGCGCGCGTCGATCACGAACAGCACCAGGTCGGCGTCACGCACCGACGTGGCGGCGCCCGCGCGCATGCGGCCCGCCAGAGTCTCGGGCGCGGCTTCCTCCAGCCCGGCGGTATCGACCAGCTTGACCTGGCGGCCGCGCAACATGGCCTCGGCTTCTTTACTGTCGCGGGTGACGCCGGGGGTGTCGGCCACCAACGCCGCCCGCCGGCCCGCGAGCCGGTTGAACAACGTGGATTTGCCGACATTCGGCCGGCCCGCGATCACGACAACGGGCGGCATATCAGGGGTTCCTTTAACGCCAGGCGGTCAGCTTCCCGTCGTCGGTCACCACCAGCATCGTTCCATCGACGATCACGGGTGGAAACGGCGCGGGCGCGTCGGACAGTTCCTGTGAGCCCAGTGTTTGACCGTTCGCCGGGTTCAGCGAGAGCATCAGATTGCTGCTGCCTAGCACGATCAGCCGGCCGCCGGCCAGGACCGGGCCGTACCAGGTGATCGTATCCTTCTTTTTCTCCGGATTGACCCAGCGCGGCAGGTCGGCGACCCAGGAAATCCGGGCGTCGTTGACGTTGACCGCGCCGATGACCTGATCTGTCGTGATCATGAACATCCAGTCGCCGGCGATATAGGGCGTGTTGCCGCTGGCGGCCCGCCGCTCCCAAACCCGGCGGCCGGTCAGCAGGTCGGCGGCGATGGTCAGGCCGCCCAATCCGGTGACGTAAACCTGTCCGTTGGAGATCACAGGTTCGCCGCGGATGGCCAGGAAGTCGACCAGCGTGGCCTTGCCCTCGACGATGCCCAGACCGTCGGTCCAGATGATGGCGCCGGTCTCGGCGCGGACGGCGGCGATTTCGCCCGAGCCGAAGCCAGCGATCACAATGCCGGCGGAGTAAGCCGGGGCGGGGCTGCCCAGAATGGTCGTGTTGACCTGAGTCGCCTGGTACGCCCAAAGCTGCTTCCCGTCCGCCTGGGACAGGGCCACGACCTTACTGTCGATCGTGGTCAGAAAAATCCGGCCGTCGGCGACGGTGGGCGCGGACCGCGCGGGCACCTCCAGATCGTGGCGCCACTTCACCGCGCCTTTCGCCGGGTCCAACGCCAGCAGTTCCGACATGCCGTTGACCGCGAACAAGGTGCCGTTGTCCCAGCACAGCCCACCGCCGACATTGGTGCTGTCCAGGTCCTCGTTCACCGTTTCGGTGCGCCACAGTTTGGTGCCGGCGTTCAGATCGAACGCCGTGATCACCGCGTTCGAGTCCATGGCGAACACGACGCCGTTGACCACCACCGGCTGGGCCAGGATCTTGCGCCGGTAGCCGCCGCCCTCACCCAGGTCGGCCGACCAGAGCTTTTTCACTTGGTCGCCGATCGCCAGGTGACCCATCATGTGAGTTGGACCGCCGCTCGCCTGCGGCCACTCGGTATCGCGTACCGGCGGAGGCAGCGTGACGCCAGGCGCGTTCGGGTCCGGGTCGAAGCCGCGCCGGCTGGCGTCCAGACGCTCCCGCTTGCCCGGCAGCGGGTCCTTTTTGGTGGCGAACCAGCCCTCGATCGTGTCGCAGCCGGCCAATGCCAGGGGAGCGAGTAACGCGGCTCGGCGGGAGAGTTTCATCTCGCTCATTCGCCCACCCTGTCGAGCAACGCGCCCGCTCGGCCGCGGACGCCGTCGGGCGCCGTGGTATCCTCGACCAGTTTCTTCAATTGGGTCCTCGCCGCGTCGGTATGGCCTTGCCGCAGTGCCAGCAGCGCGAGTTGTTCCTGTGCCAGCTCGCGCCACGCGTTGTCCGGCGCCGCCAGCGGCTTGAGGCGTCCTTCGAGCAGCGACGGATCGCCTTTGTCGGCGTTGTAGAGGCACCAGGTGAGGCTGGCCAGGTCACGCAGCAGCGGATCGGCGGACCCGTCGGCCGCGACCTGGTCCCACAACGCCGAGGCGCCTTGCAGGTCCCCGGAGTCGGCGCGCAAGGCGGCGTCGTGCAGACGCGCCAGCACGCGATAGCCCTCCGGCGCGCGGGCCGCCGTCGTGTCGAACGCGGCGATGGCGATCACGCGATTGGGGCCGGCGACGCCCGCCGCCTCGGTCCGCGCGGCTGCGCCCAGGTAAAGACCGGCGACGTCGAGGTCCTGACGTTCCTGATACCAACCCCAGGCTTTCCATCCGCCGACGGCGGCGATCACCAGCAGGGCGCCGGCGAACAGCACGCCCCCGTATTTCTTCAGGAGTTCATGCATCCGCTCTTCGCGGAGTTCGTCTTCAATCTCGTCGAAGAAATCGACCACGTGGTTCTCTTGTCAGTTAGGGCGGCGGACCATAGCGGCGGCCTGGCGCGGGAGCAAACGGGATGCGGCCGCGCCAACGGTTTGTTTACCATTTGGAGGCAAATTGGGGGGATGCGTTCTGGTTGGGTGTTGTTTTTGGTGGCGGCGCCAGTGTTGTCCGGGTGTGGGCCGGCGGCGCCGCTGGCGGAGGTCGGCGTCGGGGTCGTCTCCGGCGCCAGCATCCCGATCTTCCATCGCACTCCCCTCGACATGGCGGTGTCCGCCGCCACTGGGCGGAATTGCTCGGTGGTCTGGCTGGACCGAGGGGAGACGTACTGCCGGGCCAGGGAGCCGAAGCCGGAGACGCCGGAGTTCTGCACGCGCTCGCTGGGCGTGGTGGATTGCTGGAAGGATCCGGAGAAGCTGACGGATCACCCGCGGGAGGTGGCGGATGGGCCGCGGGAGTTGACGCACGAGCAGGAGCGGGACCGGACGAAATGGTGGCCGGGGTTGTGGTGACGCGTCCAATGGTCGAAGTCGGCGTTGCCTATCTCGCGAAGAGTCCTTTAAGATCGCGCTGCTTCAGACACACGTCCCTTCTTCGCCGCATAGCCGATCGACGACGCGGCGCCGCAACGAAAAGGGAAAGCGGCTACGTTCCGCCAAAAGAATGTGTCCGACATGATTTCGTGTGCTCCACAAGGCGATAGACTGATGACGATTTGTAACAATCTCACCTCGATCATTGCGTACCGGGTCTTTTGATAGCAGAAAGATTAGCCTACGGGTGGCGGTATTTTGATGATCGTCAACGCTTCAGGGTGACGGTATTATCCGGGGGGATCATGATTGCTAAAACGTACAACGGGACGTATTCGAATGGAATTACGCTCGGCAACGTTACTTATAATCCGGTCGCGGTATATGGCGGCGTCAAAGCCAATTTGTCCGCCGCCCTTTATGGAGCCGCCGGAAGCGCCTGGACGATAACGAACCACGCGACGATCTCGGGCACCGGCAAAGAAGGCTATGGCATCAGACTGCTGGCCGGGGGAACGATCACCAACTTCGCCGGCGGAACAATCCACGCGTCCCTGGCGCCCGCGATCGATGTGACGGGCGCATACGGTTCCCTCACCAATTCCGGTTTCGTCCAGGTCTCCGACGGCGCGCGAGCGGCGGTTGCGCTTCTCGGCGGCGGATATGTCAGCAACTCCGTGACCGGCACGATCACGGGAACACTCGCCGACGGCGTCGATATCTATAACGCCCCCGGCACGGTCTTGAACACGGGATCCATCAACGGTGGCAGCGCCGCGGTGATGCTGAACGCTGGTGGCTACGTCAGTAATGCCAGCACCGGCATTATGATCGCCGAGAATGCGGGCATCTCTATCGGCCGTGCCATCGGCACGGTGGTCAACGCCGGGCAGGTCGAGGCTTATAATCCGATCCATTTCTCAAATGCCGTCATCCTCGGCGGCGGTGGAACGGTCACTAATCTGGCGACCGGGACGCTCACCGACACCACTGGCAACGGCGTCGCTATCAGAGGCGGGATCGGCACGATCTTCAACGCGGGCAGCATCGGCGGATCGGAGACCATAGGTAGGGTGGGGTCAGGCGTCTACTTTGGCTCCGGTGGTCTGGTCATGAACCTGAGTGGCGGGACAATCAGTGGTGAACCCGCGATTCAAGGTTTCGGCAGCGCGTTCACCGTGGTGAATTCTGGCATCATCGCGAGCCCTAGCTTCGCCGGCGCCGGTATCCAGCTGAACGCGGGTGGCATCGTCACCAACCAAAGGGGCGGCTCGATCAGCGGAAGTAACGGGATTGACGGCGGGAACAGCGCCATGACGGTCGTGAACGGCGGCTACATCAGTGGGGCCGAAGACGCGGTCCGTTTCGCTGCTGGCTACGCGAGCCGATTGATCGTTGATCCTGGTGGCTCTTTCGTCGGCGCGGTCGATGGCGGCAACACAGTCGGCGCCACTGTCGTCAGCACCCTGGAACTGTCATCCGGCGCCAGCCCCGGCACGCTGACCGGCCTCGGTTCCCAGTTCATCAATTTCGGTTCCATCGAATTCGACCCCGGAGCAGGATGGCTGATCACCGGCGACACCGCCGGACTCGCCGGCACGATCGCGGGCTTTGCCCAGGGCGAGACGATCGAAATCACCGGTGTCACCGTTACCGGATCGAGCTACGCCGACGGCGTGCTGACCCTCACCGAAGCCTCGGGCTCAGCCACGTTGGCCCTACCAGGAACCTTCACGACCAACAACTTCGCAGTAACGAACCTCCCCGGCGTTGGCGCGGAGATCACTGTACAGCCGCGCACCTTGGTCTGGGTCGCCTCCAACGGTAACGGCTCCTTCGCGTCCGCCGCGGCCTGGGACGATATCACGAACGCACCGAGCCCCGCGCAAGCGGCGCCCGATCCCGCGGACATCATCATCTTCAACAGCAGCGATGCCGATATTACCGGGACCGAAACAGTCTCGAAGGTCAATGTTGGTTTGAGCGGAACCGGCCTGTTGCATCTCGACACCGGCGCCACGCTGGTCGCTGGGTCGCTCGACGCCGGGGTCATCGCGACCGACATCGGGCAAATTGACCTCAGCGGCGCCGGGACCGAGCTTTCGGTCACCGGGTCCGCCACGGTCGCGGACGATGGCACCGGCGTGCTGACGGTGCTGAACGGCGCCTCGTTCTCCGCGCAGTCGTTGACCATCGGCAACCTGGGCGACAGTTCCGGCGCGTTGGTGGTGTCCGGCGCCAACACCACGCTCACGGTCGCGGGCCAACTGAATATCGGCACCGCGCTTGGGACGGGCGATCTCACCGTCGGCCCAGGAGCGGTGGTCAACGCGGCGGTGGTCAACCTGCAAGGCGGGGTGGTGCTGGAGGGCGGCGTTCTCGACCCCACCGTCTATATTGAGAATGGCAGGAGTACGACCGGCGGCTTCGGCACGATCGCGTCCGATTTCATTCTGCTTGAGGGCACGATCCTTTCGAACGGCAGCAAGGCCGGCAAGCAAACGGAGGTCGTGCAGGGCACGGTGGTTGGCGGCGGGACGGCGACGATCAATGGCTCGGTCTCGGTCAATGGGCCGGGAATTCTGCAGATTGGCACGCATGATACGATTGAACTGACCGGCGCGGTGCTGAACACGGCGACCACGACGTTCACGGATAATTTAACGCCGACGGGGACCTACAGCGTTAACAACAGCGTGATCGATGTCGTGTTTCAGGATGCGACAGGCCTATTGCAGTTGGACGACATCGCCGGTTTCGCGGGCACGGTGGCGACCTGGAAAGCGGGCGACTCGTTCGTTATTACAGGCGGCACGCTATCAAACCTTGGTGTCAATAACGACAACACTTTGACAGTACAAGATGCCGGGACCGGCGCCGGAACGGGCGGGATCGATACGATCATCTTCGGCTCGGCCATCGGCGCGAACCAGTTCGGGATCGTCAGCGGCAACACCGTGCAGGCGGTGGCGTGCTTCGCCAAGGGAACGCGGATCGCAACGCGGGACGGGGCGATGACCGTGGAGACCCTGTCTGTTGGAGATGAAGTCCACACGGCACTGGGAGGCCCAGGAAAGATCGTTTGGATTGGTCAACGAGCGGTGGATTGCTCCGGGCATCCGCGGCCGGAGACGGTGTGGCCCATTCGCATCGCCCGTGGCGCGATCTCGGAAAATGTTCCGGTCCGCGATCTGTTCGTGTCGCCGGATCACGCGATTTATGTCGATGGCGTGTTGATCCCGGCGAAGCGTCTTCTGAACGGCACGACGGTGCGTCAGGCCAGGCTGCGGCGGGTGATTTATTACCATATCGAACTGGCGCGGCACGACGTGGTGCTGGCGGAAGGACTGCCGACGGAGAGTTATCTGGACACGGGCGACCGGGCGAAGTTCTCGGGCGGCAAAGTCACCGCGCTGCATCCGGATTTCGTCGCCCGCGCGTGGGAGGCGATGAGTTGCGCGCCACTGATCGTCACCGGACCGCGGCTGACCGCCGCGCGCGAGACGCTAAACGCACGGGCGGCGCGGTCGGGATCGCGAGTCGAAGACCCGATGGTATCGGCGGCGTAAGACATAGCGCTTGATTGCCTCGGTCTGAACGGCCACACGGTGAACCGCGCGATGGCGCTCGCGGCTGAGGGCCGTGTGTGTCGCTGGCTCCCGGATTTTTCACCACGAAGGCACGAAGTTCACGAAGGTCCCTCACAGTCGAACACCATTATTTTCAAAATCTTCGTGTGCTTCGTGCCTTCGTGGTGAAAAAGGCGGTATTTCCGCGCGTCCGGCCGTGATGGGCAAACATCGACGCCCATCCCACGCCCGCGTCTGGCAGGCCCGGGCGCGAACCGATTGACAACAGCCGGTCACAATCTCACCTCTCGGCCGTCGGTCCGGAAAGAAAGCCGTTGTCCCCTCACCCTCCCGCCTTGATCGTCGCCGGCCCCACCGCCAGCGGGAAATCCGCGTTGGCGATCGCTCTCGCGAGGCGCCTTGGCGGCACGATTATTAATGCCGACTCGATGCAGGTGTATCGGGAGCTGCGTGTGCTGACCGCGCGCCCGTCGGCGGAGGACGAGGCAATCGTCCCGCACGTCCTGTATGGCGTCCGTCCGGCGGCGGAAGCCGGCAACGCGGCTTGGTGGCGCGGCCAGGCGCTGGCGGCGATGACCGCGGCCCACACGGCGGGACAGGTGCCGATCCTGACCGGCGGCACCGGGTTGTATTTCGCCGCGTTGACCTCTGGCCTCGCGGACGTGCCCGATCCCGGCGCCGAGGCCCGAAACGAGGCCCGCCGGCTTCTGACCGAGCTTGGACCTGAGGCCTTGCACGCCGGCCTCGCCAAAATCGATCCCGCCACCGCCGCGCGCATCAAGCCCAACGACAGCCAGCGCATTGCCCGCGCGTGGGAGGTGTGGCGCGGCACCGGCATGGGGCTCGCGGCGTGGCAACAGCGGACACTGCCGCCGGCGCCATGGCGGTTCTTCGCCGTGCGCCTCGATCCGCCGCGGGAGGTGCTGCGTCAGGCCATCGCCACAAGGTTCGCCGCCATGTTGGAGGCCGGCGCGATCGAGGAAGCGCGCGCGCTGCTGGCTCTGAACCTGGATCCGGCGCTGCCGGCGATGCGGGCGCACGGCGTACCGGAAATTTCTGCCCACTTGCGCGGCGTATTGACAGTGCAGGAGGCCGGCCGGCGCACCGAGCTGGTCACCGGCCAGTACACCAAACGCCAGGCGACCTGGTTCCGGCACCACGATCTGGCCAACGCCGCGGACACGGAAATAATTCAGTCACGATTCATGAGTGACACGCAATTATCGGAAAGAATAATCGAAAGAATCTTCGCGTTTATTCAGAACCGGGATTGACGCACCGCGGCAACCGGCCTATTCCCCCCGCTTCCCGAAAACCGCCACTCCAGGCGCAGCACTGAGGAGCCTCGTATCATGTCGACCGACGACCGCCTTCCAGGAGCCGAAATCCTGCTTCGCGCCCTGAAGGAACAGGGGGTCGAGGTCATCTTTGGCTATCCCGGTGGCGCCGTCCTGCCGATCTATGACGCGATCTTCAATCAGAACGCGATCAAACACATCCTGGTGCGCCAGGAAGGCGGCGCGGTGCACGCGGCCGAGGGCTACGCGCGTTCCACCGGCAAGGTCGGCGTGGTGCTGGTCACCTCCGGCCCCGGCGCCACCAACGCGGTGACCGGCCTGGCGGACGCGCTGATGGACAGCATTCCAGTGGTGTGCCTGACCGGTCAGGTACCAACGCACCTGATCGGCAACGACGCGTTCCAGGAGGCCGACACGACCGGCATCACGCGGCCGGCGACCAAGCACAATTATCTGGTCAAGCGCTCCGAGGACCTCGCCCGCGTGGTGCATGAGGCGTTTTATGTCGCGCGCAGCGGCCGGCCCGGTCCGGTGGTGATCGACCTGCCGAAGGACATCCTCATTGGACCGGCGCCTTATACCGAGGCGGCGGATGGGCATCGCAGCTATCGGCCGCGCACCGATCCGGACATGGCGCAGATCCGGCAGGCGGTGGCATTGCTGAAACAGGCGAAGCGGCCGATCATTTACGCTGGCGGCGGCGTCATCAACTCCGGCCCGCACGCGTCGGAGAGTTTTCGGGAACTGATCGCGGCGACCGGCTTTCCGGTGACCAATACGCTGATGGGGCTTGGGTCTTGTCCGGCGTCGGATCCTCGGTTTCTGGGGATGCTGGGGATGCACGGGACGTACGAGGCGAACCTCGCGATGCATGGTTGCGACGTCATGCTGGCGATCGGGGCGCGGTTCGACGACAGGGTGACGGGACGGTTGAACGCGTTCAGCCAGGGGTCGAAGAAGATCCATATCGATATCGATCCGTCCTCGTTGAACAAGAACGTGCCGGTGGATATCGCGATCGTTTCGGACGCGGGTAAGGCAATCGACGCGTTGCTAAGCGCGTGGAAAGCCGATACGACGCCGTTCGATACGCAGGCGCTGACCGGTTGGTGGCGGCAGATCGACGAATGGCGCGAGAAGAAATGCCTCGCGTTCACGCAGGACATGACACCGGGTTCGATCATCCGGCCGCAATACGCGATCCAGCGGCTGTATGAGATCACGCGGTCGATCAAGAAGGACATCTTCATCACCACCGAAGTCGGCCAGCATCAGATGTGGGCCGCGCAATACTTCCATTTCGACCGGCCGAATCATTGGATGACGTCGGGCGGGCTGGGGACGATGGGATATGGATTGCCGGCGGCGATGGGGGTGCAGATCGCTCATCCGGACGCTCTGGTGATCGACATCGCTGGCGAGGCCTCGGTTTTGATGAACATCCAGGAAATGGGAACGCTGGCGCAATATCGGCTGCCGGTGAAGGTGTTCATCCTCAATAACGAATATATGGGCATGGTGCGGCNNTGCCGGATTTCGTGAAGCTGGCGGATGCGTTCCATGCCAAAGGGCTGCGCGCGAAGACGGTCGATGAACTCGACGCGGTGATCATGGAGATGCTGGAGAGCGATATCGCGGTGATCGCGGATATCGCCGTCGATCCGAAGGAAAACTGCTTCCCGATGAT
>PLSZ01000190.1 GCA_003164305.1 Acetobacteraceae bacterium
TGATGCTGTCGCCGTTAATCGGCACACTGTTGGTCCAGTTCGCCGCGTTGCTCCACAGTGAATTCCCGGCCTGCTCCTCGAACGTGTCGGGTCCGGTGAAGGTGATGGCTTCCAGGCCGGTGTTGGCGTCAAAGGCGGCGGTGTAGCCGGTGAGCGTGCCAACAGCTTCGAAGTCACTGAAAGCATAGGTGCCGGCGCTGGTGGCGATCGTCAGGCTGTTCGCCGCGTACGTCACGCTGGTGACCGCGGTGCCGGGAAGCTCCAGCACGTCGCCTTGCTCGGCACCCAGAATTTCGGCGCCATTATCCGCGCTCGGGTCCGCGAGGGCGAACGTGCCCAGGCTTTCATACTCCAACTGGGAACCAGCACTGAAACTGGAGGCAAGCTCGAGCAGGCCGCCGGCCTCGACGTAATAGTTGTTACCAGGATCGGCCGCGTTGATCTTGGTAAAGGCGCCCAGACCATCGGCGCCAATGTTCTGGAAATCGGAGGTCATGCCGTTGATCGTGAGGGTGGCGTTGCCGCTCCCCGAAGACGTGGCGCTTTCGATGAAAACGGTGCTGTCGACCATCGTCAGGGTGCCGATGGTCAGCGTATGCTCGACCTCGAGTTGGCCCGTGCCGAACACCAGCGCGGCGAGGCTCAGATTGGCGATATCGTCAAAGGCGGGGGTTGTGGTGTTGACGGTGATGCTGTCGCCGTTAATCGGCACGGTGCCGGTACTCCAGTTCGCCGGGTTGGTCCACAGGTAATCCCCGAGCAGCGAACCCGAACTCGTCATAACGTTCTCTTCGAACGTGTCCTCTTGGCCCGGCATGCTAGCAACCCCTCAGCTCTGACGCGGTGAACATCCCCAGCCGTTTGATGCGCGTGGCATTCCGTGAGGACAAGTAACGAAGTGAGGCTTTGCCCTATAGAGGAGGATGCGATCGTGCATCCCCCAATCGGCGGAGGTGCCGGGGCATAGCCCTGGATTCTCAGCCACCATTAGCCGATCCAGGACACCGTGGCCCACCAGGGCCCGGCCGTATAGCCAGGCACGGCCGATTTTGGTGGGAGCAGCCGAAGCACAATCGGACAGGAACCGTCCGCTTTTACAGGTCGGCCGCCCGAAAGCGGACCGTCCGCCCACGGCCAGCTCCGGAAATTCAAACTGACCCATCATGCTTTCTCGCCGCGCCGCGAGCCGTCGACAACACTCCCGCCAATCCGCCAGGTGGCCGCCCGCCTCCGCCATGATATGACAATCGCCATGCCATCACCCCACCCCGCGCGGCCATGAACATCTGGCTCGAAATCTTCATTCTCCTGCTGCTGATCCTGGTGAACGGCCTGTTCTCGATGAGCGAGCTCGCGCTGGTCTCGGCGCGCCGCGCGCGGCTCGCGGTGATGACGAAGAAAGCCGTCCCCGGCGCCGCCAGCGCCCGAGTGCTCGCCGACGACCCGCGGCGCTTTCTGCCGACCGTTCAGGTCGGCATCACCCTCGTCAGCGTGCTGACCGGCGTGTTCGGCGGCGCCAACGTCGCGGGTCGGCTGCGGGAGTGGCTCGAGGCCTTCCCCCGCATCGCCCCCTTCGCCGACTCGCTGTCGCTCGGCGTCGTCGTCATCGTAACGACCTACCTGACCCTGGTCCTCGGCGAGCTGGTGCCGAAACAACTGGCGCTGCGCCAGCCGGAGGTGATCGCCGCCATGGTCGCCCGTCCGTTGACCGGTTTCATCCGTGTCGTCGGCCCGGTCGCCTGGCTGCTGAGCGAATCCTCGCGCCTGATCCTGCGCCTGTTCGGCCTGCACCGCCTGCCGTCGCGGACGGTGACCGAGGAGGAACTGAAGGCGCTGCTGGTCGAGGGCGCGCAAACCGGCGTGCTGGAACTGGAGGAGCGGGACATCATCGAACGCGTGCTGCGCCTCGCCGACAAGCCGGTGCGCGCGATCATGACACCGCGGACGGACCTGGCCTGGATCGACCGCACCGACCCGCCGAAAGACATCGCGCTGGCGCTGAAGGCGGCGCCGCACTCGCGGATCGTGGTGTGCGATGGCTCGATCGACAACGTGGTCGGGATCGTGCAGGCGAAAGATCTGCTCGACCGCATCATCAGCGGGGGCGATCTGTCGATCGGCGCCGCGCTGCGCCAGCCGATCGTGGTGCCCGACACCGTCACCGCGCTCGACGCCCTGGAACGGCTGAAGACCGATCCTCTCGGACTGGCGCTGGTCATGGACGAATACGGCAGTTTCGAGGGTCTGGTGACGGTCGCCGACATGCTGGAGGCGATCGTCGGCGATCCGGCCGACACGGCGGCGCAACCGGCCGAACCGGGCGTGGAGGGTGAGACCAGCCTCATGATGGACGGCATGATGCCGGTCGATGAAGCGAAAGCCCGGCTGAGTTTGCCCGATCTGCCCGGCGAGGGCACCTATCACACGCTGGCGGGGTTGCTTCTGGCGCTGCTGCGCCGGGTGCCTCGGCAAGGCGACCGCATCGTGTTCGCCGGCTGGCGGTTCGAGGTGCTGACGATGGACGGGCGGCGGGTGGAAAAAGTGCTGGCGAAGCCGGAGCCGGCGGCGGAGGGGTAGAAGTCTTCGCGCGTTAACCTTGTCTTCATCCCCCTCCGGTAGCCTGACGATGTGCTTCCAGCAGGCGACCGTCCATGCGCATCGGCATCGTCACTCCCGCGTTCAACGTCGCGCCGTATCTGGGTGACGCCATCCGGTCCGTCCTGGCGCAAACGCATCAGGACTGGACGATGACGATCGTCGATGACGGATCCACCGACGGCACCGCCGCCATCGCGGAGGGTTTCGCGGATTCTCGCCTGCGCCTGATCCGGCAACGCAACGCGGGTGTGTCCGCCGCGCGCAACCGGGGGATGGTGGCGACCAAGGCGGACGCCGTGCTGTTCCTGGACGCGGACGACTGGCTGAGCCCCGAGGCGCTGACCCTCCTCCAGGCGGCGCTGAACGCGGACCTCAACGCGGTCGCGGCGGTCGGCGCGTATCGCCGCGTGTCCGCCCGCGGGCCGGATGGAAGCCTGGTACTGGGCCGGGTGCACCAGCCGGAAGCGGGCGACCTGTTGGAGCGCTTGCTGGTCCGCAATCGCTTCGCCAACGGCGGCCATCTGCTGATCCGGCACCTGATGTTGCGGGCGACCGGGCCGTTTAACCCCGGCCTGTCCTATGGCGAGGACTGGGAATACTGGATCCGGCTGGCGCGACTGGGCTGGTTTGTCGCCGTCGCGTCTCGCGCGCCGCTGCTGTTCGCGCGGGAGCGTGACGACGGTGCGTACCACGGGCTGGCGGCGCGGCCGGAGTCGTTCCTGCCTTGCATGGATGCGATCTTTAAAGCCCAGACCCTTACGGGACGGTTCGGCGTGGAGGGCGTCGCTCGCCTGCGGCGGCGGGCGGAGGCCGAGAACGACTGGATCGTCGGCCGTGAACTGATCCGCCACGGACGGACGGCCGAGGGGCAGAGGTTCCTGCGCCGGTCCGTGCGCGCCGCGCCGTGCCTCCGGCGCTTGCTGCTGCTGGCCGGCGGGTCGCTGCCATTGACGCGGATGGGGCCTTTTCGGCCCTATAAAGACGCTACCGCCGCTTAACCGGCCGGCGGAACGGCAGACCGCGCCGGAGCGGGATGCGAACGAAGGCGCATCAGCCCCAACCACGATCCTTCGTCGCGCAACTTGGCCTGACCCCAGCGCCCGCCACCGCCACCCGTGATGACGGAGGACTCGGACCGGGCCCGAGTAAGATCTCGGACGCATCGAAGCACCGCCCCGGGCAGCCGAAACAGGCCAGTCGAAAACATTTGCCAGGATTGTATATTTGTCCCATTTTATGAGGCGAACGCCAGTTCTCGTACACTCATTCTCGCCGGCATCCGGCATTCCTCCAAACATCCGGGTCCGGGCGGACGTTACAAGGCTGGCATTCTCGCGGGCACCCGGCATTCTTCCGGGTCCGAGCGGACGTTCCAAGGCTGGCAAAACCGTTGCGAGGCAAGATGCGATCTTTCGGTCCTCCCCGTTTCAAACCGGCGTTCATCGCCCCAATATTCGCCGCCGCCGTGTCGCTCACGGTGGCCGGATGCCAGGCTCCCGTCACCGGACCCGGCGCGCAACTGGCGATGGACGCCAGCGACCCCTGCGCCAATGAGCGGGCGGCCTTCGCCAGCTCCAAAACTTATTTCCAGGATCAGGTCGTTTCCGGCGCCGTCACCGGGGCCGCCATGGGGGCGGGCGTTGGCGCACTGACCGGTCTCGCGGCCACCGGCAACCTGCGCGGCGCGCTGATCGGCGGTCTGGCGGGCGGCGCGGTCGGCGGCATCGCCGGGGGGAGTTCGGCCTACTACAATACTCTGGCCGAACATGCGCAGGATCAGAACGAACTCGCTTACGACATGAACCAGGACCTGACCCGTGAGTCGCAGGAGATCGACCACACGGCGGCCACCTTCGGGCGGCTGCGGGCGTGCCGGTTCGCTCAGGCGCGGTTTGTGAAGGATCAGGCGCGCGGGCATGTGCTCGATCGTCCGACGGCGTTGGCGCGGATCGCGTATCACCGCGACAAGTTCAGCGAGGAACTCAACATCGCGCATCAGTTCGGCCTGACCATGGCGCGACGGAGCCAGGAGTTCCAGCAGGCCGCCAACGATCTGCGGACGCGGCCTCCGGTCACCGCGCAAGGGGCGCCCGCGCCGAAGGCGGCTCCGGCGCGGGTGGCGCAGGTGGATCGCGCGGCGTCGGTGTCGGTGCCGGAGAAGCGTGCCAGCTTCGACAAGACGGTCGCCTCGGCGGAGCGCGGCAGCAGAGCCGCGTTCGACCTCGACAGCAACGCGAGCCTCAGCTTGCTGCTGCTCAATGGACCTGATGCGTAAACTCTTCGGGGCTTTCTTCACCGTGGCGCTGTTGGCGTCACGGCTGGCGCTGGCGGCGGATCCGACGCCTTTCCTGGTTCTGGACACCGGCGTGCATGAGGCGGCGATCAATGCCATGGCCCCGCTGGCGGATGGGTCCGGCGTCGTCACCGTGTCCGACGACAAGACCGCCCGCATTTGGAAACAAGATGGCTCCGAAGTACTGGGCGAGTTGCTGCCGCCGATCGGGCCTGGAGACGACGGCGCGCTGTACGCGGTCGCGGCGTCGGCGAAGGTGATCGCGGTCGCGGGCCGCATCCGCGCGGCGCAAGGCGGCTACGGGATCGCGTTTTACTCGACGCGGGACAACCGGTCGCTGGCGTTGCTGTCGGGTCTGCCGAGCGCGGTGCTGACGATGAAGATGTCGCCCGCCGGCGACCGGCTGGCGGTGGGCCTCGACGGTGGCGGGCTGCGCGTCTACGACCTGAAAACCCAGAGCGTGGCGCTGGAAGACCCGGATTATCCGAGTCGGATTACCTCGCTGGACTTCGACTCCGCGGGCCGGCTGGCGGTGGCGGCGGACGACAATACCATTCGGATCTACGACGGCGCGCTGCACCGGCTGGCGCCGATGACGTTGCGTCCAGGCGCGCGGGCTTATGGGATCGCGTTCTCGCCGGACGGGAAGTTGTTGGCGGCGGGCGACCGGACGCGGCCGGCGGTGCATTTGTTCGACATGCGGACGATGCGGTTCGAACGAGACCTGGACGGCGCGCCGGGCAAGAGCGGCAGTTTCAACGTGGTCGCGTTTTCCTCGGATGGCGGCTCGGTGTTTGCCGGCGGGTCCTATCTGGACGCGACCGGCACGGTGCAGATCCGGCGGTGGCCGCTGACCGGAGGCGGCGCGGTCGACATTCCGGTGGCCAGTGATCTGGTGACCAGTCTGCTGCCCAACGCTGGCGGCGTGATGTTCGCCACCGCCGAGCCGGTGATCGGCGTCATCGACGACGCGAACCACGTGCGGATCGCGCAGGCGCCGCGGCATATCAACTTCCACGACCGGGCGAGGACGACGATCCGGCTGTCGCGCACCGGCGCCGGAATTGAGATCACAAGGGCAAACGGCCGGCCTTTGGTCATCGACGTCAGCATTCGGGAGTTCGTCCGCTCCGACGCCGCCGGCCGCGATTACGCGCCGCCGGTGGCCAGCGAGTTCGGCATGACGGTGGCCGACTGGCGCGACAGCCGCGCGCCCAAGGTGAACGGCCAGAAACTGGGGTTGGAACCGGCGGAGACCGCCCGGTCCGCCGCCGTGTCGCCGGCCGGCGCGGTGGTCGGCACCGATTTCTTCGTGCGGTTCGTCGGCAAGACGGGGTCTGGCTGGAAAGTTTCGGCGGGGTCTCCGGTGTGGGCGGTGGCGGCCAGCGCCGACGGACGGCTGGTGGTCGCGTGCTTCGGCGATGGTACGATCCATTGGTACAACACCGCCGACGGCCGCGAACTGATCGCGCTGTTCATCGACCCGGCGACCGAGCGCTTCGTGGTGTGGACGCCCGCCGGTTATTTCGATCACGACCATCGCGACGACGGCAAGCCGGACGGCCGCGCTTTGATCGGATACCGCATCAATGAGGCATCCGGCCGGACCAGCGATTTCATTTCGATCGGGCAGCTTTATCCCACCTGGTTCCGCCCCGATCTGGTCGGGTTGTCGTTCCGCGATGATGGCACGGCGCGGCGCAAGGTGGATGAGCAGCAGGCCCAATCCGGCAAGATCGCCGACACGTTGCGTGGCGGACTGCCGCCGAAGGTGACGCTGTTGGATGCTTGCGCGGTGGACTCGGCGGACGCGACGGCGTGCAACGGCGCGCGCGGGATCGATCTGCCGCATGGGCGAAGCACGGGCGATCCGCCCGCCGTCACCGCGCCGGACTTGCTGGTGCGTTATAAAGTCGAGGACCAAGGCGGAGAATCCGGCCGGGTCGTGCCGCGGCTGAACGACGCGGTGTTCAACAGCGGCATCAAAGTGGAATCCGCCTCGGGCCATAGCCGCATCGAACATGCCGTGATTCCGCTGGCGCGCGGGCTGAACGTGGTGCGGCTGTCCCCGGTCAGCGGATCAGGCGCGATCGAGGCCGGCAGCGGCGCGTCGCCGGAAATACGCCTGGTGCGGTCGTTCGAAACGCATGACAAAGACTCTGGTCCGGCCGTGTCCGAGACCTCCGGCCAGTTGTATGCGCTGACTGTCGGTGTCAGCAAATTGCCGGACCCCGACTGGAACCTCGCCAATCCGGCGAATGACGCCAATGCGCTGGCGGAGTTGTTGCAACGGGACCGCGGACATCTGTTCGCCGGCATCACCGCGACCGCGCTGACCGATGAGCACGCGACCAAAGCCGCCATCCTCGCCGCGTTACAGGATATCGCGTCGAAAGCGACGCCGGACGACGTGGTGGTGATTTTCCTCGCGGGTCACGGCCGCACCGTGGACGGTCATTACTTCTTCGCGCCGAGCGACATGGGCGCGCACGATCCGGCGCTGTTGGACGCGGTGAAAGCGGCGAAAACCGACGATGTTTTCGACAAAGCCGTGGACGCGGTGTTCCGTACCGAAGGGCTCGGCCAGGACGAGTTATTGCCGATCATTCAGGGCATGTCAGCGACGCGGATCGCGTTCATGCTGGACACCTGTTATTCCGCGACCGTCGCGGACGCCGACGCGGTGTCGCGGCACGACGTCAACGATACGATCACCAATCGCATCGGCCACGCCTCCGGGCGTTTCGTGCTGTCCGGGTCGTTCACGGAAGCGTTCGATTCCGCCGCCGGGGCGGACGCCACGGTGGGCGCGGAAGGGCACGGGTTGTTTACGTCGTATCTGTTGCGCGCGTTGCAGGGCGACGCGGGGACCGACGATGACGGGCGCGTCGATATTTATAAGTTGGCGACGTTTACCCGGTCGCACGTCGCCGCCGCCAGCCGCCATATGTTGGAGCAGAGCGCGGCGAAGCCCGGCGAAAAAGCTCCCGACGTGCAGCAACCGGCATATTATTTCGCCGGCAACGACTTCTTCGCGGTGCACAAGCTGACGTCAGCCACCGTCGGGAAATAGCGGCCAGGGCTCGGAAAGACCGAGGCCGCGGACTTCGATGCCGTTCGGCAACGTCGCTCGGTAGGAATCGTGGTGATGCCCGTGCACGATCAACCGCGCGCCAGCTGCCGCGGCGAGGTCGTCGATCGCCGCGAAGCCATGCTGGTGACAGGACGGCGCTTCGTGCGTCACCAGAATGTCGAAACTCTGGCGGGCGAGTTGCTCGACGTCGTCGGGAAAGATCGAATCGCGATGCCAGAGCGGCAGGCCGCCGCGCCATTGCTCGATCCGGGGGTTCGCCAGGAACTGGTCGCGGTTGGCGTGGCGAGGCGGTTCGATCGCGGCTCCGTCGTCGGAGCGCGGATACCAGATTGAGGGCTTGAAGACGCCGGGCAGGCCGGCGACTTTGACGCCATCGACGTCCGTCACGCGCCAGCCCAGATCGCCGCCGGGATGGTCGCCGACGAGGTTGTCGTAGGCCGTTTCCGTCTCGCAATCATGGTTGCCGAGGATCCACCGCGCGCGCCACCCGGCGGCCAGCACGGCGGCGAACGTTTCGGTCACAGGCGTTTGGCAATCGAGATCGCCCAGCAGGATCAGGTCTCCCGGCGGACGAGCCAGACAGGCGCGGATGATCGGCGAGAAATTCCGGTGCGGGTCGCCGGCGAACAGGATCGTCATGGTTGTGGATTACCGCGTGAACGGGGTTTTATGAAACCGGAAAATTAAACAATCCATCTTTTGAAATATTTTCGTGTACGCAATGGCCCAGGAGTTCGTGGCGCGACCTGTTCAGCAAGAATTAACACGGATTGCGCGGATCAGAGCGTGATCGCCAGAGGCTGATTGGTCGGAAAGCGTGAATCACGCTCTCATACCAGCGGCCCTTGCCAATGGCCTTCGCGAGGAAGTTGCCGAGGCTNNCCATGACGTGGGTCAATGTTTCGGACGTCTGGTATCAAACAAAGGCGCTTACAGCATGATTGGTTCAACTTGAAACAATCATGCTATAAAGCCGAGCTTCGTCACCGCACGCTCCAACTCCTCGCCGCCGCTTTTGGGTCCGGCGTGGCGATCGTCGCGAAGCCGCCAAACCGCGTCGGATGCGCGCCGATCGCCGCGTGCAACCGGTCGTTCACCAGCGGCGCCATGCGCGCCGCGCTCTCCACGTCCAGCTTCCGCGCCGACGGCGCGGAGCGCGAGATGACATGGAAATCGATCCCCGCCGCGTCCATTTCCTTCAGGCGCGTACCGCCAAAGCTCTCCAGCCGCTCGCGC
>PLSZ01000663.1 GCA_003164305.1 Acetobacteraceae bacterium
TGTCGCGATTGGCGGCGTAGCCCGTGCTCGTGCCAGCTAAAAACCGATCCAGCCGGACGTGAGCGCCGGCTTCTCCCGGAGTCCAGTTCTCGCGCAGAGCCGCCGCCCAATCGGGTCGCGTGGGCAACAGTCGCCAGTCGTCCAGGCGATCGGACGGAAGACGCGGCGGCGGCGAGAAGGCGGGGGCCGGCAGAGGATCGGGCGGCGGCAACGCCAGGCACGCAACAGCGAACGGCGTGTAGACGCTGAACGGACCACCAGCTTTGGTCTTCGGCTGGTCTGGCCGGAACAGAGAGGTGGTTCGCATGCGATGAAAGCGGACGTCTCTCTGGGCCAGGCGATCGGCGATGGCCCGGTCGGTGGCGCGGGCGGCGGGATCGGCGAGGCCTCCCGTGAAAACCTCGACGGCGCCTGTGGCTTCGACGAGGGCGGGAAGGATCTCGCTCGCGGCGCCGCGGCGGAGTGTCAGACCGCTGCCTTGCGAGACGAGGCTCCTGGAGAGCGACGCCAGGCTGTGATGCAGCCACCATCGCGCCGCGCCTCCCAGAGCCTGGGCTTTGTCGTCCAGCACGTAGACCGGCAAAACCGGGCGGCCGGTGGCATGGGCGGCATGCAGAGCCGCGTGGTCCGTTAGCCGAAGGTCATCGCGGAACCACAGAATGACAGGTGCGTCCATCCGGACCCGGTATCACATTCAGGGTGGCGGGTTGAGACCGAACGGGACGCGGGGTTCAGATGGGCCGGCCGAGCCGGAGAGCATCATTCATCCAACGCCACNNGGCCACCAGACGCGGACCAGCGACCAGTCGCCATAAGGCGAAACGTCCAACACCAGTTGGTCGGTCGTGACGTGATGGTGCACCCAGTTCGCCTGCGTCACCAGGACCTCGCGGCTCGATCGCACCTGCGACACCACCGAGAGATGGCCGTGGGGCAACCGCGACGTCGGCGAGAACACCATGACCGAACCGAGCTCAGGGCTTCTGCCTCGGGCGTAGCGGCCACTGGCCTGCCACCACCAGTCGGGCGCATCGCCGTTCAGGCGAATGCCGCTCAGCGCGCGGGCGAAAGGGACGCATTCCAGCGAGGCGCGAAGGCCGACATCGCGCTCGCCTCCGCCTCCGCCTCCGCAGGCAGCGAGGGCCAACAGCAGCAACAGTAGTGGGAATCGACGCATTCGCCCCCGTAACGGCATGACGGGCCGGACGGTGACCTCGCCTCACGGCGAAAACAAGCCAAATTCCGGGCTGTTAAGTGGATTTCGGCGCCAGGCCCAACAAGGTCTGGAGCACGAAATCCGTGTGCGCGCCGGTCGCGGGACCGGTCCAGCGTATGACATCCTCGGGCGCCTCGCCGTCCATGCGAATGACCGGGCCGGGATGCAGAGTCCGGCCGATCAGCGGGTCATCAACGGATTGCACCGCTTTGCGCGCCAGGAAGTGAGGGTCGTTGGCGCAATCGGCGATGTCGAAGAGGCGCGAACACGGCACGTCGGCGCGCTCCAGGATTGCCTCCGCGTCCCGCGCCGGCAGGGTGCTGGTCCAGGCGGCGATCGCGGTATCCAGCGCTTCGCGGTTCCGGCAGCGCAGACCGTTCGTCGCGTACGCGGGGTCCGCGGCGAGGTCCGGGCGGCCGATCGCGGTCATCAAGCGGGCGAAGATCAGATCGGAATTGCCCGCGATACACAACCACCTGCGGTCGGCGCAGGCATAGGTATTGGTCGGGGAAGCGGTCGGGATGGCCGCGCCAACCGGTTGCCGCACACGGCCGTCCAGAGCGTATTCCGGCAGCATGCCTTCCATCAGGCTGAACACGGAATCGACCAGATTCACGTCGATGACGCGGCCTTTGCCGCTGCCCTGAACGTCCCGCTCCCACACCGCCGACAGCAATCCGATCGCCGCGTAAAGCCCCGCGAGGTCGTCGCTGATCGAGATGCCGCAGCGTGGCGGCGGCAAATCGGTGGCGCCCGAGGGATGGCCCGTCAAATGCCGCAGCCCGCCGATCGCTTCGCCGATCGCACCGAAGGCGGGCTTGTCCCGATACGGGCCGTCCTGACCGTAGCCGGAGATGCGCGCGATCACCAACCGAGGGTTCACCGCGTGCAATTCGGCCGGCCCGATCTTCAACCGCTCCAACTGGCCGGCGCGCATGTTCTCCACCAGCACGTCGGCGCGCGCGGCGAGTTTCAGCAGCGTCTCCCGGTCTTTCTTCAAATCGAGCTCAATCGAAAGTTTGTTACGTCCGTGGATGCTGAACCAGACGGAGTGGCCGTCCTTCGCCTCCCCCCAACCACGGAACGGGTCGCCGCCGGGCGGCTCGACTTTCACCACCTCGGCGCCCAGATCGGCGAGGATGCGGGTGCAAAATGGGGCGGCGACGTAATGTCCCAACTCCACCACTTTCAGACCGGTCAGCGGTCCGGGTCGCTTCTGTGACATGTTCGGCCTCCATCTGATCCCCTACCGCGGGGGTCATCGCAGGGAGGCCAATTTTTATCAATCGGGCGATTTTATTGGTTTCGTTAACAGTTTGGTAAGGCGGATCGCATACTGTTTTGTTCACGGAGCCGGTCTTTCCGGTGTCCTGTTTCCTCCCCGAAAGTCACCCCCAACGAGGGCGGTGACCACCTCTGGGCGGTGCGGCCAATCCCCCGGCCGCACCGCCTTTTTTTTCGTGGGGCGGCGGCGTTTCGGCGCCATTTGACGCTTGATTTCGGCCGTGAACCGGGTCAGCTTTCCAGGATGGTTGAACCGGTCAGCCTGAGCAGCGCGCGCGACGACACGCTTTGGGCGGTGGTCGCATCCATGGGCCGCACCACGCGGGTCGCCGAGATTTTCTCCAATCGGGTCGCCGCGATGGCGGACAAAGCCTGGCGCGAGCAACAGGTGCGGGCTTACGCGAACTTCCTGCGGACGTCTCAGCAGCCTCCGCCGAGTTACACCATTCGTCCGATCAAGCGCGCGGAGTTGCCGCGAGCATGGCGTCCGTTGCCCGCGCTGGGGTTCTTGCACGGGAAGTTCGTGTAGGGATCCCGCGATGGTTATCCGTAGGCGGGCACCGGTTTGTTGAGGTCGGCCAACAGGACCTCTTCAAGATCGACGATGTAGCCCAGATCGTTTTCCATCTGGGCTGCTTCGGCGGCATCGACGGCGTCAGAGGCGATCCGCTCCTCGATCCGAAGCGCCAATCCGGACAGCGCGTGAAGCGCGACCTGCGTGACATAGGCGGGCAAAGGCTGATCCGGGTCACCTGCCCATGTATCCCACGCGATTCGTTGGCGCGGCTCGCCGCTGTGATTCAGAGCCAAAGCGATGAACCGCATCGCCGTCGGGGAGAGAACGCTCATGCTGTCACTCTGGCACGGGATGAATGAGGGTTGAAACAAATAATACCAGCCGTCCTAACCATTG
>PLSZ01000380.1 GCA_003164305.1 Acetobacteraceae bacterium
AAATCGCTCTCTCCCGGTGTGTTCGTGCCGATGGTCCGGTCAAGCCGGACCATGACGAGGGATGGAAGGTGCGACCCCGCTCGCCGTGCTATCTTAGCGCCCATGGGGTTGAGCCCGGGGCAGGCTCTGGACCGGCTAAGGGCGAGGCTCTCTGGTGGGTCCATCCTGCCCCGGGGGCAGAGCCCTGGCGGGTTTCGGGGCGGTAGCCCTGACGCTTGCCACTGCTCACTCCCAGTCGCGCGACCAGTGGCGCGACCGGCTGATTCCTGCTTAGAAGCGCCCTCGCCGCCCAGTACTTCCGAGTCGATCCTCCAGCCCAACTGGCACCGCTCATGAAAATTGTCGCATGCAACAGCAACCGTCCGCTCGCCGAGGCGGTCGCGGTCAACCTCGGCCTGAAACTCACGCAAGCCCAGATCCGCCGCTTCGCCGACATGGAAGTGTTCGTCGAGATCCTGGAAAACGTGCGCGGCGAGGACGTGTTCGTCATGCAGTCCACGTCTTTCCCCGCGAACGACAACCTGATGGAGTTGCTGATCACGCTGGACGCGCTGCGGCGCGCCTCGGCGCGGCGGATCACCGCGGTCATCCCGTATTTCGGCTACGCCCGCCAGGATCGCAAATCAGGCTCCCGCACCCCGATCAGCGCCAAGCTGGTGGCCAACCTGATCACCGAGGCGGGCGCCAACCGCGTGCTGACCATGGATCTGCACGCTGGCCAAATTCAGGGCTTTTTCGATATTCCGGTGGACAATCTGTTCGCGGCGCCGCTGTTCTCCCGCGACATTCAGGAGCAATACGCCGGCCGCGACCTGATGATCGTCTCGCCGGACGTCGGCGGCGTGGTGCGCGCCCGCGCCATCGCCAGCCGGCTCAACTGCGATTTGGCCATCATCGACAAACGCCGCCAGCGGGCTGGCCATTCCGAGGTGATGAACGTGATCGGCGACGTCGAGGGCCGCGATTGCGTGCTGATCGACGACATCGTCGATTCCGGCGGCACCCACTGCAACGCGGCCAACGCGCTGATGGAGCACGGCGCCCGCTCGGCCAGCGCCTATGTCACGCATGGCGTGCTGTCGGGCGGCGCGGTGGCCCGGGTCGCCGGCTCCCCGGTCGAGATGATGACCATTACCGACTCCATCCAGGCGACCCGGGAGGTCGAGGAAGCCGGCAATATCCGCCAACTGACGATTGCTCCGCTGCTGGCCGAGGCCATGCGGCGCATCAGCGACGAATCATCGGTCAGCTCGCTGTTTGACTGATCGCGGTCGCCAGAACCGCGGGATCCAGCGGGTTTTGACCTGGAGCTTCGGCGCATGACACGATAGAAATGCACGGGCCGGTTGTGAACTCACGCTGACGCGTGTTACCAGCCCCACACTGGCCTCGCGCTGAAGCACGCTGCTCATCGCGATGTTACGAAGCATGCCGGAATCGGCGGTGTCATATAAAACGCCGGCATCGGCGGTATTCCGAAGCACGCCGTATTCGGCGAGATTACGCGGCACGCCGAACCCGGCGATGCCGTCAGGCATATGGGGTGATCGTGTTCAAACGCCGCAAACCCGAACCGCCGCCCGCGCCGCCCCCGGCGCGTGGCCATGTCATCGCCTCCGGCCCAGCCGCTCCAGGCGAGACCCGGCCGGAGCCTCGGCCCGATGTCCGGGGCGATCAACAGCGGGGCATTTTCGACGCGCCCGCGAACGCGCCGGCCGGCAAGGGCGGCGCCGATCTCTCGCTCGCCATCCCGGCGGTGCCGGAAACCTCGACCCAACAACCTTTCCCGGTGGTTCCCACGCCGCCGCAGCCCAAGGAACTCCTCATGTCCCGTCCGCCTATGCAACCGACCCCGACATCGCCGACGACGCCCATGGGCGGTGCCCAAAGCATGGCTCGCACGCCGATGGCGCCCGCACGCATGCCCCCGCAGGGCGGTGAGCGCCGGACCCTGGTGGTTGGCCGAGGCATCAGCGTGCAAGGCACCATCACCGACGCCGAACGCCTGGTGGTGGAGGGTACGGTCGAGGCATCCTCGCTCAACGCGGCCGAGTTGCAGATCGCTCAGGGCGGTGTGCTGAAGGGCCAGGTGGAGGTCGAGGACGCGGAGATTTCCGGCCTGATGGACGGTATTCTGACGGTCAAGGGCAGCCTGGTGCTGCGCGGATCCGGCCAGGTGATCGGCGAGGCCCGCTGCCGCAGGCTGCAGGTCGAAGAGGGCGGTCAGTTGAGCGGCAAGATCAGCATGATCACCGACGCCGCCCCGGCGCCGCACACGCCGGCCGAGCACGACGCCGCGGGCTGAGACCGGAGGAAGCGTCGGTGCTCCGCCCCGAACCCCGGGGCTGCCTCAGGTCTTCACCAGCGGGCAGGCGGCCTCGGACAGCGGGCGCCACGCCTCCTCCGCCGGCGTCGTCACGATCGGTTTATACAAATCCCACTCGTGCCGGCTTTCCGCGGGTTGCTTCACCTCGAACAGAAACACCGGATGGATCTTGCGCCCGTCCTCGCGAATTCGGCCCGGACCGAAACAATCGTCGTCGGTGGGCATCGCCTTCATGCGGGCGACTGTCGCCGCGCCGCTGGCCTTCGCGGCCGCCGCTCCCATCGCGGTCACCGCCTTCAAATAATGCAAGGTGCAGGAGTAATTGCCGGCCTGCGACATATTCGGCCACAGCGTCACTTTATCTTTAATCCTGTTCTGAAACGACCGCGTGCGGTCGTTGAGGTCCCAGTAGTAAGTTTCCGACAGCCGCAGCCCTTGCGCGATTTCCAACCCGATCGAGTGTACGTCGGTGGAATATGCGATCAGCGCGGCCAGGTTCATGGTTTTCTGCACACCGAACTCGTGCGCCTGCTTGACGATGTTAACCAGATCGTTGCCGGCGCCGGAGATGCCGAGGATCTTCGCGCCAGACGCCTTGGCTTCCACCAGCGGCGCGGAGAAATCCGACGTCTCGGGGAACGGATACAGCCGTGCTCCCTTGATCGTGCCGCCGGCGGCTTCGACGAAATGAGTCGTATCGCGCTGAAACGCCAGCCCGGCGGCATAATTGGGGGTGATGAAAAACCACGTGTCGCCGCCGGCTTTCACCATCGCGCCGCCGGTCGAGCGCGCCTCCATGAACGTATCGTAAACCCAATGGATGGTGTTCGGCGTGCACGCCTTGCCGGTCAGGTCCGACGTCGCGGTGCTGGTCGGGACAAATACCTTATCGCGCTCTTTGCAAATCGAGTTGATCGCCAGCGCGACCGCCGACGACGCACCGTCCTGGATGAAATCGACGCCGTCCTGATCGATCCATTGTTTCGCGATCGCCGCGCCGACATCGGGCTTGTTCTGGTGGTCCGCGGTCAACACCTCCACATCGAAACCGCCCGGTGCGAATTCCCGAATCGCCTGACGGGTGCAGGCGATACTGGTGGGGCCGTTGACATCGCGATAAACGCCGGACTGATCGTTGATCACCCCGATGCGAATGACCGGGCGCGTTTGCGCGCGGGCACCGATGGGCGCGGCGGCGGTGGCGGCGAGCATGGATCGGCGTGAGAGTTTCATGGTTTGGTGTCTCCCTGGGGGTCGCGCATCTGGCGGCGCGTTCGACGTCCTGGTGTGGTTTACCACTTTGCCAGCCGATTGGCATACCGGCGGACGAAGCGCGCACGAATGTGTTGCCATCGGAACATCTATGATCTTCGCCCATCGTGGGGATATCGATGGCTGGGCCTGACATGGCCTGACTCCGCACGTGCCGCGATAGACGCCGGCTCAAGGCCAGCCATGGCGAAAAACCGCCCATCGCCAGGCGTGACCTGCGCGTTCCAGAATATCACAACAATCGCGCCAGTCGATCGAACTCCATCACGCTCAACGTCTCCGCCCGCCGGTCCGGCGCGATATCGGCACGCTTCAATAACGTTTCGCCGCCGAGCTGTTTCAACGCCCCCCGCAACATCTTCCGGCGTTGTCCGAACGCCGCCGCGGTCAGCCGTTCCATCGCGGCGAACAACGCCGGCGGCGGCTGCTCCGCGCGCGGCGTCAGCACCACCACCGCCGACCACACCTTCGGCGGCGGCACGAACGCGGTGGGAGGCAGCCGCACGGCGATGTGGCCCTCGCAAATCCACCCGGCCAGCACCGACAGCCGTCCGTAGGCTTCGGTGTCCGGCGTGGCGACGATCCGCTCGGCCACTTCGCGCTGGAACATCAGAGTCATCCGCTCATACGCCGAGGCCTGCCGCAGCCAGCGCACCAACAGCGGCGATGCGACGTTGTAAGGCAGGTTCGCGATGATTTGCCGCGGCGCCGGCAGCAGATCCGGCAGGTCGACCTTCATCGCGTCGGCTTCCATGACGCTCAGCCGGCCGCCGGAGATCACCGCCAGCGCTTCGATCGCGGCCACCGCCCGCTTGTCCAACTCGATCGCGACGATCCGCGCCGCGCCGCTGGCCAGCAACGCGCGGGTCAATCCGCCGGGACCGGGCCCGATCTCGATCACATTGCGCCCGTCCAGATCACCGGCGGCGCGCACGATCAGCGCGGTCAGGTTGCCGTCCAACAGAAAGTGCTGGCCCAGTGAATGGCGGGCGGCGAGGCCATGGGTTGCGATGACGTCGCGCAAAGGGGGAAGCCCGGCGGGAAGCAGGGGAGGAAAATCGACCTTGTCAGGCATGGCGGCCAAACGTGATCCGGCCTGGCTTGCATCGGCCTCGCCCGTGCCGCAGAAAAGCGCCATGCGGCTGCTCCCCGGTTTTCCCCCTTTGGCCACCAGGCTCGACCGGTACATTTTCCGTCAGCTGTTCTGGTCGCTGATCGCCGTCACCGCGGGGCTGACGGCGCTGATCTGGCTGACGCAATCGCTGCGGTTCGTCGAGTTGGTGGTTAATCGCGGCCTCTCCTTACTCGTGTTCATGCGCCTGACCGGGCTTTTGATCCCCAGCTTCATCGCCGTCATCCTGCCGATTACCACCTATGTGGTGATCCAGTTCATCTATCAACGCCTGGCGGGCGATCGCGAGGTCACGGTGATGCGCGCCGCCGGCCTCTCGCCGTTCGCCCTGGCGCGGCCGGCTTTGGCCGTGGCGCTGGTCGCCACCGCCGCCGGCTATTGGCTGAACCTGGAGGCCGTGCCTGATACCCTCGCCGCATTTCGCGAATTCCAGTGGGAAATCCGCAACAAGGTGGCGGCGTTCCTGTTGCAGGAAGGGGTGTTCACCTCGATCTCCGACAAGCTGGTGGTCTATGTGCGCAGCCGCACGCCCGACGGGTCGCTGCACGGCATCCTGGTCGATGACGCCCGCGATCCGACGATCCACGCCACCGTCCTGGCCGAGTCGGGCCAACTCATGGAAGGCACCAACGGGCCGCGCGTGTTGCTGATGAACGGCAGCCGGGAGGAAATCGACCGCCAGACCGGCCGGCTGAACATGCTGACCTTCTCGCAGAACGAAATCGATCTGGCCGACGCCTCCGGCCCCGAGGGCGAACGTCCGGCGGATATGTCCGAGGTTGGCATTGGCGAATTGCTCCATCCGCGGCTGGCTTTGCCGCGCGACGTCCCGAAATGGATCGCCGAGGCGCATAAGCGGCTGGCTGGCCCGCTGGCCTCGGTCTCCTATGCGCTGGTGGCGCTGGTCTCCGTGCTGATGGGCGCGTTCCAGCGTCATGGCGGATTTCTGCGGCCGCTGACGTCCGTGCTGGCCGTGGTCCTGCTGGTCGCTCTGGGCTTGACCATCGACGGGCTGGCGGCGCGCGACAACGCGTTGATCCCGTTGATCTGGGTACGCGCTGTGCTGCCGGGCATCGTCTGTGCCGTTCTGCTGTTCGCGCCCTTGCCGCGGCAATGGCGACCCTGGGCGCGCGGCGGGGCGAACGCCGGTGCCGCCGCGTGACCCTCACCATCACCCTGTCGCGCTACATCGCCAGGCATTTCGTGACCGCGATCTCGGCGGCATGGATCGCCCTGTCCGGCCTCGTCGCCATGTTCGACTTCATCGAACTGCTGCGCCGCTCCGCCAGCAAACCGGACGCCACCTTCGCTTTGGTGGGGGAGATCGCGGGCCTGCGCGTGCCCTTCATCATGATCCAGATCCTGCCCTTCGCGGTGCTGTTGGGCGGATTGCTTTGCTTCTGGCGGCTGACCCGGACGTCGGAGCTGATCGTCGCCCGCGCCGCCGGCGTCTCGGCGTGGGAGTTCCTGACGGTGCCGACCCTGTGCGCCCTGCTGATGGGCGGCCTGACGACCGCGGCGCTCAGTCCGCTGTCCTCCGCCATGCTGGCGCGGGCCGAGGCGCTGGAGACCACCTATATCCGCACCGGCGGCGGGCCCTTGGCGTTGAACGGGGGCCAACTGTGGCTGCGCCAATCGGATCGGGAACTGTATTCCAAAGGCGTCGCCATCATTCACGCCAGCAACGTCGCCTTACGCGGGGAGCAACTGACGACCGGCGCGGTCAGCGTGTTCCGGCTGGATGACAACGACCACCTGCTGTCGCGGATCGAGGCCAGCAGCGCGCATCTCGGCAACCGGCAATGGGATCTCAGCAACGCGCGCACCATCCGGCCGGACCAGTTGCCGGACGCGCCGAAGGAAATTCGCCTGCCGACGGATCTGACGGTGACGCGCGTGCAGGACAGCTTCGCATCGCCCGACACATTGTCGGTCTGGGTGCTGCCGGATTTCATCGCGCTACTGGACCGTTCCGGATTTTCATCGGTCCGGCACCGCCTGCATTTCCATTCTTTGCTGGCGCTGCCTCTGCTGTGCGCGACGATGGCGCTGGTCGCGGCGGGCTTCTCGATGCGGCCGACCCGGCGCGGCGGCGTCGCCAAGATGATCGGCGGCGGCGTGTCGGTCGGCTTCATGCTGTTCGTGATCTCCAAGGTCGCCGAAGAATTCGGCCAGTCCGGCGCCCTTCCCGTTACCCTCGCCGCGTGGGCACCCGCGGCATCCGGGCTCATGCTGGCGGTGGCGCTGCTGTTGCACACGGAAGACGGTTGAGCATGAGACGGATAACCCACCGCCGAGCGCCCGCGCCATGGCGCGCCGCTTCCTTATGGACAGCGTCCCGTTGGGCTGATCCACATAGGCATCAGCATAAGGCTGGCGAAGGCGCGCATCTTCCCCCGCACGTCATCCCCGGGGCCCCAAACGTCATCCCCGGGCCCCCGCACGTCATCCTCGGGCTCGACCCGAGGATCGGCCCGCCCAGGCACCTTGTCCGACTTTTAACTTTCCTTGGCGTGTCGAGAAATCCTCGGGTCGAGCCCGAGGATGACGGGAAAAGGCTGGTGGCTTGCCCTGATACCTCTGGGGCCATGCTCCTGAGGGCCATTCTCCTGTGGGCCGCCGCGTTGCTGGCCCTGGCGTCCAACGCCATGGCGCAACTGCCCGCCATCGGCGCCGGGCCTCCGGTACCCAAGGATGCGCCGGTGACGTTCACGGCCGATCAGGTCGAGTACGACCGGGAACACGCGCTGGTCACCGCGCGCGGTCATGTCGAGGCATGGCAGGCCGGGCGCATCGTCCGCGCCGATCAGATGACCTTCAATCGGGACACCGGGGTCGTCGTGGCGACCGGCAATGTCGTGCTGACCGAGGCCGACGGGCAGGTGTTGTTCGCGCAATACGCCGAACTCAGCCGTGACATGAGCCAGGGCATCATGAAGACCGTGCGCGGCGTGCTGGATCACAACGGCA
>PLSZ01000459.1 GCA_003164305.1 Acetobacteraceae bacterium
ACTGAATGATTGGCGGGGCGAGACGCTCGCCCGAATCCGAAATCTGATCAGGCAGAGCGACCCCGACGTGGTCGAGGAGTGGACGTGGCGAGGCGTTCCGGTGTGGTCGCGCGCCGGAATCATTTGCACCGGTGAGACGTACAAGAATGTCGTGAAGATGACCTTCGCCAAGGGCGCCTCGTTGGAGGACCCGTCACGCCTCTTCAACTCCAGCCTCGAAGGCAACACCAGGCGCGCCATCGATTTCCATGAGGGCGACAGGATCGATGAAACGGCGTTGCGGGCGCTCATTCGCGCCGCCGTGGCGCTGAACACGTCGGTGCGTTCTTCCGCTGACCGCATCCCCTCACCGAAAAGACCAATGAGCGCCTGAGGGGCGGGTCATCCACCGGTTTCGCCCGCCGGTTCGGCACCTCGAAGATCGACTTAAAAGGATGCATCGATGACCAATGCCACGACCGGAACGCTCTCCGTCATTGTCGAACGGGAGATGCCTTTCCCGCCGGAAAAGATATGGCGTGCGCTCACGCAACCACACCTCATCGAGGAGTGGCTCATGAAGAACGACTTCAGGTCTGTCCTGGACCACCGTTTCAATCTTCGCGCGGACTGGGGCGCTGTCGACTGTCAGGTCCTGGCGGTCGAGCTGAACAAAACGCTGTCTTATACCTGGGCCGCGTATGGTCTCGAGAGTGTCGTCACCTGGAAACTCACACCCACGGCGTCTGGGACCCACCTGCGCATGGAGCAGTCGGGCTTCCGGCCGGAGCAACAGCCGGCGTACCAGGGCGCCAAGGCCGGGTGGCCAGGATTCTTCACGGCCCTGGAGCGAGTACTGGCGCGGACAGCCTGACGCCCTTCGGGGCAACCTGGGCGGCGTACAACAGCAACCGCTCCAGCGGGCTCTCGTTCAACCGTCGATCACCGGGCCAGACCCGGTGATCTGTCGCCGCGCATGCCGCGCCAAATGGACGGACCGAGGCGTGGCCCACGCCCCCCATCTTTACAACCAGCGCCATTCGGCCATGGATGCGCCCGCCGGCGATGACCACCGCCCTCGGCCGGAGCCTGATAGACAAGGACCTTCCATGACCCTCAAGCCCCGCGGCCGCCAGTTCTTCGCCAACCCCGGCCCGACCAACATCCCCGACAGCGTGCTGCGGGCGATGGACCGGCCGTCGATCGACTTCAACGACCCGGACTTCGTCGAGGTCTACGACGCGGCCTTCGCCGGCGTGAAACGCGTCCTTCGCACGAAGCAGCATTTGTTCATGTACAACGCCTCGGGCCATGGCGCCTGGGAAGCGAGCCTTACGAATCTGTTGTCGCCAGGCGACACCATCCTGGTGCTGGAAACCGGCTTCTTCTCCGACCAATGGGGCGATATGGGCCACGGCCACGGCCTGACGGTGCGCACGTTGCCCGCCGACCATCGCATGGGCATCGACGTCGCCGCGTTACGCGACGCTTTGACCGCCGACACGGCCGGGGAGATCAAGGCAGTCTGCGCCGTGCACAACGAAACCGCCACCGGCATGATGCTGCCGCTGGAAGCAATCCGCGCCGCGATCGACGCCGCCGGCCATCAGGCGCTGTTCCTGGTTGACACGATTTCCTCGCTCGGATCGCTCGACTTCCGCATGGACGAGTGGAAGATCGATTGCGTCGTCGGCGGCAGCCAGAAAGGCCTCATGCTGCCCACCGGGATGAGTTTTACGGGTGTCTCCGACAAGGGGATGGAGGCGCACGCGCACGCCGGCCTGAAGCGGCATTATTTCGATTGGACGATGATGGCGAAGCGGCCGCAGAAGAGCTTCATCGGCACATTACCGGTCAACCTGTTCTACGGTTTGCGCGAGTCCATCCGGTTGCTGGAAGAGGAAGGCCTGGACAACGTCGTCGCCCGTCATAACCGCCTCGCCGAGGCGACGCGCCGCGCCGTCAAGGTCTGGGCTGGCAACGACGGGCCGCAACTGTATTGCCTCAATCCGGCGCGGTATTCCGACTCGGTCACGGCGATCCTGATGCCGGAGGGTCACGACGCCGAGGCGATCCGGAACACCGCGCGGTTTCGCTTCAACGTGTCGCTCGGCGGCGGTCTTGGCGCGTTGAGCGGCAAGGTCTTTCGGATTGGCCACCTCGGCGACCTGAACGAACCGATGCTGCTTGGCGCGCTGACGGCGGTGGAAATGGCGTTGCGGATCAACAATGTTCCGCACGCGCGCGGCGGGGTGGACGCGGCGATGGATTACCTCGCGGGGTAAGAACAGCGGCGGCCGGGTTCAGATAACGGCAGGTGGCCAGGCCTGATCGGGGGCAGGCTTTCCAGTGCATCAGGCGCCCGGTTTTATCCTCAGCGGCAACACGGTCATACGGGTCCGGCCGAGGTCGACCGTGATCAAGGCGCCCGCGGCGAGTTCTTCGTCCATCGCTTTGAGCGCCGCCGCGACCGGGGCGCCGATCGTTTCGGGGCTTACATCGTCCGCGCGAAGCTGCACAACGCTCGGTTTGTCGCCGTGCGTGGCGGCCAGAATCGCGCCGAAGTCCAGGTCATGGGTCAGGACGACATAATCATGAGCCCGTGCATGGGCCATGATGGCGATATCCGAAGAGTCTCGCGGCCCGAGAGAAGACCAGTGCACCGCCTCGAACCCCGCGTTGGACAAATATCCGGCCCAACGGGGTGAAAGATTCATGTCGATGAGGAGCTTCACACGGGGCTCAGTGCAACCTCGCGCTCGTCGGCCCGCCAGGCGGCATAGCGCAGTGCCTGGAGGATGTCTTCGCGTTCAAGGTAAGGGTAATCCGCCAGAAGCTCTTCGATCGTGCGTCCGGTGCCGATCTGTCCCACGATCATGCCGACGGTGACACGCAGCCCGCGGATGCACGCCTTGCCGCCCATGACATCCGGACGCTGGGTGACGCGTTCAAACATTCCATTCTCCATTCCTGAACACCGTCCTCTGGTTCTGGGGCACCCAACCGAAACCTACGCCGCCATGTTCGCGATGGGAAGATCGACAGCGTTGGAGCAGCGCGGTTTTCAGGCTGGATGCGCCGTTCAGGCCCGTTCATAGACCGCGATCCCGTCGATCTCCGCTTCATAGGCGAGGGTGCCGGCAATCTTCGCCCGGCGGCGATACACGGCGTCCCGGACCGGGATCACGTCGGCTGGATGATCGTAACCCCGGCGCGCTTCCCAGCCTGCCCGTGAGGTCAGATGGCCGGCGGGCGCGTCGTCATCCAGGATGACAAGAAGGTCGATGTCGCTGTCGGGCCCGGACTCGCCGCGCGCCCGTGAGCCAAACAGCACGACACGGCGCGGATGGAAGTAATCCACGACCCGGTTCAGTAACTCCGGCGGCACCAGCGGTGGCTCGCGCATCGTATGATTCCGTTGCTCCGCTCCGCTGCTCGGCCGAGGAACCGTTTCGGTCGCCGATGGCGGCGTCGGGGCGTTGTCAGCCATCATGCCATGGATCGGTTGGGGCTGCCACGCTTCCGCGAAGCACAGGAGGGGGACGCGCAATCGACGCTCGCGAACCATCTTGTGTCGTCGATCATGGTTCTCTCCTTTTTGGTTCGCTCCTTTGCCAAAGCGCGGGTTATCACGACGATTGCTGAGCCCTGTACTGGCTCGCACGGGCGCAAACTTCCCACCGGCCCTTCATCGTGGCCAACCACTCGAGGCAGATGCCCCCCAGGTGCTCGGAGCACAGAAATCGAAGGGTGGCTTCTGGAGGTTGATCCGCGTCGATCGGCCTATCTGAATGACGGACTTATCGACGAATCGAACGGCACAAGGGATGGGCACACGGCAAGGGATCGCGCGGCGCGATTTCAAAGTCTATCAACGGGTAGATCACTGGACGGCTTTTTTGGCAAGTGAAAGCGACAGCTTGTGAATCCGGCAAATCGGTATCACAAGAAGGCGTGGAAAGAGTGCCTTTGCTATAATGCGGCTAAAGCTTCGGCCATCCACCTTATCACCTTGGAAGAGGGCAGAGTGTGCGATATGGCAGTCGTGCGGCAGCTAAGTCCCTTGATCACGGTGCCTTTATGATGGGTCGCTTTTACTGTGGGCATGATAATAAGTCAGTTTGAAATTGACTTTCAGTGGTTTCATATAA
>PLSZ01000016.1:0-187 GCA_003164305.1 Acetobacteraceae bacterium
GCTCCCGATGAATGGTGGGTCATCGATCACGATGAAGGGCCGCTATGGGACACGAAGTCGAAATGGATCACGGCCCCGGTCAAGCTGTTTTGCGAGGCGATGAAATGTGATTGGGACCAGGCGACTGATAGCGGCTTCCGGATCGCGAAATTACGCGCTCCATGACAAACGCCCGGCAGGAGAACAT
>PLSZ01000016.1:197-2261 GCA_003164305.1 Acetobacteraceae bacterium
TGGGCCATGATCGGTATTGAATACTCGTCTCTGTGGTCCGGCGCTGGACACGTTGCAACACCCCGCGATCATCACTGTGGCGACTTTAGGGACAACTTCGATTGGTCCACGTTGCCGCTGGCATATCGGTCTCGCGTTGGCGCACCATGACAAACAGAAACGCCGCCACCCCGAAGGATGACGGCGCCTGGATGTCGCGGGCCGGACGCTACCCCGGCTCTGGAGGCCTTCAGCTTGCAGAAGCAGCCTCACCGTTGGACCCGTATCCTGTATCACTCTCCACTCGGGGCTGGAGCACCCACGCGACCCGATCCCTACCTAGCGCCGCCCCGGCAGGTTTAGGGCGTCTCCTGACCTCGCCATACAGTCAGGCTGTTCTCGTTCCTGGATGGTGGTCCAAGCGGCCTTTCGGCCTCCCACTGCGCTGATACAGGCTCTGCAATTACGCGCGTGTTCGCTTCCACGCCGCCGCGACCCATCACCCCTACACCATCACCCGCGTACCATCAAGTCCGCCGCGACGATCACGCCGTCACTCCGTCGTCCGCTTTCTGATAATTCCGCTATCTGACTTTCCATCCAGGCACCAGGACAGCGATCTGCCCCTTGCCGTATTTCGCCCACCATGCGTGCGTGACGGTGCGCCGCTCAGCCCATGTGATGACCTGATAGCCGTCCGGGCCAGATCGCACCATCAACATGCAATGGCCGCCAGTGCCGTCAACGCCGCGCGTAATGGACAGGTCGGAAAAGTCCCAGTCATCATCAATCCGCGGCAAGAGCGCCCACACGACGACCGCCCCAAGACTATGGATGGCCTGGTGGATCTGATCGACCTCGATGGCGCACCACCCGACCGGCTTGCTCTCTGGATCACTCGGCCACCCGTTGGCGGACCAGTAAGCGAGCATGTCCGTGACAATGGCGCCGTGATCGCTGGCGGGATTGGCTTTGGTGAATCCGGCCTCGCGTTCGTAGAACAAAAGCGCCTCGGCATCACCGATCGTAAACGGGGCGCCGTTCACAAAGGCGCTCAGATCGAGTTGATTGCACGGCGCGACGAAAACGCAGTCGCCATATGTGTCGTTGCCTCCGAGACTGTAGACCACGGCATCGGTGGAGTAGCCCGCGATCTCGCCAGGATTACTGGCGTTCGGGCCGATCAGTTCGGGGAGTGTGGTCATTTGCGATCGAACCATCGNNCCAGAAGCGCCTTCACTTCCGGCGGCACGTCATCGTGCCCGCTCACTCGACAAAACCCCAAAGCGGTTCGATCTTGATGTCAAGGGAATTGACGGACTTCGTTCGGTCCTTGTCCGGGCGATGCTCTTTCGATTGCGAACCGCTGGCGGTGACCTTCACAGCCATATCGTCGGGGTAATGTTCGAGAGACGCGAGAACGATATCCTTCGCGAACGCCTTGATCAATTGTTCGGGCTCTTCGCAATGGACCCGATCGAATTCGGCCGGGAGATTTGCGATCAGAACTTTCGGCTTACCGATGCCGGAGACATGCCAACTCATGGTATTTCCTTTCATTCGTCGTCGTAACGGACAGGGAGCACCTGTCCAGTGAACACACGGCGCGCCTCGTGATCGCGGTCGGTTTCAATCTGCCTCTCGCGAGCCCATCGAGAGCGGGCTTGTTGCGCCGTTTCGCCGTCCATCACCCGTTGACGGACCACGCGCGGCGCAAAAATGAAGGCCGGGCCACGGTCAAGGTCTTTGATGTTCGGCATTCACGACGCCTGCAACGCCGTATTCGCCGCATCCAGCGCCGCGTCGATCTGCGCCTGCTGCTCAGCCGTTGGCGCCTGGCCGCTCTGAAGCAGCCCGACCGCCGTCTCAGCGGCAGTGACCAACTCGGGGATCTGGCCAGCGAACCCCATGAGAGCCTGAATGATCGCGATGATTGTTGCTATTGACATGACGTGATCCTCAGTTGGTTGTGGAAGCGGCCGGGATGACCGCCTGATAGGCCGCCATCGCCGCCTGCGCCACTGACAGGGCGAGAGGCGCACCCGACGCTGACGATGCCTCTAGCGCCTTCACGGCGTTATAGGC
>PLSZ01000016.1:2380-2532 GCA_003164305.1 Acetobacteraceae bacterium
ACGATCGCGTGCTTGATGCCCATCAGTTGGATCAGCCGGGCCGCCGCCGCTTGAGCAGTTTCCTTCTCAGCCCATGGCGCGACGCCATCGGCTGTCCATTCGTGGACTTCGAAGCCGTTATCGGTTTCCGCGATGATCCATCGGCGCGTTGA
>PLSZ01000241.1 GCA_003164305.1 Acetobacteraceae bacterium
CCGCCGCATTTCTGCATGGCCACCACGATCGCCCGCCATGTCGGCGATATCGTCGCCGTCGTGGTCGCCACCAGCCTCGCCACGGCGCGCGACGCGGCGGAACTGATCACGGTCGCGTATCGTCCCTTGACCGCGGTCACCCATGCCCCTCACGCCGCCGCGCCCGGTGCCGCGCTGGCCTGGAACGAGGGCGCGTCGAACGTGTGCATCGATGCCACGCTCGGCGACGCCGCCGCCGTCAACGCGGCGTTCGCCGGGGCGGCGCATGTCNNGGTGCAGCGCGTCGCCGGCGTGCCGATGGAACCCCGCGCCGCGATCGGCGAGTTCGACAAAGCATCCGGGAAATACACGCTGCACGCGGGGGCCGGCGGCGCGGTGCGGCCACGTAACGACCTCGCGGCGGTGCTCGGCGTGCCCGAGGCCGATGTACGCATGATCATGCACGATGTCGGCGGCAACTTCGGCACCCGCGGCGCCTTCAATCCCGAATTCGCCCTCGTGGTCTGGGCTGCCCGTCGCGTCGGCCGTCCGGTGAAATGGACCAGCGACCGGTCCGAGGCGTTCCTGTGCGACTATCAGGCCCGTGATCTCGCGGTCACCGCCGAACTCGCGCTGAACGCCGAGGGGGATTTCCTGGCGTTGCGCTGCGATAACCTGGTCAACCTTGGCGCGTATCCGGTCGGATTCAGCCCGCTGCAAAAAGGCGCCGCGATCGTTTCCAGCATCTATCACATTCCCAACGTGCATGTGCGGGCTCGCGGCGCCTTCACAAACACCGCGCCGACCCGCCCGTACCGCAGCGCTGGCCGGCCCGAGGTGATGTACGTGATCGAGCGCCTGATCGATCTGGCCGCGCATCAATCGGGACTGGACCGGGTGGANNCTGATCCCTGAATCGGCGTTGCCGTATCGAAATCCGTTCGGCTTGGTTTACGACAGCGGCGCCTATCACACCGTCATGGAAACCGCGTTGCGGCTGGGGGACTGGAACGGTTTCCCCGCCCGCCGCGCCGAGGCCGCGCGGCGTGGCAAATGCCGCGGCATCGGTGTCGCCAACTACGTCGATACCGCGACCGGCGTCCCGCGCGAGCGTGCCGAAGTCACCATCAAGCCCGAAGGCCTGGTCGAGGTCGTGATCGGCACCGGATCCCAGGGCCAGGGCCACGAAACCAGCTTCGCGCAGTTGATCCATGAATGGTTGGGCGTCGCAAACGAAACCGTTCGCCTTGTGACCGGTGACACCGACCGCGTCATCTGGGGCGGCGGCGCCCATTCCGGCCGCGCCTTGCGTCTGGGTTCCATCGTGATGCACGCCGCGTCGTACGAGATCATCGAGAAAGCCACCCGCATCGCCAGCCATGTGCTGGAGGCCGATCCGGCGGACCTGATCTTCAGCGATGGCCGCTTCACCGTCGCCGGAACCGACCGCTCGATCGGGTTGTTCGAGGTCGCCGCCGAAGCGCGCAGCCGGAACGATCTGCCGGAGGATCTGTCCGGTGCCTTACAGGCGATCAGCGACAAAACCATCCCCGAGGCCAGTTTCCCCTACGGCTCCCACGTCTGCGAAGTCGAGGTCGATCCCGAAACCGGCGTCGTGGAGATCGTCAACTATACCGCCGTCGATGACGTGGGCCGCGCGGTCAATCCGATGATCGTGCACGGCCAGGTGCATGGCGGCATCGCCCAGGGCGTCGGGCAGGCATTGTGGGAACAGGTCATCTACAATCGTGAAACCGGCCAGATGCTGACAGGGTCGTTCATGGATTACGCGATGCCGCGCGCCGCCGGATTGCCATCCTACGTCACCGAACTCAGCGAGATCCCCTCCCCCACGCATCCTCTGGGCATCCGCCCCGCCGGCGAAGGCGGCACCACCCCGGCCCTGGGCGTGGTGATGAACGCGATCGCCGATGCCTTGTCGGACCGTGGCGTGCGCCATATTGAAATGCCGGCGACGCCGGAACGAGTCTGGCAAGCGATCCAGGCGGCGGCGGAGCGGAACTGACCACGATGTCGATTTACGTGATCAACCTCGACCGCGATCACGAGCGTTGGCGCGCGTTCACCGAGATGAACGCCCGGTTCGGAGAATTCACGCGCTTTTCCGCCGTCGATGGACGCGAGGCCGATCGTGCCGGCCTGGAACGCGACGGGATCATCGCCCGCGATTTGACCTATAACAACGGCCAACTGGGATGCGCGTTGTCTCACCTCGCGTTGTGGCGTGTCGCGGTGGCAGAAAATCGCGTGATCACGGCCATCGAGGACGACGCGATCCTCGCCGCCAACTTCATGTCCGCGCAGGACGACTTCGTCAGCCGGCTGCCGGCGGACTGGTGCATTGCGCTGTGGGGTTGGAACTTCGACCGCTCGGTCTGGGCTGAAATCCCGGAGGGCGTGGCGAAATCGGTCCTGACCTTCGATCAGGACGCGCTGCGTGAAAATATTGAGATATTTCGCCATGCGGAGGTCGCCCATGCGCCGGTTCGCCTCCGTCACGCCTTCGGCAGCATGGCCTATTCCGTCTCCCCCTCGGGCGCCAAAGCGTTGCTGGACATGTGTCTGCCGCTGTCCCGGAAGTTCATTCGCTTCGAGGGTTTTGGCATCGGCATCCCGAACAACGGCATCGATTGCATGATGAACACCGCCTATCCGAAGTTGAAGGCTTATGTCTGCATGCCGCCTTTGGCGGTGTCGGAGAACCGGCAGGATATCTCCCACACGCACAAGCCGTTTTAGGCGCGGTCACAGAGCAGTTCGCGGGCGTCCATTCGACGTCATGACCAGACCATAACGACTACGGAATGGTCACCGCGGTTCGGCGCCGCGGAACGTTCCCAGCACGCGGTCCCAGAAAAAGTCGATCACCGCGTAATTGGTGTTCGCGTGCAAGTGGTGCACGAAATGCAACTGCTGCTTACGCCGAAACCACGCGAAACGTTCCAGGTATGAGCCCTCGATATGGTACGCCTTATCGAACCACACATGAGCGAAGAACGACGCTCCCGCGGTCAGCATGACCGCGACGAACAACGCCAGTGGCAGGATGAAGAACACCAGCGCCGCCACCAGCGCCATCGGCAGCAGAAAGAAAGGTGTGTTGTTACCGTCTTCCTTCAATTGGATCGGCGATACCAGGTGGCCCCTGCGATAATGGGCATGATGGAAATTGATATGGTTACGGAATAGCGCGCCGCCGATCCGCCGGTGCCCAAGCCAATAGTGCATGACCGTCTGGCCGCCTGAAACGACCAGATGCGTGGCGACGATCACCACCGTGAACAACGGGATCTCGATCAGCGACCAGCGCAGCCATCCGGCGATCACCGGGGAACGTCCGACTGAACCGGGAACCAGGGGGAAAAAGATTTGATTGGGGACTCCGAGGCCGGGACGGCTCTCATGATTGCCAGTACCATATGGCACACAGGGCGCGGTTTGTCGCCCCCCGAACGCGAAAACCGGGCCAATGCGCATTCTGGCCGGCAGCCCTGGCACTCTCGGCGGAAGAGTGCTAACAATCGCGCATTGGCGACCTATATCTCGTCGTGCGTTCTCTATCCCGGCGTCCTCTTGTCCATCGTCAACACGCCGGCCGCCCTCAAAATCTGGAGCAAATCTCGTGAAATTTCGACCCCTGCACGATCGGGTGGTGGTGCGCCGCCTCGCCGCTGAAGAAAAGACCGCCGGCGGAATCATCATCCCCGATACGGCCCAGGAAAAGCCGACCGAAGGCGAAGTTGTCGCCGCCGGGCCGGGCGCGCGTGACGAACAAGGCCGCGTCGTTCCCCTGGAAGTGAAAGCCGGCGACCGCGTGCTGTTCGGCAAATGGTCNNAGGAATCCGACCTCATGGGCATCGTCGAGGGCACCCCCGCGGCAAAGAAAAAAGCGGCGTAATTCGCGCCACGTCCCTGAACTCATAAAGGATAATTCTCATGGCTGCGAAAGACGTTCGCTT
>PLSZ01000303.1:0-36865 GCA_003164305.1 Acetobacteraceae bacterium
GATCAACATCACCGGCGGCGAGGACCTGACCTTGTTCGAGGTCGATCAGGCGGTCAGCACGGTGCGAGAACAACTCGACGAAGAGGCGAACGTGCTGTTCGGCTCGGCCACCGATCCGGCGCTGGAAGGCAGGATCCGCGTCTCCGTCGTGGCGACCGGCATCGACGGCCCGCAGTTCCAGGAGCAGCAGCGGCCGAAGCTGGTCGCGGTCGGCGGTGGCGCTGCCTTTCCCGCGCCGCAACCAATCCCCGTGCCGGCCATGAACGCCGAACCACGCATCGCGATGGCCGAACCGATCGGGCGCGAGATCGGCAACATCACCGCGTTGCGGCAACCGTCGGCGCTGGCGGAGCGAGTGATCATTCCCGATCCGATGCCCTTTCTGGAAGAACCCGTCGTGGATCAGGCACCGCCGCCGCGCGAACAGCAGCAACGGCGGCCGATGTCTGGCGGCGTGTTCGCCACTCCGTCACTGGCCGTGCCCGCGCCGGGTAGCGTTCCGCTGCCGAGACAATCGTCCAGCCTGTTCGCGAATGGGTCCGCCGCGAGCGCGCCCGTGACGCAGCCGTCGGGCGAGTCGGTCGCTCGGTCGTTGTTCCAGTCCGCCACTGGGTTGTTCCGCAAACGCGCGACCCCCGCGCCGGCGCTGGAGCCGATCGTCCGGCGGCGGGAACCATCGACGGCGGAGCCGATGCAAATGGCCTCGGCTGGCGAGCTCGTCATGGAGGCGGAACGTCCGCCGAGCCGGTCAGCGGCGTTGGATAGTGGGGAACTGGACATTCCGGCGTTCCTGCGCCGGCAGTCGTCGTAAGAGCGGGGTTTCACCCCGGGTCGAGCCCGGGGCAGGCTCCGGATCCCACGAGGGGCTCTGACCCACAGGCGTCAGGACAAGGCCGTCGAAGGCGAAAGCCTCTCCCGCGAACGTCATCCTCCCCCCTACCGTCATCCTCGGGCTTGACCCGAGGATCGACCAGCCCAGACACTTCGTCCGAATTTTGACGTCCTTGGCGTGTCGAAAGATCCTCGGGTCGAGCCCCATAGGCGCTAAAATAGCACGGAAAGCAGGCTCGCACCCTCCATCCCCGTCATGGTCCGGCTCGACCGGACCATCGGCACAATCCCGCCGGTGAGAGCGATTTTGGGCACACCGATGGTCCGGTCGAGCCGGACCATGACGAATAGCGAACGGTACCGTTCCAACCGCGACACTATTTTATCGCTATGGGGCTCGACCCGAGGGTGACGGGGAGAGACGAACGTTTTTCTCCCCGGTGGCTTACCCTGATGTCCAGAGGGCGGAGCCCCGACGCTTACTTCGCCCGGCGACGATGCCAGTCCACCGCGCGCGGAATTGGCAAACCCAACGTCTCCCGCAATGTTGTGCCCTCATACTCCTTGTGGAACAAGCCCCGCCGTTGCAGTTCCGGAACCAGCAATCGCGTGACGTCTTCGTACGCCCCCGGCATATGCGTCGCCGCCAGCACAAACCCGTCGCAGGCTGGTGCTGTGAACCATTCCTCCATCTGATCGGCCACTTGTTTCGGTGTGCCGACGAACATCTTGTGTTCCTTCACCGTGCCGCGGCCCGACACTTCGACGAAGTCCCGCACCGTCGGGTTCTTCTTGCCGGAGAACCGCACCACCCGATCGCGAAATCCGTGCCAGCTTAAATCCGCGAGTTCCTCATCGCTGAACGGCTCGTCATACGGCTTTTTCGAGAAATCGTAGTTTGTAACTTCGGAGATCAGCACCAGCGCGTCGATTGGCCGAGCGGTCGCCTCGATGATCGCCTGCTTCTCCTGTGCCGCCGCCTCCGACTCCGCGACGCACACGTAACAAGCCGGCGCGACATGCACTGACGCTGGATCGCGGCCTTCGGCGGCAACGGCGGCCTTGAACTCGGCATACTGCTTCTTGCCGGCTTCCAGGTTGTGATGGATCACGAACACCAGTTCCGCCCACCGCGCCGCGAACGCCTGACCGCGACCCGATTGTCCCGCCTGAATCAACACCGGATGACCTTGCGGCGAGCGCGGCACGCTGAACGGTCCGCGCGAGTTGAACCATTCGCCGTGATGATCCAGCCGATGCACTTTGCTCGCGTCGGCGAAACGATTGCCTTCCTTGTCCAGGATCAGCGCGTCGTCTTCCCACGTATTCCAGTGGCCCATGACGACGTCCATGAACTCGTCCGCGCGGTCATAGCGCCTGTCGTGTTCAAGATGTTCCTCGCCGCCGAAATTCAACGCCTCGCCGCTGTTCAACGACGTCACGATGTTCCACGCCACCCGCCCCTTCAGCATCAGGTCCATCGTCGCGAACACGCGCGCGACGTGATACGGCTCATAATACGTCGTCGAATACGTGGCCCCGAGGCCAAGCCGTGTCGTCGCCATGCCCATTGCCATGACGACCGTGCAGGGATCGAGTTTCACCGCGCGCACGCCGGCGTTGATCGCTTCCGCATGGTTGTCGGTATAACGATCCGGCAACGCGAGGCGATCGTCGAAGAACGCCATCTGGATTTTGCCGTCTTCCAGCACGCGCGCGATGCGCTGGTAATATTCCGGCGTCAGAAAATCCAGCATCGTGGACGGATGCCGCCAGGATCCCGGCAGGTTGGAACAGTTTTGCGCCTGCAGAAACGCGACCAGCGTCATCATACGGGAAGCCATGTTGAATACTCGCTTTCAGATCGGCAGATCGACATCCAGCAACGGGGCATGTTGCTGGCAGCCATAGACATCGGTATCGCCAAAGTCCCCTGACGGCACCAGCCGAGGCAGTGTCGCCTTGAACGCGAACGCCGCGTCGTATGGGGTGAACAACACATGCTCTTCGGCGACGTTGTACAAACGGGCGAACAGCGCCGGGCACAGCACGCCGGTGGCTTTCACGCGCCGGAACGTTTCGGCGTCATCGAACACGACATCGATCGTGAGCTCGAACGGGCCGGCGTTCTTGCTTTTGCACACGCGGGCGACATCGCGGATCAGTGCCATGATGAATCGACCTTTTGACCAACCTCGTCACCCCGGCAACCAACCCCGTCACCCCGGCAACCAACCCCGCCATCCCGGCAACCAACCCCGTGATCCCGGCAACCAACCCCGTCATCCCCGGGCTTGACCCGGGGATCACTCAACGCACGCACGGTGCCAGATCGTCCCCGCCGTGTCGCCGCGACAGATCCTCGGGTCGAGCCCGAGGATGACGAACGGGGAACGCCCGACGATGACGAACGGGGAACGCCCGACGATGACGATGGGGGAACGCCCGACGATGACGATGGGGGAACGCCCGACGATGACGATGGGGGGACGCCCGAGGATGACGACAGGCGGACGCCCAACGACGACGCGGAAACCACAAACGCAAATGACAACGCCATTATCACACCATCTCATATTCAATCGGAAACATCTCGGTCGGATCGTCCAGTTCCGCGACATGGAACACGCTGAACCGGTAAACCGGCCCGACCTCGATATCCGACGGAGAGAACGGAAACGCCATGTTCCCCTCCCGGCACAACCGGCCCGGAAAATCCGTGTGCAGCATGTTCGTCCGAGCCATTCCCAACACCGCGCTGGCGACTTCCTGATTATCCCGCGCCACGACCTCGATCACGAACCCAAGCTCATGCGGCAGCGCGTCGCGCATCGGCTCGCGCGCGCCCATCACCCCATCGCGCCCATAAACCCGAACGCCAAGCTGATACGTTTCCGGCCCACACCCGAACGCCGCCGCTTTCGTCGCCACCTCCGCCCGAACGCTGTCAAGGAACGCATCCAGCCGCCCGATCAGCAGCGGATCGCGCGTGCCGCACACGCAAATCGCACGATATCCGGCAAGCTCGACGCCCTCCAACTTAACCGTGTAGCGATCGGCCGGGTTCCACCGCATGCCACTGATCCGCACCGCGCGATCGCTGACCGCCTCGAACCGGCAATCCGAGGTGTCCAGCATGCCGCCCGGCTCGATATGATGAATGGGACTGCTGTTTTCATGCAGGCTGTGATTGGCGATCGACAACGGCGTGCAACGGCGCTCCGGATTGCACGGCTCGCATTCGACATGATCGTCCCGCACCGTCACGAACAGCGAGTCATGGCCTTTCGGAATCGACGGCGTCGCGCCGCATTCCAGCATCTTGCCCGCGTACCATCCTGGCGCCGGCGGTAACTGAGCCCGCGTAACCGCGGCGGCCCAGGGCGCCGGGTCGGACGCACGTCCGGCCAACACGACCTGCGCGCCGGCGTCCAACGCGGCGATGAACGGCTCGGGCCCCATCATCCCAACCACCCGCGTCGCGCGATCGATCGTCTCGCCGGTCAACGGCGGCTGATGCGCCAACCCACGAACGGTCCCGGCGGCGACCCGGCGCTTCAGATCGGCTTTGTCCTGCTCGGCGTGAATCGTCGCCATCTTAAAATGCAGCCCGTCCTCGCGCGCGATCTCGCGCACCATCGACACCACCAGCGCCACGTGCGGCTCCCCGCCCGCGCCGCCGCATGTCCCGATCACCATTGGGATTTTCTTTTCGATCGCCGCCCGCAACATCAGCCGTAGATCCCGCCTTATCGCGATCGGCGAGCAAAACGGCTTCCCCGAACCCAGATAATGCGGCCCAGGATCGACCGATCCGCCATCGACGCCAATAAAATGCGGGTCGCGATCGAGCCCGGCCTTCAAGGAGGCTTCCGGAAATCCGTAACCGAGGATGGCGCTCGTCGACAGAAGACGGATTTCTTTGGGCATCGTTCCTCTCCCTCAGGCGGGGTGGATCGAATGCACCCGATATGTCGCCCGGCCGCAAGGCCCGCTCAGAACTGATCCTGTAAGGTGCGGAATACCAGGTCGGCTTCGCGCAATACTTTATGGCGCCAGACAACATCCGACGGATTGAACATTTCCCGCGTGTTGGCGTCGACTTCGTCGCAAACCGCCTGACTGGCACAATGAAAGTTGTATTTCTCGCTGTCCAGGATCATGCGATTGGCGCTGCGCAATTCATTGACCGGATCCAATCCCATCGTGCCGTATTCCATCGTCACCGCCAGGAACGCATCCGGCCGCGACGACAGGCTCGGCACGAAATCGATCACGTCGCCATAATCGGCGAAAAACCCGGGCGACGTGGTGGGATCGGTGATCTCGATCCCCTGCGCCTGATCCGAGCCGAACAAGCGTTGCAGCTCCTGCCTCGGCCCGGGCGCGGGTTTCTTGCCGAGGATCACGGACAGCACGCCGTCGGCGCCAAGCCCGGTATGGAAATCCAGATACCATGTCTTACGATACGGCCGCGCCAGGATCGGCTTGATTCGTTCGACCAGAAACCCCTGTTGCGGTCTTGGCGCGCGGCCGCCGTAATTGATGCCTTCGGGGAACGCGTACTGGCCGTTATTCAATCCGTTATTCAACGCGTCGCCGCTGAACCCGCCGCCGACGAACCCGCCGAGAAATCCGAACGTACCGCGCGCCGAGCCCCAGAACACGCTATCGACTGGTCCTTGCGGCTCAAACACACCGCGGAACCGGCGATAGGAATCGTTATCGAACTGATAATCCGAGCCATCGACCGAGAAATTGCGATTGAGGTTGGTGTTGGTCTCATCATTGCGCCGAACGTGCTTATACCCCCATGGGTTCATCGCGTGGATGATCAGCACGTCGACGCCTTTGGCGCGCAACGCGGGCAGATACGTGTTCATGAAATAAAATTGCGCCGCCGCGCCGGACTCGCCTTCGGGACCATGGATGCCGGATTGCAGCACCAGCAACCGATCGCCGCCGCCCGAGAAAAGCCCGTAATCCACAGTCAGATCGGGATCCGTCGCGCTGGGGACTTTCCAGTCGCGGCAGAAATCCCGCGCGGATGTCACGTATCTCGCGCAATCCGCGCGGAACCGGGCGCGCGACGCGTCATAATCCGCCGGGAACCATGCCGCCGGGTCCGGGCCTTTGGACATGTCCTCAGGCGGGGCGGGAGCGGCGCAGGAGGCGAGCAAAACCAAAAGCAGAATCGCGCGCCATCCCATCTCAACCCCCCATTATGATTTCCGGAACGCCACCTCCGCGTCCAACGCCACGGCGAACGCCGCCAGAGTCTTCGTCACGTCAGCCTCATCGTGCACGGTGGACACGTAAAACTTCGAATCCCCCTTCAGCACGCCTTCGCCGCGCAGCGCCAGGTTGAACCGCCGCAGCGCATCCCCATCCTGTCGCATACCGGAACGATAGTCAAAGATTTCCCCTTCCGCGAAGATGATGTCGAACAGCACCGCCTCCCCGATCACCTGCGCCCGCAGGCCGCGTTCACGGATCATCTCCGCCAGCCCGTCCTTCAATCGCCGGCCGGTGGCGAACACGCGTTCGTACGTTCCAGGCTCCCGCAGCACCTCCAACGTCGCGAGCCCAGCGGCCGAGGCCACCGGATTGCCCGACAGCGTGCCGATTTGCGGCAGCACGTTGTCGCCGACCTGTCCGCGATCGAAATGCCGCATGATGTCGGCCCGCCCGCACACCGCCGCCAACGGAAAGCCGCCCGCGACGATTTTTCCCAGTGTGCAAATATCCGGAATTACGCCGTAGTATTCCTGCGCGCCGCCATAAGCGAAGCGGAACCCGGTCACGATCTCATCGAAGATCAGCGGGATGCCGCATTCGGCCGTCACATCGCGCAACGCCTGCAAAAAACCAGGCCGCGGCGGCAACAATCGCTGAAACGGCTCCACGATCACGCCCGCCAGTTCGTCGCGATGCTCGCGAATGATACTCGCCGCCAGCTCCGCGTTGTTAAATGGCGCGATCAGCATGTCGCCCGAAACCGACCGGGGAATCCCCGGCGAATCCGGCGTCGCCTGCGGAAAATTCCCCGGACGTTTTGGCGCCAGGCTCTGCAGGCTGTATTCACTCATGCCGTGAAAGCCGCCCTCGAACTTCAGCACCTTGTCCCGGCCGCGAAACGCCCGCGCGACCCGCATCGCATACACATCCGCCTCGGTCCCGGTGCTGGTGAACCGCACCTGATCCGCGCACGCCACCGCGTCGACGATCGCCGATGCCAGCCGGATCCCCGGCTCGCTGTTGGCGAAGAACGTCACGCCGCGCGGAATCTGCGCCTGCACCGCCTCGACCACATGAGGGTGCGCGTGACCCACGAACATCGGGCCGGAGCCCAACAGGAAATCGACATATTCGTTGCCGGAGACATCCCACACGCGGCCCGCGCGGCCCTCGCCGATGATGATGTCCGAGGACAAATTGCCAAAGCCGCCGCCCGGCAACACGCGCCGCGCCAAAGCGACCAGCGCCAGTTCCCGTTCGCTCCGCGATATTTCCGCCATCACCCGTCTCCTATGCCGAAAAAGAAAAGACCATTTCCGGGGGCTGCCATGCAAGCTGGCGGCGACTCGAAGCCGCGGTCCATGCTAATCGGATGCATGTTGTGCCAGTTGCCCCCGACATAGACCCCGCGCTCGTCCTCACCGACGGCGCCATTCGCCCCGTTTTCGCCCCTCCAACCCTGGAGGCTGGGCGGATTTACGAGCTGCGTGGACGCGTCCGCAATCTGCGCATCACCGAGCAAGGCGCGCTGATCTTCGCCGAAACCCAGGGCACCGCGCCGGATCCGTACCTGCAACGCATCAAGGTCGGGCGCCGCAAGGACGGCGGCCTGGCGATCGCCGGCATGTGCTCCTGCCCCGTGGGACGCGACTGCAAGCATGTCGCCGCCGTCCTGGTCGCCGCGCACCGGGAGGAACTGGCCACGGGTGGAACCGACGTGCCGCCGATGACCTCATCCCGGCCGGAGACCTCGGCCGATCCGTTGCTGCCCTACGACCTGGCCGGCTGGCTCTCCACGCTGCACGCCGACGACGCGCAGGAGACCGAGGATTTTCCGCCTTCGGTGCATCAGCGCCTGCATTACGTGCTGACCACGACCGACCCCGGCCGAGGCGCGTCCGCGTTGACCGTGCGGCCGTTCACGGTGCGGCTGCTGGGCAACGGCAAGATCAGTCATCCGAAGCAGTTCGTCCTGCAACAATCCGGTGCGCCGGCGCGCTACCTTCGGCCGTCCGACCGCATCATCCTGGCGCGCCTGCGACGCATCGCCGCCGACCAGTTGAACCGCGCCACCGACGAAGATCCGGTCGATACGTTACGCCGGGTGATCGGCACCAATCGCGCGTTCTGGGGCTCGGCCGACGGTCCGCGGGTGACCGAGGGCAAGCCGCGCAAAGGCGACATCGTGTGGAAGCTGGCCCAGGATGGGACGCAGCGAACGGGGTTGGCGCTGGAGGAGGGGTTGGTGCCGCTCGATACCACGATGCTTTGGTATGTGGAGCCGCGCTCGGGAACCGTCGGACCGATCACCCTGGATCTGCCGGCGCGCGCGGCGGCGCGGCTGTTGCGCTCGCCCCCGGTGCCGCCCGAGCTGGCCGAACGTGTGACCGCCGAACTGCGCCAGCGGCTGCCCTCGCTGCCCGTCCCCGTCCCGCGAACGTTACCGCCGGCCGAGCGGGTCGCCGGTCACGCGCAGCCGTATCTGCGGCTGATCAATGGCACGCTGCCGGTCGATCCCGCGCACGGCCGCGGCTCCGCCCGTCATGTCGGCGGCGGGTTGTATGAGGTGCCGCTCGCCCGCCTGGCGTTCCATTACGGGCCGCTGACGGTGCCCAGTACGATCCGGCCGCCGCCGCGCCGCGTATCGCACGAGGGCAAGCTGTTCGATCTCGCGCGTGACCGCGCCGGCGAGCAAAAAGCCATCGAGTCCCTGACGTTCCTCGGCTTCGGCCGCGTCGCGCAACTGGCGCCGGTGTATTACCAGCACGCTCACACCGACGATTTCGCGCTGAATGAGGCCGCCGGTGAAGCGTCCTGGCTGGCGATCATTTTGCAGGTGATTCCCGAACTGCGCGCCGAGGGCTGGGACATCGAGGTCGATGACGATTTCCCGGTCCGTGTCGTCGCGCCGGACGGCGACCTGACCGCCGAGCTGGAGGAAAGCCACGGCATCGATTGGCTGGAACTGCACCTCGGCGTGACGATCAACGGCGAGCAGGTCGATCTGGTGCCCGCTTTGGTACGCCTGATCACCGAAGCGGATACGACGCTGAGCCTGGAGGGCGACGACGACCATCCCTTCCTGCTGCCGCTGCCGGACGGCCGTTTGTTGTCGCTGCCCCTGGGAAGTATCCGGCCGACCTTGCGCGCCCTGATGGAACTTTACGCCGGTGGCGGACTGGGCGTTGACGGTGAGAAAATCGGCTTCTCCCGCCTCGACGCCGCCAATCTCGCGGAACTCGAAGAACGCACCGGCCTCGAAGTGAAAGGCGGCGAGACGCTGCGTGCTTTGGGCAAGCAATTGCGCGAAGCGGGCGGAACGATCCCCCAGGCGATCATTCCCGGCACGTTCCATGGTTCATTGCGCGAGTATCAGGCGCGCGGCGTCGATTGGCTGCAATTCCTGCGCGGCGCCGATCTCGGCGGCATCCTCGCCGACGACATGGGACTGGGAAAAACTGTCCAGACGCTGGCTCATCTTTTGATCGAACAGGCTACGGGGCGGCTGACCAAACCGGCGCTGATCGTGTGCCCGACCAGTTTGATTCCGAACTGGTCGATGGAAGCGGAAAAATTCGCTCCGTCATTGCGCGTGCTGGCGCTGCACGGACCGGCGCGGAAGGAACGCTTCCGGCATATCAAGGATCATGACCTCGTTCTGACCACGTATCCTTTGCTGGCGCGCGATCATGAGGTGCTGGTGGCGCGCGACTGGCACGCCGTGATCCTGGATGAGGCGCAGACCATCAAGAACCCCAACGCGGAAACCACCCGTCAGGCGCTGCGATTGAAAGCCGGTCAGCGGCTGTGCCTGTCCGGCACGCCGTTGCAAAACCATCTGGGCGAATTGTGGTCGCTGTTCGACTTCCTGGCCCCGGGTTTCCTCGGCTCGCAGCGCGGCTTCCGCGCCCGTTACCGCAATCCAATCGAGAAACACGGCGATGTCGAGCGCCAGGTGATGCTCAACAAGCGCGTGCGCCCGTTCATGCTCCGCCGCACCAAGTCGGAGGTCGCCACCGAACTGCCGCCGAAGACAGAGATCTTCGACGTCGTGGAAATGGAGCAGGCGCAACGGGCGATTTACGACGGCATCAGGCTGGCGATGCACTCCCGGGTGCGGGCGGCGATCGCGGATAAAGGCCTTGCGCGGTCGGGCATTATCATTCTCGACGCGCTGCTGAAGATGCGTCAGGCGTGCTGCGATCCGCGGCTGTTGAAGTTGAAGGCGGTGGAAAAGGCGAAGGCGGGGTCGGCGAAGTTGGAACGGCTGGCGGAGATGCTGCCGATCATGATCTCCGAGGGCCGGCGGATATTGCTGTTCTCCCAGTTCACCGAAATGCTTGGTTTGATCGAGCAACGGTTGTGGGATGAGAAGATCGAATACGTGATGCTGACCGGCGATACCAAGGACCGCAAAACGCCGGTGAAGAACTTCCAGGCGGGCAAAATTCCGGTGTTCCTGATCAGCCTGAAGGCCGGCGGCGTCGGATTGAACCTGACCGCCGCCGACACGGTCATTCATTACGATCCCTGGTGGAACCCGGCGGCCGAGGATCAGGCCACCGATCGCGCGCATCGCATCGGCCAGGACAAGAACGTGTTCGTGCATCGCCTGGTGACGCTCGGCACCATCGAAGAAAAGATGGAGCAACTGAAACAGAAAAAGCGCGCTCTGATCGCCGCCGTCATGGAAGCGGAGCACGGCGGCGCGCTGAAACTGACCATGGACGATATCGAGGCACTGTTCGCGCCCGACGGCCAAAGCGCCGCGCCGGAGCGGGTGACCGCCTGACGATGGATCCGGTCGCTCTCTGGTTCGCGGCCTGTCCCGATCCGGCGACCGATCCGCTGCCGGGGATGCAAGAAGCCGGGCTGCTGGCACCGCTTTCGTCGTACCGGGAGATCGCCCGCATCAAGGCCGCGCTGGTGGAACGCACCGGATTGCTGGGTGTCGGCGGCATCTGGGGCGGCCGTCAGATGGTCGGCCGCTGGTTCATCGAGGGCTTCGGCACCGCCTCGCAGAAAGCCGCCTGGTTGGGCAAAACCGCCGCCGTATCGATTTCCGAGCCCGGCGTCGGCGCGCATCCGAAACAACTGACCACGCGCGCGGAGCACGACGGATCGGTGTGGCGCATCACCGGCGAAAAAGCGTGGACCAGCAACGGTCCGATCGCCGACGTGCTGATCGTGCTGGCGATCACCTCGGAGACCGAAGGCCGCAAACATTACAGCATGTTCCTGGTGCCGCGCGATACGCCAGGTCTGACATTGAAAGACATGCCGGGCTTTCACGCGCTGCGTCCATCGCGCCATTGCCAGGTCATCCTGGATGGGTGCGAGGTTCCGGCGAACGCGTTGCTCGGTCCGCCCGGCCGCGCTTACGATCACATGGCGCTGCCATTTCGCGATGTCGAAGACGCCGTCGGCACGTTCGGCGTATTGGGCGCGTTCCGGTTTCTGTTGAAACAATTCCGCGTGGAAACCGAAACGGATAATGAGCGGGCGCTCTGGTTGGGCGGCCTCGTCGCGTTGACCGCCGTGTACGAGGCGGCGGCTGACTCGGTCGTCGCGCCGTTGGACAAAGGCATCATCGACATGGGCTCGGCCACGCTGGTCGGCCTGCGGCTGCTCGCGGCGGAAATCCTGCGCCTGATGCGCGGCCACGCCGGCAAGTACCAACCGGCGGACGCCGCCGCGGTCGCGACGTTGCTGGACGATATCGAAGCCACGTTCAATGTCGCGCGAGGACCGCGCCTGGCGCGGCAGGCCAGATTGGGCAGCGCGCGCCGGTTGGCGTAATCCGGAGCGATGGAGGCAGCCCGCTCATGGACAGGGTCGAAATCCGCATCGCGAACCGGCCGGACGAACTGGAGAAGATTGTCCGCTTGGTGGACGCCTTCGGTGCCGCGCACGCCATCCCGGACCCGATTTCAAACCGCCTCAATCTGGTGCTGGACGAAGTCCTGAACAACATCGTGTCGTACGGCTACCCGGATCGCGGCGTGGGCGAGATCCGGATTCGCCTCGATCGCGACGCCACCAGCCTGCGCGCCGAGATCGAAGACGATGGGATCCCGTTCGACTGGCCGCCGCCGAAGCCGCTCGACCGGAGTGTCCCGGCGGGTGACCTGCCGATCGGCGGCGCCGGCCTGCGCTTCATTCATGGCCTGATGGATGAGGTCGCCTACGAAAGGATCGCGGGCCGCAACCGGTTGCGGTTGACAAAGCGTATTCCTCCTGGCCACCTGGTAGAATCCTGAAATGATCAGGCGGAGTCAGACCGTGGATATGACCGTCAAACAAAGCGATGGCGTGACGATCGTCGAGCCGCGCGGCCGGCTGGATACCTCCGCCGCCCCACAGTTCCAGGAACAGTTCGAGGAACTGGTCAGAACCGGATCCCGCCGGCTTCTCGTGGACATGCATCGGGTCCGCTATATCAGCAGCTTTGGCTTTCGCGCTTTGCTGCTTGCCTCGCGCTACGCGGAGCGGAACAACGGCAAAATGGTCCTCTGCGCCATTCCGCCCGAGGTCATGGAAGTCGTCGAACTGGGCGGGTTCTCCGAAGTTTTCACGATCTGCTACACCCGCGAAGACGCGCTGCGCACGATCTGGTAGGATGATGCGAGTTCGTTATATTCGTGGCGCCCACCTTCCTCCTCCGTCATGGTCCGGCTCGACCGGACCATCGGCACAAGCACACCGGTAAGAGCGATCATGGGGAGAAAGATGGTCCAATCGAGCCGAACCATGACGGTTAACCAACGGACATGTTCCACCTCCGACATCATTTCCGGCGTCACCGCGGCCAGGGCGGTGTTGACCGCTCAGGCATCACGGCCAATCGTTTGAACCGTTCCCATTACTCCGCCGCCAGCACCAACTTCCCACGTGGCGTGATCCGCAGCACCAGCATCGACGCCGCCAGGCAGGCCAGCCCGCTCGCCATGAACGCCAGCAAATAGCTCCCCGACACGCTACGCACCGCGCCCGCGCCAAACGCCGCGATCGAGCCGCCGACCTGATGCGCCAGGAAGATCCACGACACGATCACCGGCGCGTCCCGCCGCCCGAACACTTCGTTGGTCAAGGAGAACGTCGCCGGTCCGGTCGCCACCCAGTCGAGCCCATAAAACACCGCGAACACCGACAAACTCGGCGCATCGAACGGACTGAACGGGATCAGCACCAGCGACAGACCTCGAAGACTGTAATACCAGAACAGCAGTACCCGTGGACTATACCGGTCGCACAACCATCCCGACGCCATCGAGCCGAACAGGCTGAACAGCCCGATCCCGGCCAGGATCGAGGCGCCCTGGATCTCGGGAATGCCCTGATCCATGCAATAAGAAATCAGATGCGTGTTGATCAGCCCGTTGGTCGACAGGCCGCAGATGCCGAAGGTCAGGCACAGCAACCAGAAGTCCATCGATTTCGACGCCCGCGCCAAAGCGTTCGTCGCCACCGAGAACATGTTGCCGCCCGGCGCGCGATCGGCGATCGGAACGATTTCCGTGCCGCCATAGGGCGCCAGTCCGACCGCGGCGGGCGATTCCGGCATGAAGATCAGCAGCAGCGGAATGACGCAGGCGATCACCGTGGTGGTGCTGATGGCGACGCCTTGCCAACCGTAACGATTGGCCATCCACGCCAGCAGCGGCAGAAAAATCAACTGACCGGCGGCGTTGGCGGCGAACAGCAGGCCTGCCGCGAAACCGGTGCGCTTCAGAAACCACCGGTTGGCCACGGCGCCGGCGAAGCCGACCGCGCCCGCTCCCGCGCCGATGCCGACCATCAGGCCCCAGGTCAGGTACAACTGCCACGGCGAGGTCATGAACAGCGACAATCCGCTGCCGCTCATCAACACCAACAGCGCCAGAATCATCGTGCGCTTTTGCCCCAGGGTTTGCATCAGCGCCGCCATGAACGGACCGATCAATCCCATCAGCAGGATGTTGACCGAAATCGCGCCGGAGATCGTGCCGACATCCCAGCCGAACGCACGCCGCAACGGACCGATCATGACGCCCGGCGCCGCTCGGACGCTGACGCCGGCCAGCATGGACGTGAAGACGAGGCCCAGTACGATCCACGCGTAGTGGAAACGGCCGGAACACAGCCTGACCAGCCAGGTCGGCGTCATGGAATTTTCCTTCTCCTCCGAGCCGCGAGTATAGGAGAAGCTTCTCCGCCGTCAGCCCCGAAATCAGCGACCCGCGTGCATGGCTGATCCGCGAATGGGCGACCCGTCGTGGGCGCCCTTGCGGCCGGGCCCGATGATGACCGGATCAGCAGCGGGTGCTGATCGGCGAATGTCGTCTGTTGTATCAGATCATCGCGCCGTTGATCGAAATGAGTTGCGCGGAAATGTAACCCGCTTCCTCGGAGGTTAAGAACCGCACCAGCGCGGCGACCTCCTCCGGAGTGCCGGCGCGCTTCATCGGCACCATGCGGGCGATTTGCTCCGCGTTGAACGTCTTGTCCGCGGCAGGCGAGGCGATAATGCCCGGCGCCACCGTGTTGACCGTGATGCCACGACTGGCGAGCTCCAGCGCCAATGCCCGGGTCGCGCCATGCAGACCCGCTTTCGCCGCCGCGTAATTGGTCTGGCCGCGGTTGCCGGCGACGGCGGCGACCGAGGAAATGTTGACGACGCGGCCCCAACGCCGGCCAATCATCGGCATCAGCAGCGGCTGCGTCACATTGAAAAAACCGTTGAGCGATACATCGATGACCCGCGACCACTGCTCCCGGCGCATCCCCGGCAACACCGCGTCGTCGTGAATGCCCGCGTTGTTGACCAGGATCTCGATCGGCCCGCCCGCCAGAACCCCGGCGATCCCAGCCTCGGCCGCCTCCGGATCGGTTACATCGAACGCGACCGCTTCCGCCGAGCCGCCGGCCGCGACAATCTCCGCCGCCACCACCCGAGCCCGATCCAATCCAGCATTGGCGTGCACGTACACGTGCCGCCCGGCGGCGCCCAACGCGCGGCAAATCGCCGCCCCGAGCGCGCCGCTGCCGCCGGTCACGAGGGCCCGTTTCATGAGGGAGTTTTGAAAGGGCTCAGGGCTCCGCCCCCGGGTCGGGCCCGAGGATGACGGGGAGCGGTGAACAATTTCCTCCCCGCGGCCTTATCCTGATGCTTATGGGGCAGCGCCCCTGGTGGGGTCTCGGGACGAAGCCCTGAGCCTGCCTCAGACTTCTTCACGACCGGACCTCGAGAACGACGGCGGCGCGGCCCTCGAGGACGGTCTCTGAGCCGGCGCGAAGGGTGAAGGCGTAAAGGGCACCCGCGAGGTCGCCGCCCAATTTGGTGGCGATGATTTCGAGGTCGGCGGCGATTGAGTCGAGGCAGGGAGTGTGGCGGACGACGTCGCGCACGCTCGCCAGATAGCCCGCGGTTGGGCATTCCCCCCCTTTGGCGGTGAGGCCGCCGTGAACCGCCATGGCCTGGGCCGCGTACTCGATGCCGCACACGGTATCCAGGCGGCCGCCGGTCGCCAGCGGGTTCGCGGGGTCGCGGTGGCTGGAGGCGGCGCAGACGATGGTCGTGTCATCCCAGAAACGAACCGCGTCGAGCAGACACATCGCGCCGGTGTGGGGGATCAGCGCGGCGATCTCGGGTTTGCCCAAGGGCGTGTTCCCATAGTCGTCAGNNGCTCCAGAACGTCATCCTCGGGCTCGACCCGAGGATCAACCCCCACAGGCACCTTGTCCGACATTTGGCCTCCTTCGCGTGTCGAGAGATCCTCGGGTCGAGCCCGAGGATGACGTTCGAAAGCCCGAGGATGACGTTCGAGCGCCTGAGGATGATGTTCGAGTGTCCGAGGATGACGGGGAGCGGCGAACAGCATCCTCCCCGGGAGGCTTATCCTGACGCTGATGGGGTGTGTTCGCCGGCGCCAGGTTCATCGCGGCTCGACCAGGATCGTGGCACCGGTGCCGGCGGCGGACTCCAGGTGAACCGTCCCGCCGCGTTCCGCCGCCAGCGCCGCGAGCAGCGGCAGGCCGCGGGCCGCGGGGTTGGTCAGCCGCAACCGCTCCAGGCCAGAATCCGCCATGGTCGTGGCCGCGTGGGAAGCGGGGCGGAGGGTCAGGCGTGCGCGGGTTCGCTCGGTCGACCAGGGGGTCAGGACCAGCGCAAGAGCGACGGGACCAGCGATCGGGCGAACCTTATTCAGCGGCTCCGGATAGGGCAGGTCGTAGGCGACGAGGGTCACCGGCCGCTCATCCACCACCGCCTGGGCGGCGGCGTCCAGCAGTCCGGCGGAGAAGCTGGAATCGAACGCGCACAGGCTGGTGCTCGGTTCGCACGAGCCGGTGGCGACAGCCCAGTACCCGGCCGGCGCGTTGTGCACCGAGTTGTGGAAGCGGGTGGGCGAGACCTCGCGCCGATCCGTGGCCAGAACGGCCAGGATGTCGGCGACGGTCGCGGTGTCGCCGCTGGAGGACGTGAAGACCATCGCCATGGAGGTGGGCTCGCGTCCGGCCTCGGTCAGGGCTTCCAATCCGGTGCCGATGGCCAGCCGGATCGCGGTTCCGGCGCGGCGCCGCTCGGCGGGTGGCAACAACGCGATGGGCGGCGGTTCGAACGGCGCGGGTTCATACGCCGCCTCGCCCCGCAGCACGCCCAGAGACTCCGCCCAGCCGCGCAATCCTGGACCGGCCAGCCCGGCGCCCTCGACGAACACCTGGATCAAGGGGGGGATCACGGCGCGCCGAACACCAGGCTGCAATTGCTGCCGCCAAAGCCGAACGAGTTGCTCAGCACGCGATCGACCCGCCCGGTCTCCGCGGCGAGTTGATACCGGCCGTGAAACGCCGGGTCGATCGTTTCGGTGTGCGGCGTGCCGGGCACCAGACCGTGCTCGATCGCCAACGCCGAAATGATCGCCTCGACGATCCCCGCGGCGCCCAACGTGTGGCCGGTGTGGCCTTTGGTGGAGCCTCGGGCGGGGCCATCGCCGAACAGGTTGAACACCGCGAGGTCTTCGGCGATGTCTCCGACCCGCGTCGCGGTGCCGTGCATGTTGATGTAGTCGATCTGCTCCGCCCCGATGCCGGCGCTGCTCAAAGCGCGTTCCATGGCGAGGCGGGCGCCGGCGCCCTCGGGGTGCGGCGACGACATGTGGTGCGCGTCATTGCTTTCGCCGAAGCCCAGAAGGTGGACGTTGGCGTCGCGCGATGACGGACGTTCGAGCAGGACGAAACCGGCGGCCTCGCCGATCGAGATGCCGTCGCGCGCCACGTCGAACGGGCGGCACGGTCCGGGCGCGTTCAGGGCCAGCGAATGAAATCCATACAATGTCGTCAGGCACAGCGAGTCCGAGCCGCCGACCACCGCCGCGTCGCACAGTCCGGCGGCGATCATGCGCGCGGCGTTGCCGAACGCCTTGGCCGAGGACGCGCAGGCGCAGGAGATGACGAACGCCGGCCCCTCAATGCCCAGACGCGCACGCAGGTAAGCGGCGAGGGAGCCGGTGTTGTGGGTTTGCTCGTAGTGGAAATCCGAGGGCAACTCTCCGGTGGCGGGATCGCGCGCGCGGAAGGCCTGCTCGGTTTGCAGGATGCCTGACGTGCTGGTGCCGACGACCAAAGCGACCCGTGCGGTGCCGTACCGTTCGATCGCCGCGCGCACGGCTTCGGCGAAGCCGTCCTGGCCCAGAGCGACCTCGGCCAGGCGGTTGTTGCGGCAGTCGAAGGCGGCGTGCTCGCCCTGCAGGCGGATGTTGTCGAGGGCCTGGATCTCACCCGTCCAGGTCGGCAACGTAACGGTTTCGAACGGCCGTGGACTGAGGCCGCTTTGTCCGGAGCGCAACGCCGTGAGGGTCGCGTCGAGGCCGAAGCCGACGCTGGACGCGACGCACATATGGCTCAGGGCGAGCGGCCGCATCGTCAGGATCTTTGTCCGGGAGTGGTTGGCGAAAGACTGAGCGCGACGTCGAGTTGGCGTTTCTCGGCGGCGATCGCCTGGTAGTACCGGGCGTAGAACGCGCCGCGCGCGCCGTCGGCGGTCTTTGGGTGCGCCAGGATCGTGGCGTAGAGTCGTTCGAAATGCTTCATATTCGCACGCAGGTTGGTATAGCGCGGGTCGCTGAAGATTTGCTCGAAGTGCTGCTGATAGTGGCCGAAGGTCGGTTCGTCGTAAAAGATCAGCCGCAGGTTGGTGTTGTAGACGTCGTTAGGCTGGAACGCGCGTTCGGCTTCGGCGAGGCCTCCGGGACCGACCGGCAACGCACCGTTGGCGAGGATGGTGGCGCGCGCGGCCGGGTCGTCGTACAGCGCGTCCGGGTCGGCGACCGGCAGGTCGTTGGTACGGCGCATCAGGTTGACGAACTCGTTCTTCGGCACCGGAAAGTCGAACATGGCGAAGATGAAGGGCATGTCGGTCTTCCACTCGTCCCAGACGCCGGCGACCGCGAGCACGTTATGCGCGAGGTGCGTGCAATTGTTTTGCAATACGTTCCAGTTGAACAATTCGCGCCCGGTCCGGTAGGGTTCATTGATGGCGTTCAGGTAGGTCACCACGCGGGCCATCTTGTCGCGGTTCAAGGGGACGCGGGCGCAGTAACGATCGCGGCCCAGATTGACCGCGTAATCGGTGGCGATCGACATGTCGTACATGAAGTCGATTTTCGACATGGCGGCGGGCTGGGTGTCGAACACTTCCTTGTGGAACACGACGCCGTCGAGGATCCCCATCGCCCTGGCTTTCGCCTGGGTGCGCAGATAGGTGGCTTTTGTCACGGGTTCGCCGGGCGCGAGATCGCCGTGCATGACGAAATCACGTCCCTCGGTCGCGATCCAGTTGGCGTTGGCGTAATGATCGTTGACGCTGAGGCCGACGCCCTCGCCGGGTTTCGGGTCGCCCGGACCGCAGAGTGTGACGACAGGATAATGCGCGTCTTTGTCGCGGCAGACGCCGTTGAGGTAGAGGATCGAATGGCCGCCGGGCCCGCCAGGCACGATCTCGGCGCCGAAGCCGGGTTTCTTGCTGATTTCGGAGACGGCGCAGAACTCCGCGTACCACGGGTAGAGCGAGTCGTAGGACGCTTCGTTCAGGGTGCCCTCGGGTTGGGCGAACAGCGTGCTGGTGCAGCCGCCGAGCAGCATCGAAGCGCCAACCAGCCAGGCGACCGGAGCGCGAAATGTCAAGATATACCGGCCTGGGCCGAGCCCCGCGTCGTGTTCCATTGGTCTGTCGCTGCCCGCGTCGCCCATGCTGCACTGGATGGAGACAACGTGGCGCCGGGTAGGTTCGTTCCGCGTCCGGCGACGATATTCGGCGTCCCGGCGTGGCGCGCGGAGACGATCGCGACCTGGCGCGCGGAGTTGTTCGACGTGCGCCATGTCGCGGCACCGCTGTTCACCGTTGGTCTCTCCCGTTGGTTGCTTTGGCGTTGCCCACGGCCCAGGTGATGAGACTCTGAAGCATGCGAGATCGTGACGCAAGATTCGGCTCAGTCGGCGCGTTCGCGGGGATCGGCGCGGAAGGGTGCGTGCGGCAGCAGGTCTCGCCAGAGTCGTGTCCAGGTGGGCCAGTCGTGGCCGCCGGGGATGATGGCGAGCCGATCGGGTGCCAGATGACCGGCGAGCAGACGTGACGCGTCCGCGTAACGATCGTGGTCGCCATGTCCGAGCAGCAGGTGTGGGTATGGGCCGGTCCAGGACTTCAACCAGGTCAGCAGGCGGCGCTCGATGTCATGCGCGGGCGGCTCGGGTCCGGGATCCCAGGCGGCGAGGCCGCCGGCCGCGGTGACCTCGGCGATGGTGCCTCGGGTGGCCAGGAAGGGGGCGAGCAGGATGAGGCCGTCCACGCGCGCGAGCCCGGCCTTGGAATAGAGCAGGGCGCCCATGCCGCCGAGCGAGATCCCCAGCAGCCACAGCCTTCGGTAACCGCGGCGCAGGGCTGGCTCGATCGCCGCGTGATGCAGCCGAGCGGCGACGTTGCCGTCCAGGTAGTCGTCGGATTTGAGGTCGATGGCGACGGTATCCACCGGCTCGCCCAGGGCGTGGAGCGCGGTGAGGAAGCCGTGGCGGGCGAAATCGGCCGGGGAGAGATGCGCGCCGGGGAGCATGACGAGCAGGGTGCGCTCGGTGCCCTCGGCGGGGCCTGGGGTCCAGAGGGTGTGCAGGGTGGGCCTCAGGCGCTTGTCGTGAGCGGAGGGCGGGCGTTCAGGATCGCGCCGAACAGCAGGCAGAGGAAGGCTCCGATCGCCACGGTGGCGCCGATCCCGTGCAGGACGGGGAAACGGGAAAAGGAGAGGATGCCGAAGCCGATGACGGTGCAAAGGTTGGCGAGAACGAGGGAGGCGACCATGCGCTGGCGGGCGCCACTCGTGTCCTGCCCGGGCCGTTCGCCGTCATCCACGGCCCATCGCACGTTATCCGCGGACTTTCCGCCGTCGCCGCTCGCCCTTTCCTCGTCATCCCCGGGCTTGACCCGGGGATCTGTCGCCGCACCGGCTTGCTGGAACTGGTCCCCGGGTCGATCCCGGGGATGACGGCTGAGGGGTAGGGGGTGGTGGAGTATGGAATCGGGATGACGGCCGAGGGGATCCCGTCGCTCGAAGAACAGGCAGTAGTTCGACCCCACCGCGACCACCAGCAACAGGCCGAACAGATTGAAGATCGACAACGTGCCGCCGCTGAGCAACAGGATCGCCGCGGTGCACAGGACGGCCGCGGCCAGCGGCAGCAGCACCGCGGCGATCCGGCGGGGTTGGCGCAGGCACACGGATAACAGCGCCACGATGACCAGGCCGCCGACCAGCGAGAGGGTCAGCGCCTCATGCAAATAGGCATCCAGCAGACGGTCGGATTCCGTCCGCAGGTCCAACAATAGCACCCCAGGTTCGTTGAAGGTGGCGATCTGGGTGGCCAGGGACGCCGGGTCGGTCACGCCGTGCAACGGCAGCAGCGCGGTCCAGCCTCGGGCGCCCTGGACCAGCAGCGAGTCGAGGCGCAGCGCCAGGCTGGTGCCGTCCAGATCCCGCCGGGTCAGCAATGGCCTATGCGCCGCCGCGGCGACATCCGCCAGGAACGGACCGAACGCGTCCTCCCGGAACGGCGTCCCCACCAACGCCTGGGCCAGGTTCGTGGCCAAGGTCGGAGGGTCGGGCAACGCGGTTTGGCGGGCGCGCTGGGTGGCCTCGCTCGGCAGCCAGCGGCCGGGGAAATCGAAGCTGTTCAGGGCGCCCGCCGTCACCAGATCGGTCAGGCGGGCCGCGGTTCGTTCGCTGGCGGCCAGGGTGCTGTCCCGGTCGGCGGTCTGGGCCACCAGGAAAAAGCGCACGTCAGGGGCGCCGGTCTCGCGCCGCAACTGCTCGTCGGTCTGCTTGTCGGCGGCGGACAGCGGACTCATGCTCGTCAACTCGTCTTCCCAGTAACGTCCGGGGTGCAGCAACAGCGCGAGGGCGGCGGCCAGGGTCAGGACCAGGATGACGGCGCGGCCGGCGCGAGCGTGGCCCATCAGGGCCAGCAGGGGAGCGGCGAACAGGGTCGCGCCGTGGAACGGCGACCGGCGAGGCAGCAGCGCGGGCAGGACCCAGCGCGTCACCGCCAGCGCGATCAACAGGCCGACGATGGTGAACAGCCCGAGCTGCGCGAAACCCGTAAAACTGGAGAACAGCATGGCGCTGAAGCCACACACCGAGGTCAGCATCCCCAGCAGCAACGTCGGCCAGATTCTTCCGAGTGTCGCCGCGGGTTCAGCGCCGTATTCGGTCTGGGTGAACAGATAGATCGCGTAGTCCACCGCCTCCCCGATCAAGGTGACGCCGAAGCCGAGCGTGATGCCGTGCACGAAGCCAAAGCCCAGGCTGACGGCGGCGATGCCTCCGACGATGCCGGTGAGGACGGGGAGCAGGGCCAGGATCAGCACGCGGGCCGAGCGGTAGGCAAGCAGCAGAACCGCGGCGACCAGCAGGGTAGCGAGCGCCGATAGACGTTTGATGTCCTGGCGCATCTCGTCGCGGGTGTGGATGGCGAAGACCGGCGGCCCGCTCTCGATCAGGTGGGTTTCCGCTGCCTTGGGAATGGTGCTTCGGGCGGTGTCGAAGGCGGCCTCGATGTGGGCGATGGCCTGGTCCTGCGCGGCGAGGTCGAAGCCGGCGGCCAGCGTTTGCACCATCAGCAAGGCGCGGTGCCCGTCCGGCGACATCCAGACGCCATCATGGCTCGCCGGATGCGCCTCCGTGCCCAACGCGTCGAGCAACCGCGCCATTTCGCCCGTCGGATCGGCGGGAATGGCGCGCTTGGCCAGCATGCCGAGGTCGGAGTCGAGCAACGCGACGTCGGCCTCCAGCGCGGCGTGCAGGGCGGCCGGCGTGAAGTGTTCGGGTGTGACCGCCGGGCTGAGCAAATAACGATTGTGCCAGAGGACGTCGCGGTCCTTGGTCAGCGCGTCTGTCTCACCGTTATTGACGACGCCGAAGCCGGGGGCGGCGCGGAGAGTGCTCGCCATCGAATGGCTGACGGCGGCGAGCGTATCGGGATCGGCGCCCTCGACCGCGAGCAGGATCATGCGGGAGACGACGCCCTCGCGCAGTTGATCGACCAGGATCTGCTGCGCGGCGTTGGGGGAGCGCGGCAGAAACGCGGACATGTCGGTGCTGAGACGGGTGCGGGAAATGATCAGGCCGCTGACCAGCAATCCGGCGAGCCAGAGCACGATGATCGTCAGCCGTTTGGCGGTCATCGCGGCTCGGGCGTGATCGCCATGGTGGTGCGGTCGCCGTCGGCCTCGTTGGTGTCGATTTCGCGGATCGCTGTTTGCTGGCCCTGGATGCGGATGGCGGCGACCATGTCTCGGAGTTTCGGGTCGGTAGGGGTCAGCGTCAGGGTCCAGGCGTTGGCGTCGCCGGTCAGGGCCGGGGTGAAGTGGCGGGAGAGTTCGGTGACGTCTCCGGCGAGGGTGGCGCGGACGCTGTCGATCAGAGCGCCGATCTGGGAATAGTCCTGGAGGGAGATTTCGCGGTTGGGCTCGCCCTGACGCTCGATGGTCAGGCGGTCGCCGGCGATGGTCAGGCGCGAGGCGACGGGCGTGATTGTCTGCTTCTGCATCCAGTTGGGGGCGACGTAGAGCAGNNGTCATCAGCGACGGCAGGTTCCAGGCTGGCGGCGTGCGTTGGGCCTGGGCCGGAGGCGGAGCCGCGAGGCTCAGGACAACCGCCACGGCAAGGCTCAGGCGACGCAAGGCATTCATCGTGTGTTGTCCTGATAAGGCCAGGCCGCGGGCGCGGGCGACGTTGGACATCGGAAACGTAACGGCGTCAATCGTCGCACCGGCTGTCAGACGATCCCGTTCGATCGCGCCCATGCATCGAGCGGGATCAGCATGGCGGCCAGGGCCGGATCAGGATGAACGCGCATATCGCGGACAAAGGGGCCGTCCGACACCACGACGCCCGTCGCCCCCATCGCGATGGCGAAAGCGAGATAGAGTGTGTCATAGGTGGAGTGGTTCACCGCGATGCCAATGTCCAACGCGACCTCATGAAGCGCCATGCCTGTGGTTAGCGTCGGCGGGATCAGTGTCTTTAGCAAATCCAGGCCCTCACGAGCCTCTTCCGCGGTAAGGATGTTCCGGCGGACCTGAACCCAAAGGACATTGGTCGCCTCGATAAGCCAGAAATCGGGAACAAGCAGGTCTGGCTCGATCCGGACCAATGCCTCGGCGAGACGACTGTCCGGCTCTCGCAGCACCCATTTAAGGGCAACCGATGCATCGGCGACGAGGGACAATTCAGCTTTCCTCGGCCGCCTCTCCAGTCAGTGTTTCCAGCCTGGCGGCGCGAGACTGACGCAGCAACTCATCGGCCGATGATGATGCGCGGTCCGCGGTGCGGCGACGAAATTCGGCGAGACGCTCGATGGCCTGCTGACGCGCCGGCGGTGTCGCTTCGCCAATCAGGGCGGCTCGGAGGAGATCCCGATGCTCCGCCTCGGCTGAGCGCCCGTGTTCGGCGGCGCGGATACGGAGGCGGCGCACGATGTCGTCGTCGAGGTTCCGAACTGTCAGAGTCGCCATGGGTGGAAGGCCCCTATGCTGTCATCCGCTGCGATGACAGCATATAGGGTATTCCGGCGGGTGGGCAAAATCGTTTGTTCGCGGTGGATGTGTCGTGGTGGCACCCCGTCATCCTCAACCAGATGATCGGCCGATCGTCACCCCTCGGGAAAGAGCAAAGCCTCGTAGTCCGTCGCACCGTGCAGGATATGGACAATGGAAATCCTGTGATCCTCGATGCGGCGGAAAATCACGTAGTCCCGAAATGGGCGGCGGCGAATGCCGTGGTGCTCGTAGCGCGGGATGAGCGGAAAGGCGCGGGGGATATTGGCAACGTCATGCGCTTTGGTTTGCAATTCAGGCACAACGAGCGGGCTCGGGTCCTGTTGTCGCGGGCAATGAACAGAGCGATTTCTCGAAGATCGGCTTTTGCTTCGTCGGAGAGGACAACCCTCATTATGCGGGTCGGTCGGGTAGCGCGGCCAGTTCCGCGTCCAGTGCGTCACATACCTCGTCGAGGTCGTGAACACGCCCAGCGTCGATGCCCGACATGCCACGCTCAATCGAGGCATCGAGGGCCGCCATCTTACGTTCGCGCTCCTCCATGAGCCGCAGCGCGTCGCGGAGCACTTCACTGGCATTGTTATAACGCCCGCTTGCAAGCTGACCCCGCACGAACGATTCAAAATGCTTGCCGAGCGTGTAGCTGCTGGGCATGGGTGGCCTCCTTGTTGTATCATTGAATGATACCAGAGCACTCAGGTCAGGGTCAAGAGCTCTCAGAACCTCGTGCCCCGCCACATCCTCGGGACCTGCGGCGTCAGCGGCAGGGCGCGGACGTCATCCCACCGAACGGTCGAGATCAGGCAGCGGAGCGACCGGCCATGTTCGGTCGAGTTCGCAGGATCCGTGACGATCGCTCACCCCCAGAACTCATAAAAATTGAACCAGTTGAACGGCGCCAGCCGGCAGTAATGTTCCAGCCGCTCCACGTAGCGGCGCATCGTCGCCTCGATCGTCGCGTCCGAGGCACGGGTGGCCGGGTCCGGCTCCGATATCAGTTCGAAATGAATATCGTAACGCCCGCGGCCGAGATACAGCCCGGTCATGAACACGATCGGCCGTTTCAGCAGCGCGGCGAGGCGAAATGGGCCGACCGGAAATGGCGCCGGTTGACCGAAAAACGGGATATTCGCACGCCGCTCGGTGTCCAGCCCGCGATCGGCCAGCACGCCGACCAGATGCCCCTCATCCAGCCGCTCCTTTACCGCGATCATCGATCCTGGGCGTCCCAGACTGATGATTTCGATGCCCAATGAGGGATTGATCGCGTTCAGCACCTCACCGGTTTTGCGGGCATTGTCCTCATACATCACCAGGCTGATCCGGCGATCGCCCAGAGCGCGAGCGGCGGCGCGCATCACCTCGAAACTGCCCAGATGGGCGCCGAACAGGAAGGCGCCGCCGTGGCGGTCGCGCATCTGGGACAGCACGGCCTCGCCATGGATGCCGATGTGGAACAAATCCACGCGATCGTTCAGCAGCAGCACGCGATCGAGCACGCAGGCGGCGAATGTGAAAAAATGCCGCCAGACATCGGCAGCGGTCGCGGGACGGCCAAGCGCGCGGGTCAGCCAGTGCCGCGACGCCTGGCGGGATCTGGGCGAGAACAGGAAGAAATACGCGCAGGCGGGATACAGCAGCAGGCGCGCGGCGGGGCGGCCCAGACGCAGGGTGATCCACACCATGGCCCGGATCAGCGGGACCGCGCCGCGTTCTCGCCGCGTGGCCCATTCCTCCCGCCGCCGCGCGGCCGAGGGACGGTTCACGGGGTAGGCGGGCGGAGCGCGCCGGACACTGCTGGCCGGCTGGAGCTCTCGACCGAGGCCGTGAACCGGATATCGCCGTTCTCCGCCGCCGTCCACGTCGTTACCAGCGTGTCTCCTGGGCGGACCGGACGGTGGAATTTGGCGGATCGGATTTCGCAGGCGCCAGCTTGTGGGGCGATGGCGGCGAGGATTTCGCGCAGCAGCACCGCGCCGGGGATGATCGGGTTGCCGGGGAAGTGGCCCGCGGCGGTCGGGTGGTCGAGAGGGAAGCGATGAGTGGCGGCGCCGGCATGGGGCGGGCTTTCGGCGTCGGGGGGCGGCGGCTGATCCCCGGGTCGAGCCCGGGGATGACGATCGGCCGAGGACTGGGGATGACGATCGGACGAGGGCTGGGGATCAGGGGGAGAGGGCGGGGTTAACTGGTCCGACGGAGGGGGATGGACATCCGCCGGTGGACCGATCGGCCGAGAGGTTTCGGCGATCAGGCGTTGGACTTCGGCGTGGGGTAGCTTTCCCAGCGCGTTTCGGGGCAGAGCGGGGACGAGGCACAGTGGGCGCGGCAGGAAGGCGACGTCGATGCGTTTGCGCAATTCGGCGAGGAGGAAGCCGGCGGTGCGGCCCGGCGCGACGACGAAAGCGGCGAGGCGGCTGACGGAGTCGTCTCCCGCGGTATCAGCCATGACGAAGGCACCGTCGGTCACCCCGTCGATGGCGTTCAGGTGGTAGTTCAGATGCACCAGGGAGGTGCGCTTGCCGGCGACGTTGACCATGTCGGCGATGCGGCCATGCAGCAGGAAATGGGTCGGATCGCGCAGGTCGATGACATCAGGCAACACGGTCTCGGTCGCGATCGGCACGCCGGAAGCCCAGGTTCCGGTGGCGTCCTGACGGAGGGAGATGCCGTCGAGACAGCGCCATTCCTCGGTCACCGCGGTGCGGCGGGCGGCGACCTGACCGGCTTCGGAGCAGCCGTAGATTTCATACAACGCGCCGGCGAAGCGGGCCTCGGCCGCACGGGCCAGGTAAGTGGCCAGCGGGGCGGTGGCGCACAGCACAAGATCGACGGGAGGTGGCGTCTCCGGCTCGGCCAGCAGCACGCGCAGGTGGACGGGCGTGGTGACGAGCATCGAGGGACGGCGGGCGGCGGCGATGTGGGCGCGGATGTCGGCGGGGTAGAACAGGCGCTCGGCGTGCAGCGCGAGGCCGTGCTGCAAGGTCAGCATCACCAGCGATTCCAGGCCATAGCTGTGCTGATGCGGGACCGTGCCGAGCAATGAGGCTCCGGCGAGGCGGGCGATATCCAGGCGGCCGCCCTCGGCCAAAGCGCTGGTGACCAGTTCGCCCCAGCTTCTGGCGTGCGGGCGCGAGGCTCCGGTGGAGCCGGAGGTGAACAGCACGCAGGCGGGTTGCCCGGCCGCGATGACGGGGATTGGCGCGGCCGTGCGCGATGCCGGAAGTGTCGCGGGGTAGGCGAACTCGGGCAGGCCGGTGGCGGGCGACGCGCCGTCGGTCAGGCACCAGACGCCTGGGTAATCGGCGCGCAGTTGCTGAAGCAGATCGGGCGCGCCGTGGGGTGGCAGCAGGTTGATGTGGCCTCGGCACAACGCGGCCGCGAAACCGACGGTGAAGCGATAGCGGTCGGGATGCAGGTTGATGACCGGGCCGTCCGGCAGTCGTTCGGCCAGAACGGCGACGTCGTTGAGAAAGGTTTGCGCCGTGATCGGCTGGCCGGCGCGCCACGCGAAGACCGCGTCGGGCTGGTGCGCGCGCAGCAAGGGATAGAACGTCATCGGGTCCCGCCTGGTGCTTGCCTGGCACCCGGAATTCGTGTGGCGCGGCACGCGAGAATCGCCGTGGCACGGCCTGACCCGCTTATCTCGTCCCGCGGAGTGCGGCGAGAGATGGCCGGGTCGAGCCCCATAGGCGCTGAAATAGCACGGCGAGCGGCGTGGCACCCCTGATCCCTCGTCATGGTCCGGCTCGACCGGACCATCGGCATCAACACACTGGTGAGAGCGATTTTGGGGAGAACGATGGTCCGGTCGAGCCGGATCATGACGATGAACGAACGGTGCCGATCAATCCGTGCCACTATTTTAGCGCCTATGGGGTCGAGCCCGGCCATGATGGCTGAGAGACCGTGGCTCACGTGCCGCCGAAAGCGGTCGCTACGCCGCGTCATGGGTGGAGGTAACCTGCCCCGCCATGCGGAAACTGTCGGTCAGGCGTTCCCTCGGCCAACTGCCGTGGCGCCATTTGCGCCAGGCGAACTCACCGCAGAACATCGCCGCCAGAAGGGGGAAGTTGCAGACGTTGACGAAGGCGGACCAGACGTGGACGGGGGCGAACAGCAGCAACAGCAAGGAGCCGGCCAGTTGGGCGGCGCAGAACAGGCACCAGGCCCAGGTGACGCGGCGCGTGTAGCGGAAGAGCGCGGGCGGGAGGGTGCCGCGGGAGCGCTCGGCGAAAATGGTGATGATGGCTTTGCGGCCTGGCAACAGCGAGGCGGCGAAGGCGGTCAGCACGGAAAGGTAGGCGATGGCGTGCGGGATGGCGGATGAGGCGACGATGCCGTCCGGCGCCAGACGCCAGGTCGCGGTGGTGAGCCCCAGCACCACCGCGCAGCCGAACCAGCGCAGGCTGGGGATTGGCACCAGCGACAAGGCGATCCAGGCAATCAATGTGGCCTCGGCCACGACCAGGATCCCGGCCAGCAGCATGGCGCGCTGCATCGCCATGGCGGCATGGATCGCCAGAGGCGCGAGCACCAGCAGCCCGATCGCCGCTGCCTTGCGAACGCGGACGGAGACGACGGCCATTCAGTGGGTCCGGCGGGTCTGGATGTCGCGATTCAGGCTGCGCAGCGACTGGAAAATCTCGGCGTTATTTTCGTCGTCCGAGCGCAATTGCACACCGTAGGTCTGGGAAATCGCCAGCGCGATTTCGAGTACGTCGATCGAATCGAGTCCGAGGCCGTCGCCGAACAACGGCGCCTCCGGGTCGATCTCGGACGCGGGCATGTCGAGGTTCAGCGTCCTGACGATGAGCCGCGCCAGTTCCGCTTCTTGTTCCGATTGCGTGGCCGTGTCTGACATTCATCCATCCCCTTGTATCAAATCCCGGACCCGAAGCCCGGACCGGGGGGCCACGTGGGATTTTCCTGGTTGTTGATTACACCACGCGGCGCGGCGCGTCATACCTTGATGAAGTCCGGACGCGGCCGATCGTTCCGGGGGTGTGCTGTTGTTGACGGTGGATCAACGCGGGCGCGCGCCGCGAGCATGACCGCGCGGGGATATATAGGGATCGTATACCCGGATCAAATCCTCGGACCGGGGAATGGCGGACCCCCTTTCCCTTGGCACTTCGCCGGGTGATCCGGCCCCGCGCGACGCGGTCAATCCACGTCCTGCCAGCAGGCTCACCGCGTCGTTCGGTGGCGCCGTCTTGTGAAAACCGCCCGTAACCAGTGCGTCCGCATGATGCGCCCATGAATCACGTCTCTGGGATTGGCCGGGACTCAGGACCGGGGGGCACGCCGCGTCATGGCAGGCGGTTGTCCGACAAGATCCTGGTCGCGTTCCACCAGGCCTGCGATCAACGTGATTTCGAGGTGGCGGAGCGATTGCTTCAGGTCGTGGAAATCCTGTTGGCGCAACGCCCCTTGGCCGCCGGAGCCGATCGCCGGAGACATGTCGAGAGCCTGATCGCGGCACACCACCGGTTGTGGCACTTGCAGCACCCCGACACCGGCGAGCTCTGAGCGGGCGCGGACTCCTGGGCAGTCAGCCTCATGACGGGGTATCTGGCGGCACAATGAACCGGAGGCCAGCGTCGTGCGGCAATGCCGCCAAGGGAAACGCACGGCGCGAACCATTTCCCCCGATGCGACAGGAACGCGGAATGTTCACCATCGGAAGAGTCGATGATGCGCCGCGCAATCCTGTTGCTTGCCTTGCTGATCCCGATCCGAGGTCACGCCCAGACCGCTCACGATCGTCACCAGGACAGCATCGCCCATTCGATGGCAAGCCATCAGGGTGGGGGACAGCAGTTCTCATTTTGGCGGATCGTTGTCCGTTCGACGTCATGCTCGGGCTTGACCCGAGCATCCGCCGACACGCGAACGACGGAAATATTGTGGAAAATCAACAACGGATGTGAGTCGAGTGATGCTCGGGCCAGGCCCGGCATGACGATGTGGGACGCGCGTCGGTCAAAATGAGAACCGCTACTTGCCAGGTTCATCTCTGGCGACCGGCGAACGAAACATGATATTGTCTGAGTTGGAATTCAAACGACAGGCTTCCGAACCAAAACCGGAATGGTCGTGAACTCGTGGGATTGACCTCTGTCTTTCACGAATCCAAAACGCTTATAGAAGCGAACCAATCTGGCGCGAGAGGTCGTCGCGGCGTAATCGCCTTTCGACGCCGGAGTCAGCCTGATCTCCGCCGCATGGCGATCGGCGAATTCGCAAAGCTCTCGCATGATCGCCGTGCCGATGCCTCGCTTTCGGTCTTGGACGATAATCCAGATTAGCTCCAGGATCCTTCCCAGGCGAAGGTTGTGCGTGACCATCAGGTCAAATACGACACCTTCATAGCTTCTCTTGATATGAGCTTCGAACTTCTCAACTTTGGCGGGGGTAAGTTTCGCTGACATGGGTTCTTGCTATCTCAGGCTCCGACCACCGGGATCGCCCCTGGCACGAGACCTTTTCGTGAACCGGCGGCGACAACAGGCAGCGGAGTTGCTGACGCGGGATGTTGCATGTCGAGCGCGATTTCAGCCAAGGCGATCAACCCGGTTTCGGCGTATTCCCTGTTGAGAACAAGGGCTTCCGCTTCCAACATCATTCTCGCCTTGGGCGACCGACAGGCCGGCGCGGAATCACCACCGTCTCCTTCGATCCCGTGGCGATCTTCCTGTCGAGCGTGATCTTCGGCGGCTCATCCCGCGTCGGCTCGACCGCCTCACCGCTCGCCTCCCCTGGGTCGGGGTCAGGGTCGGTCAATTCATTGGCGAGCTTGGCCCGAGCCTCATAGTCCGCCGCCATCGCGAGGAACCTCACCCTTGTCGCTTCACGGTCGGCATCCTCGGCCATGCCTCGAAACCGTGCCGCCTCATCTCGGAGAAATCGAGCGTTCATCGTCAGTCCTTTCAAGGTCGTGGGTGCCCCCAAGGCAGCAGAGCGGCTGTGGCGGCACCAAGGGTAACGATGGGGGAAACACACGATGTATGGATGATGATCGCCGGACACAAGTCCGGTCGTTGTCGTGGCCGAGCCTTGGCCAAAGCGCCTGCTTCAATTCCTTCGCGGCACGGAAGGCGATCTTCTTGCTGGCCCGGGCCACTGTTTTGCTGATGGAATGGAAGACGCGGCGGCCATCGAAACCAGGTTCCGTCTTCGACCAACCGAATCGTTTCCCGATGCGCCGGCTTCGCTCGCCATGGTTATTTTTCGCATTGCTGGCGATCAGGCAGCGGTCTTTATCGGCACCCTTGATAAGCTGGNNCTCGCCGATGACGTCCCTCACGTCAGGCGGAACAACCTTCCGGACGAACCAGCGGTGGCGTTGCCTGGCGAGACAGGGATCGCGTGTCCTGACCCTGCCTCGAACATATGCGATGGTCGGACGTTGGTCGATTTGTCGCGCGAAACAGCGGTTCGGACGGTCAGTAATTGGAAAAAACAGAGTTGGCGGAGGGGATGAGATTCGAACTCACGGTACGGGTTGACCCCGTACGGCGGTTTAGCAAACCGCTGCCTTCAGCCACTCGGCCACCCCTCCGCCGGGAGAAGAACCAAACCCGGGAGATCCCGGACACAGCGTTTGCGGGGTCATGTTTAGGGAGATCGGACGCCGGGGTCAAACGGGAAGAAGCGCCGCGTTTCCCCCCATGGCCATCAGGGTCAGCGCCGGACGGAAGTGACCCCCATCGTCATCCTCGGGCTCAAGCCCGAGCATCCGTGGAAGCGCCCCGGCGCGGGAAATTGGAGCGGGTGTGTGTCGCGAGCGACCGGCGGATCGAGACCGAAAAGAGTGGCACGGCGAAGATCGTGCGCGGTCCGGAGCTTATTCCGAAACGCGTGATGTTTCCCCCGCCCCGCCGGCTCCAAGGGTAACAACTTTGGACCGGGCACATGGGTGACACTTTTCCTGGTTTGTTCCCCCGACACGGCAATGCCCTGGGCAAAACCCCTCGCGAAGTTCCGGCCCGCGCCCCGCTGCTTCCGCGCTGGCCACCGGGCGCCAGCTGGCGTAGCCGTTCCCCCATACACGGACACCACCTCGCTCCATGGAACGACCCGGACAATGCCGCGCTGGATGACATGGCCCGTCGCCGGCCTCGTGGCGTTGACGCTGGTCCGCCTTTGGGTGGCCGCCGTCACGCCGCTGGCGCCGGATGAGGCCTATTACTGGGTTTGGTCCCGGGCCCTCGCCGCCGGCTATCTCGATCATCCGCCGATGGTCGCGTTGTGGATCCGGGCAGGGACAGCTTTGGGGGCCGCGGACCCGTTGGGCGTCCGTTTGCTGGGCCCATTTGCCGCGGCGCTCGGCACGTTGCTTCTCCACGACGCCGGCAACCGCCTGTTTCCCGGCCGGAACGCTGGCCTGACCGCCGCCGTGCTGCTGAACGCGACGCTGGCGATGGGAGTGGGCGCCGTCGTTATGACCCCCGACACGCCGCTGCTGTTGTTCTGGACCGCCACGATGTGGGCCGCCGCGCGGGTCGCGACCGGCGGTCCGTCCGCCTGGTGGATCGCCGCCGGGCTCTCCGCCGGCCTCGCCGGCCTGAGCAAGTACACCGCCGCGTTTCTGCCCATCGGCCTGGGCCTTTACATCCTCATCGCCAGCCCAGGATGGACGCGGCGAAGAGAACCGTGGCTGGGAGCGTTGCTGGCGGCGCTGCTGTTTCTGCCGGTCGTGATCTGGAACGCTCAGAACGACTGGATCGGCCTGCTGCGACAGGGCGGCCGCGTCGCCAACTGGCGGCCGGAGCGCGCCCTCGGGTTCATCGCCGAACTCGCCGCCGGCCAGCTCGGCCTGGCGACTCCCGGGATCGCGGTGTTGTTCGTGGCCGGGATCGTGCTCGCGGTGGCCATGACCGCGCGCACCCGTGATCCCGCGTGGACCTTGCTGGCCGCGTTGTCCGTGCCGCCCGCGCTGGTTTTCCTGCAACATGCTCTGGGCGATCGGGTGCAAGGCAATTGGCCGGCGATCATCTATCCGGCGGCGGCCGTCGCCGCCTCGGGTCTGACCCGCCGCGTCTGGCGCCGATTGGTCTGGCCGTCCGCCACGCTCGGCTTCGCCATCGCCGCCATGCTTTACATTCACGTCACGACCGGGTGGCCCGCGCTTGCCGGCGGCCGCGATCCCATGGCCCGCCAGTTGTTCGGTTGGGCCGACCTGGCGTCCCAGGCCGAGGCCGCGCGTCAGGCGTCCGGCGCCACGTTCATCGCCGCCGAACCATACGGTATCGCCTCGCAACTGGCCTGGTCGTCGCCGACCGGCGCCCCCGTCGTGGGCGCTGGTCCGCATTGGGCGCCCACCACGCTGCCTCGCGACGCGACCGGCGAGCAACGAGGCATCCTGATTCGTCCGGAACGGTATGGCGACGCGCCAAATCCCGCCGAGTGGCGCGACGCGACCCGCCTCCCGGATATCGCCCGCTCCAGCGATGGCATGGAACTCGAGCGCTACGCCGTGTTTTTGGTCCGCGCCGCCAACGGGCCCTCGGCCGGGGCGCTGTTACCGCATCGCTGAACGGCGCGGCGGCCGGCGATTCCGCGGCGTTACCGCGTGGCCTGGAGCGTGCGCGCCACCGCGTCCCGGATTTGCTGTTTGGTCTCCGGATCGAGCCCGTCGAGCAGGATTTCTTCGATCGCCGCGTCCGATAGCAACGGTTCGGTCGCGTCGCCTTGTATCGGCCGGGTCTGGCCGCGCGAATCCCGGTCTGACGCGTGTCCCGCCACGGCGGCGATCCGCGCGGCGCCGTCCGTTTCCCGTTGCGGCGCCGGGAACACCAGGCCGTTATCGCCTGCGATGAGCGCCGGCCCTGCGTCGCCCGGCGCGCCGCCGCCCACTCGCACCGGAATGGACCCCGTCGCGATACCAGCCTGGGCCCGCTTCGCCGGTCGCATGTATCCCCCCGCGATCCCCGCGGACATCACGCCACACAGGCATCACGACACGCCACCGGCGGGAGATATTTGCCTCTCCGGTCATCCCCGGGCTCGACCTGAGGATCTCTCGACGCGCCAAGGAAATCGAAAGTCGGTCAGGGTGCCTGGGCTGGCCGACCCTCGGGTCGAGCCCGCGGATGACGCGCGGGGTCAGGTTTTCGCCTTCGGCGGCCTTATCCCGATGCGCATCGGGGCACTTCCCCCCGCGCCGCCCATCACCCCGGCCGCTGCCGGGTCATTCGCAACATCGAGGTATCGTATCCCAGCGCCCCGGCGCGCGCGACCAACATATCCCTGACGGCGTCCGGCGGCGTGGCGTCCCGGCAGAGCAGCCACAAATATCGGCCGCGCGGCTCTCCGACGATCGACCACGAATAGTCGTCAGCATGGTCGAGCACCCAGTAATCGCCGACAAAGAACGGGCCAAAGAACGACACCTTCAGCCTGGCGTTGCCGGACCCCTCGACCACCTTCGCCCTGGCCTCGGCCGAGCGCGCTCGTCCGTCCGGCTGTCCCACGCGGCACGTGTTCACCACGCGGATCAGTCCGTCAGGCCGCAACGCGTACTCCGCCGTCACGCCCTCGCAGCCGCGCTCGAAGCTGATGTCATACCGGGCGATCTCGTACCAGCGGCCGAGATAACGGATCAGATCGACCGGTTTCGCGGGTTCCGGCACGCGCGCGTTGCCGACCGGAGGGGTGTTCGCGCGACTCGCGATCAGCACGCCCGCGCCGAGCAGCAAAAGCCCAGGAAGAATGAGGTCACGGGACGGAAACGATCGGGCGCGGGAGGGGATGCGCGGCCGCGCGCGCGCGCATGGTCTGGCTGGCATTGAGATCCCTTTCGATGAAACGCCACCGCGAGAAATCGCCCGAGGCGCTGGTGCCAGACCGGGAACGCGGGACAAGCGGGTCGGTTGCCCCGTGCCGTCAATGGGGCGACCAGTGGGACAATCAGCGCTGCCACCAGCACGGCGCACCTTGACCCGGCGATCCGATCCGGCAGTCTTCACGCCGCGTGGTCCCCGTATGACCCAATATCGCGAACCAGGAAGGAATCTCCCAATGACCATCCGATTTGACGGCCGTGTCGCCATTGTCACGGGCGCGGGCGCGGGCCTCGGCCGGGAGCACGCGCTGCTTCTGGGCTCTCGTGGCGCCAAAGTGGTGGTGAACGATCCGGGCGGCGCCGTCGATGGCCGCGGCGGCGCGAACGCGGTCGCCGATCATGTCGTTGAGGAAATCAAGGCGGCGGGCGGCGAGGCGGTCGCCAACTACAACTCCGTCGCGGACCGGGAATCGGCGCAAGGCATTATCGATACCGCGGTGAAGACGTGGGGCAGGCTGGACATCCTTGTGAACAACGCCGGCATTTTGCGCGACAAGGCGTTCCAGAACATGTCGATCGAGGATTTCGAATTTACCTCCCAGGTGCATTACATGGGCACCGTGTACTGCACCAAGGCGGCGTGGCCCGTGATGCGGGAGGCGCGTTACGGCCGCATCGTCGTCACGACATCGGGTTCCGGAACGATCGGCAATTTCGGGCAGAGCAATTACGGCGCCGCGAAGATGGCGGTGAATGGCCTGATGAACGTGCTGCGGCTGGAAGGCGCGCGGTATAATATCCTGATCAACGCGATCTCCCCCTCCGCGCGCACCCGCATGACCGAGGATTTGTTGCCGGAAGCGATGCGCAAATACATGAAGCCGGAACTGGTGTCTCCCGCCGTGGCCTGGATGGCGAGCGAGAACTGCGCCGTCACCGGCCAGATCATCGCGGCGGCGGCCGGCGGGTTCTCGGTGGTGCGGTACTATCAGTCGGAAGGCGTGCAATTCGATCCCGAGGCGCCGGTGACATTGGAGATGTTCGACGAAGCGTTTGCGAAGATCAGCGACATGACCAACGCCGCGCCACTCGGCCGCAACCGCGCGCGGCTGGAAGAAAGGCTGCGCGCGATGGGCCGGGTTGGATAGGGAGGTCTCAAGGGAGGTCGCAACGGCCACGCCCGCCGCGTCGCGGCCAGCGGGGCCCAGACTCACGCGGCGGCGGCGTCCAGAACGTCGCGCAGCTTCTCCGCGATCGCGGCGAAGCTGAACGGTTTGGCGATCAGCACCACCCCCGGATCGAGCCGTCCGTCGTGGATGATCGCGTCCCGCGCGTATCCCGTGGTGAACAAAACCTTCAGCGACGGCTTGCGTTGTTTCGCGGCCTCGGCGAGCTGGCGGCCATTCATTCCGCCAGGCAATCCGACGTCGGTGAACAGCAACTGGATGTCCGGGTGCCGCTCCAGCAGATCCAGGCCGACGTGGCCGTTCGGCGCCTCGACCACGGTATAGCCGAGTTCCCGCAGCACCCCGCTGGTATAGGCCCGGACATCTTCCTCGTCCTCGACGACAAGAATCGTTTCATCGAGACGGCCGTGCGCGATATTGGAGACCGGAACCTCCGCTTCCACCGTGTTGGAAGCGCGGTGGCGCGGCAGATACAGCTTCACCGTGGTGCCCTTGCCTGCCTCGCTGTGGATTTTCACGTGACCGCCGGATTGGCGGACGAAGCCATAGACCTGAGACAAGCCCAGACCGGTGCCGTGACCGACATCCTTGGTCGTGAAGAACGGTTCGAAGGCCTTCGCCAGCGTCTCCGGCGACATGCCGGTGCCGGTATCGGCGACCGTCAGCACGATGTAAGCGCCGGGCGCCATGTCGCCGTACGCCACCGCGTCGACGTCGTCCATTTGCACGCCCGATGTCGCGATC
>PLSZ01000303.1:36915-41322 GCA_003164305.1 Acetobacteraceae bacterium
CCAGTACCGTTTCGATGGCGACCTGCTCGCCGAGCGTGCCGCGCAGCAAATCCGACATTCCGCTGACCAGCCCGCTGACATCGAGCGGCTTTGGATCCAGCGGTTGTTGCCGGGAGAACGCCAGCAGGCGCTGGGTCAGCGAGACCGCCCGCTGCGCGCCGCGCATGGCGCTGTCGGCCGAGCGGTCGATGCGCGCGAAATTTGGCTCCGGCGCCTGCAACTGACGCCGCAACGATTCGAGATTGCCGACGATGATGGTCAGCAGATTGTTGAAGTCGTGCGCGACGCCGCCGGTGATCTGGCCGATGCCTTCCATCTTTTGCGCCTGGCGAATGACTTCCTCGGCCTGGCGCCGCGCGGTGACCTCGACCGCTTCCGGCACGATGGCGACGACGGCGCCTGACGCGTCGCGCACCGGACGCATCTGGAAATCGAACCAGCGCCAGCCGCCGGTGGGCAGAGCGACATGGATTTCGCGGCGGATCGTTTCGCCGCCGGCGACCAGCGGGATCGCGTCGCGCACCGCCTCCGTCATACCGGGCGTGCCGGTGAACCACGGCGTCTCCCAGAACGGCTTGCCGAGCACCGCGCCGGCCGGAACGCCGATCGCCTCGAGCGACGTCGTATTCGCGTCCAGCAAGGTTCCGTCAACCGACATCAGCCCCTGGAAGGTGTAGCTGGTTTCGAAAATGGTGCGCAGCCGGGCTTCTTTGGCGCGCAACTCCGCGGTCCGCTCGGCGACCTGCGTCTCCAGCGTTTCGTTGAGGCGACGCAACGCTTCCTCGGCGGTCTTGCGGTCCGTGATGTCGCGGAAATAGATCGACAGGCCGCCATCGCGCGCCGGGAACGCCTGGATCTCGAACCAGCGCCTCTCGCGTTCGTAATGATTCTCGAACGAGGTCGTGATCCGTTCCGCCATGGCGCGATGGAAATGCGTATCGACCGTGGTGCCCAGGATGGTCGGATAGGTTTCCCACAGCGCGCGGCCGATCAGCTCGCTCCCGGAACGGCTCAGCATCCGTTCGGCCGCGGCATTGATGTAGGTGAAGCGCCAGGCGCGATCCAGCGCCAGGAAGCCGTCGTTGATGCTGGCCAGGATCCCCTCGGCCCGCTCCCGCGCCAGTTGCGCTGCCTGGCGCAGTTCGTTCTCGATGCGCACCGCTTCGCGCCGCAGTTCGGCCATGTCGAGATTGGCGCGGACACGGGCGAGCAACTCGCGGGCGCTGAATGGCTTGGTCAGGTAGTCGTCGGCGCCCGCGGTCAGGCCTTCGATCCTGGCTTCCTCTCCGGCGCGCGCCGACAGCAGCAGGATCGGCGTATCGCGCAGCTCCGGGTCTTTCCGCAGCTCCGCCAGCAAACCAAATCCATCGAGATTCGGCATCATGACATCGGACAGCACCAGATGCGGCCGCGACCGTCTCGCCGCCGCCAGCGCCAGCGCGCCATCCGTGACGGCTTCGACCCGATAGCCCGCGGCCAGCAACAGCCGGCGCAGATAATTCCGCATGTCGGCGTTATCGTCCGCGAGCAGGATCAGGCGATCGAGCGCGCCTTCCGACAGCGCGACATCGCCGAGATCGTCCATCGCCGCGACGGGCGCGCGGTCATCGGCGTCCGCCGGTTGATCCGACAGCCAGCCCAATGCTTCGTCGATATACGCATCCGCCCGGATATTCGTGGAGACCAGCGACGTTGACATCAGCGACGAGGCCGAACGCACCTGTTCGGGCGGCAGATGATCGGTGCCGAATGGGATCGATACGGTGAACGCGCTGCCTCGCCCGACCGTGCTCGCCACGCGGATCGAGCCGCCGTGCAGGCGCACCAGTTCGCGCACCAAAGCCAGCCCGATGCCGCTGCCCTCGATCGATCGTCCACGCGCGTTCTCCACGCGGCGGAACCGTTCGAACAAATGCGGGATTTCATCGTCCGGGATGCCGATGCCCGAGTCCCGCACCGTGACCTCGGCGAACGCGCCGTCGGGGGAGGGACCGATGTCCACCGCGATCTCGCCCTCGAACGTGAACTTGAAGGCGTTCGACAGCAGATTGAGGATCACCTTTTCCCACATGTCGTGATCGACATGGACCGGGCCCGGCAACGGGGCGCGATTGACGGTCAGCGTCAGCCCGGCGCGTTCGACCGCCGAGTCAAAATTCGACGCCAGTTCGGCGGTGAACGCCGCCAGATCGACCGGCGCGAAACCGGCCTGCGCGCGGCCCGCCTCGAGACGGGAAAAATCCAGTAGGGTGTTGACGAGTTTCAGCAGCCGCACGCCGTTGCGATGGGCCACCCGGACCAGCGCTTCCTGGCCCGGCGGCAATGGGCCGGCGGCGGCGGCGAGCACATCCTCCAACGGGCTGAGCATCAGGGTCAGCGGTGTGCGAAACTCATGACTGACGTTCGAGAAGAAGGTGGTCTTCGCGCGATTGATTTCCGCCAGCGCCTCGGCGCGCCGGCGCTCCTCCTCATAGGCGTCGGCGTTGGCGAGACCGGAGGCGATCTGGCCGGTGATGAGATTGATGAAACCGAACCAGGTCTCATCGTGGCGGCGGTACGGATTGACGCCGGCGACCAGGAACCCGGCGGGTTCGTCCTGACCCTGGCGCGCGATCGGCGCGATCACCGCCTCCATGGGCGACTTCTCCCAGCCGCCGGATGGGATTTCGTCGAAGCGGCCGTCGAGGCCGGTGGCCATCACGGTCACGCGGCGGTCGCGGACCTCGGCGGCCGGCCAGATGGCGTCTGGATCGGCCGGATCGATGACGGCGGGGGCAATGGCATGGCCCGCGCCGACGCCGGTCACGCCGGCCAGCCGCGCCAGCCCGTCGGCGTCGAACAAATACGTCAGGGCGAACGGCAAATCCCGGAGATTGCCGCCAAGCCCTTGCCTGACCGCGTCCAGGACTTCGGCGCGGGTGAATTTGCCGGCGACTTCCGACGCGAGTTCACGCAGGCTGGTCAGGCGCCGCTCGCCGATGACCCGGTCGGTTTCCTCGGTGACCACGCACAGCATGCCGACGATCGCGCCGCTGTCGTCGGACAGCGGCGAGTATGAGAACGTGTGATAGGTTTCCTCGGGGTAGCCGCTGCGTTCCAGCAGCAACAACAGCGCCTCGTCCCAGGTCGCCTCCCCGGTGCGCAGCACGTGTTCGATGCGCGGCCCGATGTCCGGCCAGATTTCCTTCCACACCTCGCTGGCCGGCGCGCCAAGAGCCCAGTGGTGCTTGACGCCGAGGGTGGGGCGGTAGGCGTCGTTGTAGAAGAACGATAGCTCGGGGCCCCATCCCATCCACATCTGGTAGCGCGAGGTCAGCAGAATGCGGATCACGGTCCGCAGGCTTTGCGGCCACGTTTCCGGCGGGCCGAGTGGCGTCCGGGTCCAGTCCCTGGCACGCATCAGCGCGCCCATCTCCCCGCCGCCCGCCAGGAAATCGGGCGTCGCGCCTGGGGACGTCAGTTTATCGCCCTGACCAGGCGTCGGCTCTTCGTGGTTCAGGTCCGGCCCCCCCGATCCCGCGGACGAGACGTTGGGCTGCGACAAATCCGACGCCATGCTGCTTCCGCGCTTTCACAACTGGCGCCGCTTCCCCATGGCGCCTCGCTCGATTTTACGACGCCGGACAAAAGCGGTCCAGCGCGGTTTATCCAAACAATAACGATTCGTTCCGGGATTGGTTCCAATGCGACATCAGCCGCGGCACGGGCGCCAAAGGGCTGGCGGACGGCTCCGGCGGATCGCTCGTGACATAGGGAGGGGGGCTATGCCATAAGGTCGCATGACCCACACCATCCGGGAAAAACAAAAACTGCTGGCGCGCGTGCGCCGCATCCGAGGCCAGGTCGACGCCATCGAACGGGCGCTGGACAGCGAAACCGGCTGCGAGCAGGTCATGCATCTGATCGCCGGCGTGCGCGGCGCCATGGCCGGGCTGATGGCGGAAGTCGTCGAAGACCATGTCCGGACCCATTTGGTCGATGCCGAACAATTCCCGACCGCGCTCAACGCCGACGCCGCGAGCCAGTTGCTCGAGGTCGTACGGAGTTACCTGAAGTGAGCGCCGCCGCCGCTCCCAATGCACACCCAGGCGGACACTCGCATGTGTTTCTCGGGGCGGCGCACGCGCGGAACGAACGCCGCGCCTGGATGGTGATCTGGCTCTGCGGTGCCATGATGATCGCGGAGATCGCCGGCGGTCTGCTGTTCGGCTCCATCGCGCTGGTCGCCGACGGGATGCACATGAGCACGCACGCGGGCGCCCTGCTGCTCGCGGCATTGGCCTACAGCTACGCCCATAACCACGCCGAGGACCCCCGCTTCACCTTCGGCACCGGCAAACTGGGCGATCTGGCCGGGTTCACCAGCGCCGTGATCCTGGCGATGATCGCGCTGCTGATCGGCTACGA
>PLSZ01000681.1:0-150 GCA_003164305.1 Acetobacteraceae bacterium
GCTCCGCCAACGGCAACTGCGAATTGCAGGACACCGCCGGGGAGGTCGGGCTGCGCGAAGTCCGTTACGGTTACGAAGGCGACAACCATCTGGCGTCGCCGGTCGATGGATCCAATCCGTACTTTAACTTCGACGCCTCGAAATGCATCG
>PLSZ01000681.1:217-3190 GCA_003164305.1 Acetobacteraceae bacterium
GCGTGCAGGCCTGTCCGACCGCGACTCTGATGGAAAAATCCGTCGTCGAGATGGGCCAGCCGGAACACTCGGTGGTGACCACCTGCGCTTACTGCGGCGTCGGTTGCAGTTTCAAGGCCGAGATGCGCGGCGATCAGGTCGTGCGCATGGTGCCGTGGAAAGATGGCAAGGCCAATCACGGACATTCCTGCGTGAAGGGCCGCTTCGCCTGGGGTTACGCCAACCATCCCGACCGCGTCACCAAACCGATGATCCGCGAGAAAACGTCCGATCCCTGGCGCGAGGTGACCTGGGACGAAGCGATCGGCCGTGTCGCGTCGGAGTTCAAACGCATCCAGGCGTCGTACGGCAAAGGCGCCGTCGGCGTGATCACGTCGTCGCGCTGCACCGACGAGGAAACTTATCTGGTGCAGAAACTCACCCGCGCGGCGTTCGGCAACAACAACACCGATACCTGCGCGCGGGTCTGCCACTCGCCGACCGGTTACGGGTTGAAAACGACATTCGGCACCTCGGCCGGAACGCAGGACTTCGACAGCGTCGATGAGGCCGACGTCATCCTGGTTATCGGCGCCAACCCGACCGACGCGCATCCGGTGTTCGCCTCGCGCATGAAGCGGCGGCTGCGGCAAGGCGCGAAGCTGATCGTCATCGATCCGCGCGGCATCGACCTGGTGCGCATGCCGCATGTCCAGGCGTCGTATCATTTGCCGTTGCGGCCCGGCACCAATGTCGCGGTGATGAACGCCCTGGCGCACGTCATCGTCACCGAAGGCCTGGTCAATCGGGAATTCGTGCAATCCCGTTGCGAGACCGACGCGTTCGCCGAGTGGGCCGCGTTCGTGTCGGAACCACGCAACAGCCCGGAAGAAGTGGAGAAAGTCAGCGGCGTTCCGGCGGCGTTGATCCGCGGCGCCGCGCGGCTTTACGCGACCGGCGGCAACGGTGCGATTTATTACGGGCTCGGCGTGACCGAGCACAGCCAGGGCAGCACCACGGTCATGGCGATCGCCAACCTCGCGATGGCGACCGGCAATCTCGGCCGCCGCGGCGTCGGCGTGAACCCGTTGCGTGGCCAGAACAACGTGCAGGGCGCCTGCGACATGGGCAGCTTTCCGCACGAACTGCCCGGCTATCGCCACGTGTCCGAACCCGCCGTGCGCGCGATCTATGAGAAGGAATGGGGCGTTTCGATCGACCCCGAGCCTGGCCTGCGCATTCCCAACATGCTCGACGCCGCCGTCGAAGGCACGTTCCGAGGTATCTACATCCAGGGCGAGGACATCGCCCAATCCGATCCCGATACGCGCCATGTCACCGCCGGCCTGGGGGCCATGGAATGCGTCGTCGTGCACGACCTGTTCCTGAACGAGACAGCGAACTACGCGCACGTGTTCCTGCCCGGCGCCACCTTCCTGGAGAAGGACGGCACCTTCATCAACGCCGAGCGCCGCATCAATCGCGTGCGCAAAGTGATCGAACCACGCACCGGCATGGGCGATTGGGAAGTGACCCAGGCGATCGCCAACGCGATGGGCTATCCGATGCATTACGAGCATCCGTCGGAGATCATGGCGGAGATCGCTCGGACGACACCGACCTTCGCCGGCGTGACCTATGAGAAGCTGGACGAGGGTTCGGTGCAGTGGCCGTGCAACGAAAAAGCGCCCAACGGCACGCCGATCATGCACATCGACGGGTTCGCGCGCGGCAAGGGCCTGATGGTCGTCACCGAATACGTGCCCACCGACGAGAAAGTCGGCCCTCGTTTCCCGTTGCTGCTGACCACCGGCCGGATTTTAAGTCAGTACAACGTTGGCGCGCAGACACGGCGCACCGAGAACGTGGTCTGGCACAAGGAAGACATCCTGGAAATCCATCCGCACGACGCCGAGGAACGCGGCATTCGCGACGGCGACTGGGTGCGTCTCGCCAGCCGCTCCGGCGAGACGTCGTTGCGCGCCCATGTCACCGAGCGCGTGGCGCCGGGCGTGATTTACACCACGTTCCATCACCCGGAGACTCAGGCGAACGTCGTCACCACGGAATATTCCGATTGGGCGACGAATTGTCCGGAGTACAAGGTCACCGCCGTGCAGATCTCGCCGTCCAACGGGCCGAGCGAATGGCAGGACAGCTACCGCGAGATGGCCGCGAAAAGCCGCCGCATCGAGGCCGCGCCGGCGAAATAGGGAACCCGCGAACGGCTCTTGCCGTTAGGAACTTCAGGCCGATGCGGTGTTCGCCTGGCCGGGGGAGGGTTGACGCTTGCGGATCACGGTTCGCGCGCTGTGGCTTTTGCCGGTGCTGATCTGGGGTTGCACGCCACCGCCGATGGACTCGGCGGCGGCGAAACGGCAATACCTCGCCGCGAAGAATGCCTGCGTAACGCGTTACCCTGACAGCCTGACCGCGCAGAGCGATTGCCGTGCGCGCGCGGCCGATTACTACATTCGCCCCACCTACAAATACGGCGACCTGATGACCCGCGCGCAGGAGCAGCGGCGGGACCTGGCGGTCGAAGCGGACCGGCACGAAATCACGCGGCGCGCGTATGACCGCGGCGTCGCTCGGTCCGAGGCTGCGATTTCCCGCGAGGAAGATTGGCGAAACGCCAACGGCGGGCGAGAGACCAGCGCCAGGCCGTTTGACCCCCTGGTGAACGGGATCGCCAATTTGTTTCGCTAGCCCAAGCCACGACTCGCTCAGGACTATCGTTTGATTCGGTGCCAGCCTGGCGCGCCGTTTCGGGACGTCAACCAGGGGAAAAGCCAAGGTACGCAGCAGGATAAGCGAAAGGGAGTGGCGGAGTCTGCCTTTTTCATCATCCCGGAATCGGCCAACCAAAATCAGAGATGCAGGATTTTTCGCATGCCTCGACATCACCTCTGTCCGACCGATCGAGCCCGTGCGAGCACCTGTAAGCATTACGACTAAGACACTAAGACACTAGGGCGTGTCGTCAATTAAGCC
>PLSZ01000501.1 GCA_003164305.1 Acetobacteraceae bacterium
ATTCGTGTCCGCCCATCCGGGGAATGACGCATCGGACCCGACGGCCACCGCCTGAAAACAGCTTTCCCGTTCGATCGGCGCGACTGCTTTCCCGCCCCGACCTGGGGACGCCAAAGCCGCGGCGCGGAACACGGGGGGAAGAGAGGAGCGGAGCCGCCCGGAGCCACGCGCGGCCGCGCCCTTGCGCGCGAGCATGGCGAGGACGGCGAGCACCGGACCTTCCGCCGTGTTCCGCGCCGCGGCAGACTCGCCACAAGTCGGGATATGAGCCGAAAACCACATCGATGGTCATCCGTTCTGACCGGCACGCACCGGCGCCTCACCGGCTGGCCCGGCGATCTCTCGTGGCACCGTGCTGGTAAAGATGATCAGGCCAGACCACGACGAACAACCGTATTCGGCATAAGTCATGACTTATGGCGTTTGGTCATCATTGACGCTCCGGACCGGATGTGTGGCCGCGTCGCCGCCGCCCGGCTCCCCGGCCCGGCGTGATTGGACGCGCCCTGGCCGCGCCGCGCCAAACCGCGTGAAGTCGCTTGTCCCACGGCTGATCACACCCAGGTCGATGGTGGCGAACCGGGCGATATGATCGCCGGAGGGCAACACCACCAGACCAATCAGCTCACCGGCCAGCGCCTCGGATATATATAAGAGCCCGCCTTGCCAGCGGATCTGCCCCGTGGCCAGCACGCGATGCTCCGCATCGTACCATGGATCGTCCAGCCGCCCGGTATAAAGCCGCGCATTGGCCCGATGCTCCGACGCGGGCGTCCGCTGTCCGAGCGCCTCATGCGGCCGCACCTCGTTGAAATCCACGCGGAACCGGTCGAAGCGGCGTTGTTGCTCGGCGGACGACGCGGCCGGCGGCGTTGAGGTTTCCTGCTTCAGCGTCCGGTGCATCCGCTCATGGCGCCCATTCTCTCCTGGATGGCCCGGCGTGATCGGCTCCAACGCGATACCCAGCTTGATCCAGAGAACCGAAAGCTTCGTCAGACCGGCAGCGCCTTTCGAGCCGAACGGCGAACCGTTGTCCATACGAAACGCGCGGGGTTGTCCGTGTTCGGCGAACAGACGCTGACACGCCGGCCAGACGCCTTCCAGCGTCGGTGCGACGATCTCGCATAAAAGAAGGTAGCGGCTCATGACATCGGTGACCGTCAGCGGATCACACCGCGTGCCGTCCCGGGTACGGAACCAACCCTTGAAGTCGATGCCCCAGATCTCGTTCGGCGCCAGCGCTGTCGAATGCGGCTGGATTTGCTCAACACCACGCGCGCGCGCGCGCCGCGGTGTCACAAGCCCTTCGCGCCTGAGCAGGTCACCGATCGTCGAGGCCGCCGGCCAACTCAGGTCCGGACGATCCCGCGTCAGAAATCCCCGGAGTTTCTTCGGACCCCAGCGCGGACGCTGCTCGCGCAACGCCAACAGCAGCACGGTTATCTCCTCCGGCATCGACGTCGATTGCCGACGCCGCGCGCGAGAGCCGTCCGAAAGGGCCGCGAACCCGCCGTCCGTGTACCGCGCCAACCATTTGTAGCCGGTCTCCCGGCTGATGCCGAAACCGGCGCAAACCACGGTCATCGACAGCGTCCCGCTCTGCGCCGCGACAACAAAACGCATACGTTCGTCCACGGTATCCGTGACGTTCCAGGGCATCGGCAGGTCCTCCCCAAGGGTAGGAACTGTCAACAATGTGCCCGGTCTGAACTATGTACAGACCGGACACACACCTGACGTACGTTCGGAGACATGGTTGACGCTTTTGGGCATCGCAGTGCGGAGCACCAGCCATGTCCTGGAAGTCGTTATCGATCATGGAAAGCCGTCGTGAGTTTGTTCGTTTGGCTGAGCAAGGCGGCGTGAGCATCGCCGAACTGTGCCGCCGGTTCGGGATCAGCCGGCAGACCGGTTTCAGTTACCTTCGCCGCCACCGTGAGGCTGGCGATCCGGGTCTTGAGGACCGTTCCCGCCGCCCACTCACGTGTCCGCGGCGCAGTTCGGATGTGATTGAGGCCCGGATCGTCGCATTGCGGGATGAGAACAAGAGTTGGGGCGGCCGGAAGCTGGCGCGGGTTCTGCGCAACCAAGGCATCGAAGGTGTTCCGAGCCCTTCGACGGTGACGGAGGTGCTGCGCCGTCACGGCAAGCTGGATCCGGCGGAGGCGGTCAAACATCAGCCGGTGCAGCGTTTCGAGCGTCCGGCGCCGAACGATCTGTGGCAGCTGGACTTCAAGGGCCATGTCGCGATGGATCAGGGTCGTTGCCATCCTCTGACGGTTCTGGACGACCATAGCCGTTATTCCCTGGGCCTGGTCGCGTGCGGCGACGAGACGCTGGCGACGGTGCAAGGTCATCTGACGGGAATTTTCCGCCGCCACGGACTTCCGGTGGCGATGTTGTCGGACAATGGCTCGCCGTGGGGCGGCAGCGGGGCCGAGGGTTACACGGCGTTCGAGGTCTGGCTGACGCGGGTCGGGGTTCGTCTGTATCACGGGCGTCCGTATCACCCTCAGACGCAAGGCAAGGACGAGCGGTTTCATCGCACGCTGAATGTGGAGTTGTTGCAAGCGCTGCGCATGACCGATCTCGCCGCGGGTCAGGCGGCGTTCGACGTGTGGCGGCGGAAATATAATGAAGAACGTCCGCATGAGGCTCTTGGCCTGGCGGTGCCGGCGAGCCGGTACCGCGCGAGCCCGGTCTGCTTCCCCGAAACGTTACCCACGCCAGAGTATTATACGACGGACCAGGTCCGGCGGGTGTCGCGCGACGGCGCCGCGCGGTTCCAGGGACGGCGGGTGAAACTGTCGCAGGCTTTCGCTGGCCTGGACATCGCGTTGCGGCCGGGCGGCACGGACGGGGTCTGGCGTGCGTTTTTCATGCGTTTCGAAATCGCTGAGGTAGAACTTCGAGTTTCATCGGAAGATGCCGCGATCGTCCGGTCGTGTTCCGGACGCGGATCCCAGGCATGACCCCGGTGTCCGCGTCTCGCGGCTGTCACCACGTGAAGGCTGGCCATCCCGGCATGCCCGAGGCTGCCCTCGCGCGGAACCGCCCTCAAGGACGCTTCGCGCCGCCCATGGCGGTGGCCTCGCGAAAGGGCGAGGCCATGCTTGACCGCGGCCCCGCGCGAGGGCGGGGAAGGTTCAGGCCGGGACGAGAAAACGGCACTCCAGCCGAACCAGAAAACGGCGACCGCAGATGGCCAGGGTTTCGTCACGTAACGCTTCGCGGTGGGATCAGCCACCGGTCATCGATCAATGCTCACTCACGAATGAACGGCCGGCGACGCAGACCGTTCTCCCATCCCCGTGGCCAGGCGTGGTCACGCTGGTCTCCAGGCTGAGCGTCACCTATATCGAAGATAGTTTGGACTTTGGCACAACACCGTCAGGGATGTCTCCGAACGTACGTCAAGGATGTCTCCGGCCTAAACATCGAGCCGGACCATGACGATAAATGNNCCAGCCCGGCGAAGCAGTCACACGCCCTGATTTTATCCATCCAACGCTTCGCGCACCGCGCGGGCCAGTTCCTCAAGGTCATACGGCTTATCGAGCAGACGCGACGTCGTGCGCAACTCGCCGGTACGCCGGCTCATCTGATCGCCCGTAAATCCTGACGTCAGCAGCACCTTGATCGAGGACCAACGCGCCCGCACCTGCTCGGCCAGTTCG
>PLSZ01000326.1:0-3744 GCA_003164305.1 Acetobacteraceae bacterium
GTCGGGCAGCGCGAAGACCCACAACACCGAGCCACCGTCAGGCACGGTCAGTTCCGGCGTCAGCGTCGCGAGCGATTTGGCATGGCTCGATCCATTGCCAACCGACACCGCGACGTATTCGCGGCCGTTCACCGAATAGGCGACCGGAAAACCATTGATCGCGTTATTGGTGCGCAACTGCCACAACACCTTGCCCGTCGTGTCGTCGAAAGCACGGAAGATACGATCCCAACCGCCCTCGAACACCACGCCACCCGCCGTTGGCAGCACGCCGCCGGTGGCGGGTCCTCTTTCGCGGAACGACCAAACGTTGGAACGATCGCTCAATTTAATCGCGTCGATGCGCCCAACGTTGCCATCGCTGTGCGGCACCAACGTGCGAGAGAAGATGGCGCGTCCGCCGCCCGTATAAGCCTGACCGGGATCGAGCGGCGTCGGGGTCGTGTTCGAGCAGAATTCATTAAGCGGCAAGAATAAAGTTTCGGTCTTCGGATTATACGCGGTCGCCGGCCAGCCGCGGCCGCCCGGATCGGCCGGACAATTGACCGTGGTCTGACCGATATGCGGGATCGCCGCCTGGTTGATGGTCTTCTCGCCGGTTTTCGGATCGATATGGGAAACGACGTTCTGCGGCACCGTTTCCTTCGCCCACAACCACTCGCCCGTGGTGCGGTCGAGCGCTTCGATAATGCCCAGTTTGCCTGTGGTGATCACCATTTTGCGGGTTTTGCCGTTGAACGGAAGGTCCATCAACATCCGCTCATAGACGTAGTCCAGATCCCAGGTGTCGTTCTGCAGATATTGATGATACCATTTCACCTTGCCGGTCGCGGGATCGATCGCCAACGTCGAGTCGGAATACAGCGCGGTGTTGCTGATGCCGGGCGCGGTTTTCGCTGGCAGCGTCCCGCGCATTTCGGCGATCCAGGGATACGGCTGGCCCACTCCATAAAACACCAGGTTTTGTTGCGGATCGAAGGAGCCGGCGACCCAGGCGGAGGCGCCGAACCGGCTTTCCAGCGGCACGCCGTTCCAGGTGTCGGAGTTCGGATCGCCCGGATGCGCGATGGTCCAAACGCGCCATTTCTCCGCGCCGGTATTGATGTCATGCGCGGTGATGAAGCAGCCGCCGGGTTCCGCGTTGCCGCATCCGGTCATGCCTTGCAGGACCATGCCATCGACGATGAACGGCCCGGCGGTGTAGCGCCAGCCTTGCCGCCAATCGGCCGTTTCGTGATCCCAATCAACCTTGCCGGTCTTCAGGTCGAGCGCGACGAGATGCGCGTCGGACGTCGCGATCAGCAATTTATCCTGATAGATGGCCATGTTTCGCTTGGCCATATTGTTGCCGGCCTGATCGATGATGGTCTGCGGCAAATCGCGCCGGTACTCCCAGATCAGGTCGCCGGTGGCGGCGTTCAACGCCTGCACCTTATCGGCATAATTCCAGATATACAGAATGCCGTCGTGCACGATGGGCGTGCTTTCGGTGGCGCCGTTCGTCAGCGACCAGGCCCAGGCCACGCGGAGGTTCGCGACGTTGGATTTATTGATCTGGTCGAGGGGACTGAAGCCGAATCCATCATAAGTGCGACGCCACATCAACCAGTCGCCGGCATCGGGATTGAGCAACATCTGATCGGTGACGGGCCGCACGTTTTTCATCGGATCGGCGGCCGGCGCCGGTTGCGCCTGGCTCGCCGTGCCAGCGAACAACAGCAGCGGCAAAGCCATCGCGGCCGATTGGCGCAGCCTGGACATCCAGCGATCAGCGTTCGCCATCGTGATGATTCCCTTCCCTTTACCCCTTACCCTGATGTGTTTTCAGGGGGCGTTCGTAACGCCTGGTTGTAGCGACCTTATCCCTGACCCTTGCGGTGTCAAGCGGACTCATCGCGGATTGAAGGCCGGCGCGCGTTCTCCGGCACGACGATTTCTTCCAGCACGCGAGTCGGCGCGCCACCCAGTACCAGGATGCGATCGGCCAACGCGGTGGCTTCGGCGCGATCGTGGGTAACCAGCACCGCCGCGGTTGGGCGCGCGCGCCAGGCCGCCAGCAACAGTGCCTGCCCGCGACCAGCGGATTCCGGATCGAGCGACACGAAAGGTTCATCCAGCAGGATCAGCGCGGGCTCGATCGCGAAGGCGCGCGCGATGGCGACCCGCCGCGCCTGGCCCAGAGACAGCGTGTTGGGCCAGGCGTCCTGGAACGCGGACAAATCCAGAGTTCGCAGCAAATCGCTCGCGAGTCGCGGATTCTCGGTTCGTTGCGCCAGCAACAGGTTCCGCCGGACAGTTCGCCATGGCAACAACCTGGGTTCCTGAAACACCGTGCCGATGCGTGGCGCCGCGCCGTCAGGCCATTCAAGCGTGCCCTCGAACGCGCGATCCAACCCGCCGATGATGCGCAGCAGCGTCGTCTTGCCACAGCCGGAAGGGCCGACCAAAGCCACGATTTCCCGTCGTCCCAACGTCAGATCGATGCGGCCAAGCACCGGAAGCGCCGCGCCCTGGGCGTCGCGGTACGATTTGCTCTCGATATGGAGCCGCGCGATTACCCCCGCCATTCCGTCGTCCAAAGTTGCAACGGCCGCAGCACGCCCCATTCGATCATCTGCACGACCAGAATGAACGCGAGCGTGTAAGCCAGGATCATGGTGACGTCGAACAACTGAAAATAAATCTGAATCTGAAACCCAACGCCATTGCTCCGGCCCAGAAGCTCGACCACCAAAACAATCTTCCAGATCAACGCGAGACCCGAGCGCGCGGCGGCGAAAATATACGGCGTCAGTTGCGGCATCATCACGTGCCGCAGCACACGCCAACGCGACATCCGAAAACTCAACGCCATTTCATCGAGCAGCGGGTCCAGCGCGCGCGCGCCCTCGCGCAACGTGATCGCGGTGGACGGCAGCTTGTTCAGCGCGACGGCGGCGATGGCGGCGGTTTCGTTCAGCCCGAACCACACATAAATCAGCACGATGATCACCAGCGCGGGCAGGTTCATCAGCACCGTCACCGCGTTGTCCAGCAAAAGATCGAGCCACCGCCAGCGTCCCATCGCGATGCCCAGAGCACCGCCCAGTACCAGCGACACAACGAAGGCGGCGGCGACCCGGCCAAGCGTGATCGCGAGGTTCCATGGCAGCGCGCCGGACAACGTTTCCCGCACCATCGCGCGCACCACCGCGGTGAACGTCGGCAGCAGCCGGCTGTGCGCCAGGGTCGCGCCAATTTGCCAGACCAAAAGAAACGCCGCCGCGGCGCTCAGCCGGACAACGAAATCACCCTTGCGACGAAATGCCAGGCGTCCGCTCACCAGGTGACCGACCAGAAGGTTCCGTCGGGAATCGCGCTGATCGGCCCCACGAGGTCCGGGCCGCCGATCTTCGCCAGCAACTGAAACAACTGCTCGGCGGCGTGGCGTTCCGGTGCGCCCCAGTGCCGCGGCATGCCGCGCCGGTACCAATCGCGAAGCCGTCCCAGTTCAGCATCGTCCGCCGCGCCGGTCAACGGTTTGATGCGCTGCCATTCCGTGTCCGACGCCGCCAGAATCCCCCGTGCCGCGCGCGACGCCGTGATAAATCCATCGATCAACGCTGGGTTTTGCTCCGCCCAATGCCGCGCGAAGATATAGCCGATATACGGCACACCCGCATCGACACCCAGATCGGTGACCGCGTCCTCCACCGCCAGAACACGGCGCGCGCCCGCCGCTTCCGCCTTCGCGGCGTACGGCCA
>PLSZ01000326.1:3766-19821 GCA_003164305.1 Acetobacteraceae bacterium
GCGATTCCCAACCTGCGTCCCATCAGATCGGGCACATCGCGCACCGGTGATTCCGCCGGCGCGATCAACGCGCCGACCGCGTTGGAGAACGGAACGAACGTCCAGTCCGCGCCCGCGCCTCGCTGACGCGCGACAAACAACCAATCCGCGACGATCACATCAACGTTGCCCGCCTGCAACGCGACCTGCGCCGCCTGCGCGGCGGCCAGTTCGACCGGTTCGATGACGAAACGCGCGCCGGCATCCAGGCCGGCATGGCGGATGACATCGATCTCCCACGACACTGTGCCGAACCGCAGAACACCGACACGAAGCGACGGCATCGGCGCCGCGCGCGCCGGCCCGATCGCGGTGGAAAGCGTCGCACCGAGCAACAGGCGACGCGCCATTCGCATAAAAAAGCCCCCTCCCTTTGATCCCGTCTCAATTATCCCCCCACCGCGTCGTACCATGTCAATGGGCGTGTCGTCTGGGCTTGCCAGGCGTCGCGCGAAACGGGATCATCGCGCGGCGTCGCCGGTTCGTTTCCGGCGCGGAGAACAAAAACATTTGGGGGCGTCCATGGCAATCGCCAGGACTCGGTTTCTGGCGGGCGTGATGGCCGCCTTGATTGGTCTCGCCGGTCAACGCCTCGCGCATGCCGCGAGTCCCGAACCAGGCGATCCCACGTATCACTCGTTGCGATACGACGACGATTTTTCCTCCCTCGCCACGCGGCCGCCGGCAGGCGACCCATGGGATCCACTGAAATACATTCCGCTCGGCGACGGACCACTCGGTCCGACCTGGCTCAGTCTGGGNNCTATCTGTTGCACCGCCTCCTGCTGAACGCCGATCTGCACGTCACGGATTACGTTCGCGCCTTCCTGCAACTTGGCAATATGGAACGTCTGGGCGACCGAGGCGTCACCTCCACCACGGACATCGACCATTTCGACGTGATGCAGGCGTTCGTCGATCTGCGTCCGCCATCCCCTCTGGGCGACCAACCGGTCTTTCGCGTGGGCCGCGAGGAATTGCTGTTCGGCTTTCAACGCCTGATCGCGGTGCGCGAGGGCCCCAATGTGCGGCGCGACTTCGATGGGTTCCGCTTCTCCGATCACTGGAACGACATTTCGCTCGATCTGATCGCGGTCCGACCGCTCAACGACGCCACCGGCGTGTTCGACGATCACACCAACCAGAAGCAGGAGCTTTGGGGCGGCTATCTGACCGTGCCGCTCGGGCCGGTGCTGAAAGCGGATCTCTATCAATTGAACTTCACCAACACGTCGGCGACGTTCCGCGCCACGACCGGCGTCGAACAACGCCATACGTTCGGCGTCCGCCTGTTCGGCGCCGCCGACGGCTTCGATTGGAACCTGGAAGCGGCCGGCCAGACCGGCACATTCCGCGGCAAGGACATTCGCGCTGGAATGCTCGCGGGGATCGCCGGATACACGTTCCGCGATGTCATCGGACGGCCTCGGATCGGTCTTGAATCGAATGCCGCCAGCGGCGACAACAGCCATTCTTCGGCGATCGGCACGTTCAACGCGATGTTTCCCCGCCTGCCGTATTTCGCGGAAACGTCGTTGCTGGTGCCGGCCAACGTCATCGACGTACGCCCGGTGCTGAGTTTCGTTCCGGCCGAGGACGTCACGGCCACGTTCGGCTGGGATTCGCTGTGGCGCGCATCCACCTCAGATGGTCTCTACGGCAGCGGCATGGTGCAATACGCGGGCACCAACAAGACCGGTAGCATACGTGTCGGCACCGAGCTTTCCGCCGACGTCCGCTGGCGCGTCGATCAGCATTTGCTTCTGGGCGCCATCGCCGCGGAATTTCTCTCCGGTCCCGCGGTGCGGGAGGCTCTGGGCAAGAACGTGTCGTTTTTCGTGCTGTTCGGAACGTATCGCTTTTGAACGCGTGGGCCCCTCACTCGTGACAGGTTCCCATTCCGGCCGCTGTCGGCTACCATGCGCTGTGAAATCAAGGGAATAGCGCATTGAGCTTCTCGGACATATTCGCGCGGTTTGTCGCGGTCATCGGTGCCACGGCGCTGCACGCGCGTCGTTTGACAGGCGGCTCGCCCGAGCCAGCCTGGGGCAGCGCGCCGGCCATCCCTCCTGCCCATCCGCAAGGCAATTTCCCCACCCTCAAGATGCCGACAGCCCAAGGCTGGGCGGCCGGACAAACGCCGGTGACCGCGCCGGGACTGAAGGTCAACGCGTTCGCGAAGGGGCTGAAACATCCTCGCTGGATCAACGTGCTGCCAAATGGCGATGTGCTGGTCGCGGAATCCTCGAACGTGCCCAGAACCGTCATGCGGAATGTGTTCGACTACGCAATGGTCAGCACGATGAAACGCGCCGGTGCCGTGGGGGTCAGCGCGAACCGCATCACGCTGCTGCGCGACGCCGACGGCGATGGCGTGGCGGAAATTCAGGAGGTGTTTCTGGAAGGCCTGAACCAGCCCTTCGGCATGGCGCTTCTGGGCGACACATTCTATGTCGGCAACACCGACGGCGTCGTCGCGTTTCCCTACACGCCCGGCGCGACCCGCATCACCGCGCCAGGCCGCACATTGGCCACGTTCAAGCCTGGCGGCCATTGGACGCGCGGTTTGCTGCCGAGTCCGGACGGGTCAAAACTTTATGTCGGAGTCGGATCGTCCAGCAACATCGCCGAGAACGGCATGGCGGATGAGGAAGGCCGTGCGCTGATCCACGAACTCGACCTGACGACCGGTAAGGGACGCACCTTCGCCGGCGGCCTGCGCAACGCGGTGGGTATGGCGTGGGAGCCAACGACGGGCGCGCTGTGGACGGTGGTGAACGAGCGGGACGGCCTGGGTGACGAGACGCCGCCGGACTATTTGACCTCGGTGCGCGACGGTGGGTTTTACGGTTGGCCGTATTGTTACTGGGGCCAAACGGTGGACGACCGGGTGCCTCAGGATCCGGCGCTGGTCGCCACCGCCATCACGCCGGATTACGCTCTGGGCGGGCACACCGCGTCGTTGGGCCTGTGCTGGCTGCCCGCCGGCACGCTGCCCGGCTTTCCGGACGGCATGGCGATCGGCCAGCACGGGTCCTGGAATCGCAGCAAACTCAGCGGCTACAAACTGGTGTTCGTTCCGTTTGAGAACGGACGCCCGTCCGGACCGCCGAGCGATATCCTGTCCGGATTCCTCGCGCCGGATGAGCTTGTATCGTACGGACGGCCCGTTGGCGTGACGATCGGTCCCGATGGCTCCGTGCTGATGGCCGACGACGTGGGCGATGTGATCTGGCGGGTGACAGGCGCTTAGACCCGCGACGCCGCCGCCTGGTGTCCGGCGTGGGATTTCCCTCGACACAGCTTGCCGCTATATCGAATGACATATACCGTGGCCACGAAAGGACCACCATGCTTCGACGCCTGATCGTGCTGCTGCCGCTGCTCTGGTCCGCCGCGGTGTTCGCCGGCGAGGTCACCGATTCCACCGGCCGCGCCGTGACCGTACCCGACCACGTCGCCCGGGTGCTGCCCGCCGGGCCGCCCGCCGCCATCCTGCTCGAAGCCCTCGCCCCCGATCTCATGATCGGCTGGCCTGGTCCGTTGTCCGACGATGCGAAGGCGCTCCTTCCCGACAGCGCCAACCATCCCCGCGTCCCTCGTTTAACCGGGCGGGAGGACGTGAGCGACAAGATCAAGGCGTTGAAGCCGGACCTCATCGTCGATTATGGCGAGGTGACCCTGCGTTATTTCGAACTGGCACAGGCGACCCAACAAAAGACCGGCATTCCGACATTGCTGTTCGCCGGTTCGCTCGACAACATTCCGCGGGTCGTTCGCCAGTTGGGCGTTATTCTCCACCGTGAAGCACGCGCGGAAACGCTGGCGACGTACGCGGAGGCGATGCTCGCGTTGCCGGTCAAACCACTGCCCGCCCCGTTCGGCGCGCATCCCAAAGTGCTCTACGCTCGCGGCGCCGACGGAATGCTGGTCACCGCGCCGGACACCGACGTGACGGAGGTCTTCAAACGACTGGGCTGGCAGGTGGTCGCGCCGGACGGACAGGGCACCTTCCGTACCTCCAGCATCGAGGCCATCGCCGCCCTCGACCCGGATATCGTGATATTCTCCGACCCCGCGATGCAGGCGACATTGGCGCACCCGGACGCGTGGCAAGCCGTGCGCGCGGTGCGTGAGGGCCATGCGCTGGTCGCCCCCGCGCAACCGTTCGGCTGGGTCGAGGAACCGCCATCGATCAACCGCCTGCTCGGCCTCGCCTGGCTCGGCGGTCACGAACCCGAGAGCCTGGCAGCGACATTCAACGCGGTGGTGTACGGCCGCGCGCTGACCCAACCGCAACTCGATGCCGTGCTCAACGGCGTCCGCTCCCTGCCACCCTGAAAGGTTTCGTCATGCGTTTTCTCGCCATTCTGCTTGTCCTGCTGCTACCGCTCGGCGCGCATGCCCAAACGTTGACGGTGTTCGCCGCGGCGAGTCTGACCGACGCGATGAAAGATATTTCCGCGAAGTGGCAGGCGGCGGGACATCAGCCGTTGAGCCTGTCCTTTGGCTCAAGTTCGACCTTGGCGCGACAGATCGATCAGGGCGCGCCGGCCAACCTGTTCGCTTCCGCCGATGAGAAGTGGATGGATTATCTCGCGGACAAAAAACTGCTCGCCGACGGCACGCGAAAGGACCTGCTTGGCAACGATCTGGTGCTGGTCGTTTCGGCCGATAAACCGTTGCACGTGACGATCGACAAAAGCTTCGACCTGATGGGGCTCCTGGGCGCGAACGGCCGTCTGGCGACCGGCGATCCCGCCCATGTCCCCGTTGGCATCTACGCCGAGCAGGCGTTGAAGGCGCTGGGGATGTGGGACAGCGTGCAACCCAGACTGGCGCGGACCGAGGACGTGCGCGCGGCCTTGCTGCTGGTGGAACGCGGTGAGGCGCCCGCCGGCATCGTCTACGCCACCGACGCCGCCGTGTCGAAAGCCGTGATGATCGCAGGAACGTTCCCGGCGGACAGCCACGATCCGGTGTCGTATCCTTTCGCGGTCGTCAAATCGGGCGATACGCCGGACGCGCGGGCTCTGCTGACGTTCCTCAGCGGTCCCGACGCGCGCGCGGTGTTCGCGCAACGCGGCTTCAAGGTCGAATGAACTGATCCTTTCACCTGAAGAATGGGAAGCGGTCCGGCTGACGCTGATCGTCGCGGCCCGAGCGGTCGGCTTTGGCCTGCCGCTCGCGATCGTCATGGCCTGGATTTTAACGCGATACCGCTTTCCCGGACGTTCGCTGTTGAACGCGCTGGTGCATTTGCCGCTGGTGTTGCCGCCGGTCGTCACGGGATGGCTGCTGTTGATCCTGTTCGGCATCCGCGGCCCAATTGGATCGTTGCTGTTGGCGTGGTTCGGCGTTCGCCTGGTGTTCACCACGGCGGGCGCCAGCCTCGCCTGCGCCGTGATGACGTTTCCGGTCATGGTCCGCTCCATCCGCCTCTCCCTGGAATCCGCCGATCCCGGTCTTGAACAGGCGGCGCGCACTCTCGGCGCCGGACGGTTGGATCGGTTGTTCAACATCACGCTGCCGTTGGCCTCGCCGGGAATTCTGGTCGGCGGGATCGTCGGTTACGCCACCTGCCTCGGCGAATTCGGCGCCGTCATCACGTTCGCGGCGAACATTCCGGGCCAGACCCAAACGTTGCCGTTGGCGATCTATGCCGCGCTGCAGGTGCCCGGCGGGGAGGCGAAGGCCGCGGAATTATCGCTGGTCTCGCTGACATTGGCGTTGATCGGCCTGTTGCTGTCGGAGTGGATCTCCAAACGGTTGAACGCGGCTCTGGGTCGATGAGTCTGTCGGTCCGGCTGCGCCATGACTTTCCCACCGTGCGCATGGACATGGCGTTTGAGGTCCCGTCGCCTGGCGTAACGGTGTTGTTCGGCCCGTCGGGCGCGGGCAAATCGACGCTGATCCTCGCCGCCGCCGGTCTGCTGCGGCCCCATGTGTGCCGGATCGAGATCGACGGCCAAACGATGGTCGATACACAGACGGGACTTTGGCTGCCACCGGAAAAGCGCCGCGCGGGTCTGGTGTTTCAGGACGCGAAGCTGTTCCCGCACATGTCGGTCGCCACCAACCTGCGCTTCGGCATGCTACGCGCGCCGCCGGGAACGGTGAAATTCGATGACGTCGTCTCGCTTCTGGGCATCGGCGCGTTGCTCGATCGCCGGCCGAACACCCTATCGGGAGGGGAACGGCAGCGTGTGGCGATCGGCCGCGCGCTGCTGGCGCAACCGCGCCTGCTGTTGATGGATGAGCCGCTCGCCAGCCTGGATTCCGCGCGAAAATCGGAGATTATGCCGTATCTGACCCGCCTGAAGACAGCGTTGCGATTGCCGATCCTTTATGTGACGCACGACCTGGACGAGGTGACGCGCCTCGCCGATTCCATGGTGCTGATCGAGGCCGGCCGCGTGGTGGGCTTCGGCCCACTGGCGGAGGTCGCGGCCCGCGCCGATCTGCCGTTGGCGCGGCGGGACGATGCCGCCGCGCTGCTGCATTGCCGCGTTGGAAACCACGACCCCGGTCGCGAACTCACGCGCCTGGACGCCGGTGGCTCCGCGTTTCTGGTGCCGTTGCTGGATGCCCCGATCGGATCCGAATGCCGCATCCGCGTTCCCGCGCGCGAGGTGATCCTGGCCGGCCGCGCGCCCGAAGCCATCAGCCTCCATAACGTAATTCCCGGAACGGTGCGGCGGATCGCCGCGGATGCGACCCGTCGCGCGGTGATGGTGGAAATCGCGTTGCCCGACGGCGCGCTGCTGGCGCGGGTCACGCCCGACGCGATCTCCCGGCTGGGCCTGGCGCCGGGCGGCCCAGTACTGTCGCTGATCAAGTCCACCTCGATCGAGGTCATCGGCGGTTGAGATCGGTCTGTGTGTGGCACGACCGCCGTGCCTGATCGCGTGTCGTTGCGAACCCGTGTCAGATGCCATCCGGCCGCCGTCGCGAGGATCCCGTTCTGATGTTCGTTATGGGACCGCGTCGGATGCCGCCCACTGGCGTGCCGCCCCAAAGGTCTTATGACTCCTCCCGACGGCGCGCGATCGTCACCAAAAAATGGAGGGAACTCATGCTATCTCGCAGGGATGCAATGACGCTGGCGGTTGCCGCGAGCGTGCTGGCGACCGGCGGCGAAGTCCAGGCGGCGGGTGCGCCGACGGTGAAGACGCCGGTGAACTTTAAAGTGCCGGCGGGGGCTTGCGATTGTCACGTTCACGTGTTTCCCGATCCGGCGCGTTTTCCGTTCTGGAGCGGGCGCGGCTACACACCGCCCTTGGCGACCGCCAGCGACTTGCTGGCTTTGCAGCACGCGCTGCACATGGATCGCGTGGTGATCGTGACGCCGAGCGTTTATGGCACCGACAACGCGGCGACTCTGGATGGGATGCGTCAACTCGGCCGTAATCGGGCGCGCGGCGTCGCGGTGATCGGACCGGCAACGACCAAAGCGCAGATCGCCGCGATGGACAAAGCCGGCGTTCGCGGCATTCGGGTCAATCTCGAATCGAACGGCGTGACCGATCCGTCCGCCGCCGCCGCGAATTTCGACTCGGCTCTGGCGCAAATCAAGGACACGCGCTGGCACATGCAGTTCTACGCCCGCTTGCCGGTGCTGGCGGCGTTGAAGGACCGCCTCGCTTCGATGCCCATGCCCGCGGTGTTCGACCATTTCGCGGGCGCCAAAGCCGCTCCGGGCGTCAACCAGCCGGGCTTCGACATGGTGCTGGACCTCGTTCGCTCCGGTAAGGCATATGTCAAGATATCCGGAGCGTATCGCGCGTCGGAGAAGGCACCGGACTATCCCGAAGTGGCACCGCTCGCGCGGGCATTGATCGCCGCCAATCCCGACCGCGTCATCTGGGGCAGCGACTGGCCGCATCCCGGGCCCGCCGGCAAAACACCCACCGACATCAACACGCCGTTTCCGGTGGATGACGGACGGGTGCTGAACCTTTTGGCGGAATGGGCACCCGACGCCGCCACGCGACACAAAATTCTGGTGGACAATCCGGCGCGGCTTTACGGCTTCTGATCGGCCGCCGACTTCAACGCCGCTGCCTCGCGCCTGCCCCTCAGTCTCTGCCCAATCTCATGGCGCGCTGCCTCGCGGCGTTCTGAATCTGCCAGTCCGCCCGCCATTCCGCGTAACGGATCGTGCCGCGCGGATGGGGATTTTTCGTCAGCGGCAGGCCGGCCTCGGCGGCGAGATAGCCCTCCCCCTTATCGCGGCGGGTTTCATCGCACCTGATCTGCCACCCGCGCGCCCATTCCTCATAGCGAATCGTCCCACGCGAGTAAGGGTTCCTGCCAAGGTTCTCCCCGGCTTCGGCGGCCACATAGCCTTCATCCTCCTCCTTATGAGGGTTGCACACGCTCACCTGGTCATCTCCGGCCCTTTGTTCGTCGACGTGGCGGCATTTTCGCGATATTTGGCGGGGTGGGCAAATCGGCGGCGCCCGCTGCCCGGGATTTACGTTGCGTTTACGATAAGGTAGCCCGACGAAGCGCCGATATTTTCATTTCCTTTCGTTGAATACAGAGGATATTGCCGACCGGCCAACCACACCATTCGCCGCGTTGTGTTCGAACGGCTACGACAGTACCATCCCGGCCGGCCGTCACCGTCGCGGCCACCACCCCAACCCGATGAGGTCACCCCCTTGGAATATCGTCGACTGGGCCGTTCCGGCCTCAAGGTTTCAGAGATCTGTCTGGGCACCATGACGTTCGGCCATGGCGCGGACGCGGCCGAATCCGGGCGCATGGTCGGGACCTGCCTCGACGCCGGCGTCAATTTCTTCGACACCGCCGACGGCTACAGCGACGGGGAGTCGGAGACGATGCTTGGCCGCGCGCTGCGGACCCGGCGGCGGGAAGTCGTGATCGCGACGAAGGTTTTCAATGCGATGGGCCCAGGACCGAATGATTCGGGAATGTCACGAGTTCATATCATGAACGCGGTCGAGGATAGTTTGCGCCGGCTGGGCACCGATTATATCGACATTTATTATATCCATCACGTCGATGTGCAGACCCCGCTGGAGGAAATGCTGCGCGCGTTCGACGATCTGACCCGGCAGGGCAAAATCCGCTACGCCGCGTGCAGCAATTATGAAGCCTGGCGGCTGATGGAAGCGCTGTGGATCAGCGACAGCAAAGGCCTCGCGCGGTTCGCGGCGTATCAACCGCAATACAGCCTGGTGGTGCGCGATATCGAGGAGGAGCTTGTCCCCGCCTGCGAACTGAAGGGGCTTGGGATGGTGGTCTGGTCGCCGCTGGCGGGTGGCTACCTGTCCGGCAAATATCAGCCCGGCCAGCGCCAGGTCGCCGGCACGCGGTCCGCCGAAAACTGGGCTTTTTCGACGCGGTTCTTTCATCCGGACCACACGGCGATCCTGGCGGAACTGCTGACGGTCGCGGCGGAGCTGGGGCGCCCTCCCGCTCAGGTCGCGGTGCGTTGGGTGCTGGAACAGAAGATGGTCGCCAGCGCCATCGTCGGCGCGCGGACAGCGGAACAATTGCAGGACACGCTCGGCGCGGGCGGATGGCGGTTGCCCGAGGCAGCGCGCGCCCGGCTGGACAAAGTCTCCGCGTCACCCAGGCGTTATCCACGCGCGATGGAGGTAACGATGGCGGAACGACGCGACCGGGCTGTGCGTATGCCGGGACTTTCCGGGTGACGCCCGCCATGTCCGATCCGTTCGCCGCCTTCCGCCTGACCGGCCGCACCGCCCTGGTGACCGGCGCCCGCCGCGAAATCGGCCGCGCCATCGCCCTGGGCCTGGCCGGAGCGGGCGCCCAAGTCGCGGTCCATCACGCCGGCTTGCCCGAGGAAGCCAGCGATGCCGCCGCCGTCGCGCGGGAGATCCAGGCCTTGGGGCAGGACGCCGCCGCGTTCGGCCAGGACTTCACCCGAGACGACGCCGGCCGCGATCTGGCCGCCGCCGTCACCGCATGGGCCCCGGTCGATATCCTGGTGCTGAACGCCTCCATCGAACTGCCGGAGGATTTTAGGGCCGTCACGCGCGAACACTTCGACCGCCAGATCGCCGTCAACCTGCGCACAACGATGGAATTACTCCAAACGCTGGTGCCCGCGATGGCAGAACGCGGCTGGGGCCGGGTCGTGACAATCGGCAGTGTGCAGCAGGAACGTCCGCATCCCGCGATGTTCGTCTACGCGGGAACCAAGGCCGCGCAACTCAATTGGGTGCTGAGCCTGGCGCGGCAATTCGGCGCCCAGGGCGTGACGGTGAACAACCTGGCGCCCGGCGCGATCCTGACCGCGCGCAACCGCGACCAAATGACGACCGAGGGCGAGGCTCTGGCGCAACGCATTCCCGCCGGACGACTCGGGCGGCCGGACGATCTGGTCGGCGCGGCGATGCTGCTGTGCTCCGACGCCGGTCGTTACATCAACGGGGTCAATCTGTTCGTGGATGGCGGACGGACGGCGGTGTGACGGAGGGTCGCGGCGGGATTGACCCGCCCTCCCCCCTTCGACAGGCTTCCGGACGGTCCACGGTCACAGCGCCGCGGCAACCGGGAGGACCCACATGACGAACACCGTCACCAGGACAACCACCGCCCTGCCGCGCGCGGAACCGGAAGCGGTCGGCATGTCGTCCGAGCGACTCGCCCGCATCGTCCCCGCGCTGCAAGCCCGGATTGAGGCTGGCGTCTTGCCCGGCGCGGTCGTCGCGATCGCACGCCATGGACACCTGGTGTTTCACGAGTCCGTCGGCCACCTCGGCCCGGACCGAAGCACCCCGATGCCGCGTGACGCGCTGTTCGCCATCGCGTCGATGACCAAGCCCATCACCGGCGTGGCGGGGCTGATGTTGTGGGAGGAAGGACGTCTCGGGCTGGCTGATCCGGTCGAGCGGTTTCTTCCCCAACTTGGCGACCGGCGGGTCGCGGTGCTGAACGAACGCACCTTATCCGGTCAGGGTCCGATCGATACCGTTCCCGGCGCGCGGTCGATCACGATGCTGGACCTGATGCGGCACACCTCCGGCCTGACCTATGGCGGGCGAGGCGCGACTTCGGTGCACGCGCTGTATCCCGGATCCTCCAATATCGCGGGCGCCACCCTCGATCGCGCGGGGCTCCTGGAACGGCTGGCGGCCGCGCCGTTGCTGTATCAACCCGGAACGATCTGGGACTACGGCCTGTCCATCGACGTCATTGGCCTTGTCGTCGAAGCGCTCTCCGGCCAATCCCTTGGTGCGTTCCTGGAACAGCGGCTGTTTGGCCCGCTGGGGATGGTGGACACCACATTCCAGGTGCCGCCAGACAAGGTGTCTCGCCTCGCCCGTCCGCTGCCGCGCGACCCCGACACCGGGGCGGCGCAGTCAGTACCAGATCGAACCGAAAAGCTACTGTTCGAGTGTGGCGGCGGCGGCCTTGCCTCGACCGCGCTGGACTACCTCCGCTTCGCGCAGATGCTGTTGGGCGGCGGCATTCTTGGCGACACAAGGATATTGGGTCGCAAAACCGTGGAGGCGATGCGCACCAATCGCCTGACGCCGGACATCGAAAACCACATCCCCGAACTCGATCCTGGATCGGAAGGATACGGCTTCGGTCTGACCGTCGCGGTGCGGGAGCGCGCCAGCGACCTGATGGGAAGCGTGGGCGATTTCTACTGGAATGGCGCCTGGGGAACGCTGTGGTGGGCCGATCCGACCGAGGATCTGGCGGCGGTTTTCATGATCCAGGTGCCCGGCGAACAGCGGCGGCGCTTCCGGCCGTTGATCAACGCGCTGGTGTATCAGGCGCTGACGGGATGAAACGTTCCTGAAGGCGAGACAGGTTTGCCGCCCGCGTGATCCACCGGATTTTCGTCGTCATGACCCACTTTCCCCGTCATGGTCCGGCTCGACCGGACCATCGGCACAAGCACACCGGTAAGAGCGAGTCCGTGGAGAACGATGGTCCGGTCGAGCCGGACCATGACGGCTTATCAACGGTTCCGTTACGCGACGACGCTGGCGGCGCTCCCCCGCAGTGCCTCAATCGTCTCCGCGACGAGGCGATGTAACACCTCGGCGGCGGGCGGCAGGTCATTGATCGCGCCAGCCCCCTGCCCGGTCGGAAAATTGGCGATTTCCACCATCCCGTGCGCCTTCGCCGGAGCGACCAGTTGCTCCACCCAGATGCGCTGCCATGGCATCGGCAGGATCTCCGCCTCATGGCCCTTCCATCGGTCGGTAAACCGATTCTTCAGCACACGGCTGGTCTTTCCGGTGTAGCCGCGCGACACGACCGTGCCGTCGTCGCCGATTTCGACAATGCGTCGCTTGTGGTTATCGTGCGCCGAAGACTCCTGTGTCGCCAGAAACCGCGTGCCAATCCACGCCCCCCGCGCACCCAGAGCCAACGCCGCGGCGATGCCTCGTCCATCGACGATTCCACCCGCGGCCAGCACCGGAACATCCACCGCCTGAGCGACCCGCGGCACCAGCACCATCGACGTCACCGACCCCACATGCCCTCCCGCCTCCATTCCCTGNNCGGCGTGCGCGGCCTCGACCAGCCATTCCGGTGTACCCAATCCAGAGCTGAGCACGGGCACGCGCTCCTCCAGGGCGACGGCGACCTGCGCTTTGGCGAGTTCCAACGTCAGTGGCGGCGGTGGTTCGCCTTTCAAATGCGCGACCTCCGGCAACAGGTCGGCGAGAAAATCGGGGAACGGCGGAATATTACGCTGCGCGAGGTTGTCGGGAATGTCGTTCGGCACCATCAACCCGACACCGAATGGCCGGTCGGTGATGCGCCGCACGGCGCGGATTTCCTCGCGCAAGCCTTCGGGTGTGTGGAATGTCGCGCCGAGCACACCGAGCCCTCCGGCGGCGGAGACGGCGCCGGCCAGCGGAGCGAGAGTGACGCCGCCCATGCCGGCGGCGAAGATCGGCACCTCGATGCCGAACAGATCGCAAATCGGCGTGCGCAACTGGGGCATGGCAGTGCTCCGTGGAGTGACAAAACCGCAATCGGCAGCCAGACACCGTTTGACCCGGGAGTCAATTCCGCGTCGATTGACCCGCCGGTCAAATTTATCTACCGTCGAACCTGGCTGGCTTTAAGACGGCGAACGCGGGGTTAAAATGGCGGACAGCGACCTGATGCGACAACCGCTCGCGGCGATCCGCGCGGTCCAGAATGAGAAGATCGCCAAACAGATCGCGCTCTGCGCCCGCGGCAGCGCGTATTACCGGCGGCTTTGGGCGAGCGCCGGCATCGATGCCGGCGGCATCCGCTCCCTGGAAGATCTGGAACTTCTGCCGCTGACGCCGAAATCCGCGTTGATGGCGGAACCAGAGAGTTTCCGTTTGCATTGCCCCGATCTGCCACTGCGCGAACGCGCATTGTGGGAAGTGAATTACACCACGGGCAGCACCGGCGATCCCACGCCGCTTTATGTCACCACGCACGACTATCAGGCGTATTTATTCCAGGCCAGGCGGGTGGCGGAAATTTCCGGCGTGAGCGACCGCGACATCCTCGCCAACCTGTTTCCGCTGACCGCCGCGCCGATGGGCGCCTTCGTGCGGTCCGCGTCCAATGCATATGCTTCGGGCGCGACCATTTGCGGCGCGCTGACCGGCGCGAAACTCGGCGACTTCGGCGTGCAACGCTCGCTGGATGACGCGGTGGCGATGGTGGAACGGCATCGCGCGACCGTGCTGTGGGGCGTCACCAGCTTCGTTCGCCGAGTGATCATGCGTGCCGCGGAACTGAACGCCGATTTCACCAGCGTGCGCATGTGTGGCGTCACCGGCGAAGCGAGCACCCCCGCCATGCGCGAAGACATCCGCCAGCGGCTGCGATCGCTCGGCGCGCGTGGCCCGGTCATCTTCGATCGTTACGGTTCCACCGAATCCGGCGGGCTCGCGCAATGCCACGAGGAAGGCGCCTGGCATAATCCGGCCCCGGAACTGCTGTTTCACGAGGTGGTCGATCCCGATACCGGACGCCGCCTGCCGGATGGGGAGCGTGGCGCGCTGGCGATCACGCATCTCGACCGTCGCGGCACCACGCTGATCCGCTATCTGGTCGGCGACATCGTCAGCCTTTCGCACGAGCCCTGTCCGCATTGCGGCCGATCCGGCGATCGCATCGTCGGTCCGGTGATCCGCACCAAGGATCTGCTGAAAGTGAAAGGGATGCTGATCAACCCGGCGGTGTTGTTCGAGGCGATTCGCACCGTTCCGGGTGTGGATGAATTTCAGGTGGTCGTCGCGAAGGTGAATCCGGCCGATCCATTTTCCATGGACGAAATGATTCTCCGAGTCGCCGCGGCGGCGGAGGATCAGACCGGATTGACCGAAGCCCTGATGACCGCGGCGCAAGGCGCGGTACAGGTCCGTCCGCGCGTGGTGTTCGAAGACGCGAGCGCGATTTACGATCCGGGAGTCGAGGCCAAGGCCACGCGCCTTGTCGACCGGCGATGAGCGGCGGACTTAACTTCGCTTTCACCGAAGAGCAGGAAGCATTGCGCGACACCGTGCGGCGTTTCACCGCGCGCGAACTGACCGCGGAATGGTTGCGCGAACTCGATCGCACCGGCCGCCCGCCGCATGCCGAGATCATGCCGAAGATGGCCGCTCTGGGCTTCACCGGCGTGGTGATTCCACCTGAATATGGCGGCAGCGGCGGCAGTTGCATCGACGCGACCGTGTTGCTGGAGGAAATGGGCCGCGCGTCGCTCGCCATCGCGTCGCTGTTGAATTTCGCCATCGGATTTGGCGCCTTCGCGCTGATGCGGTTCGGCACAGCGGACCAGAAACAATTCTTCCTGCCAAAGATCGTGACCGGCGACGCGATTTTCGCCTTCGCGCTGACCGAACCCGGCGCCGGGTCGGATGCCGCGTCGGTGCGCACCCGCGCGCGACTCGAAGGCGACGATTTTGTCATCAACGGATCGAAACAATTTATCACCGGCGCGGCCGAAGCTCCGTATTTGCTGGTGGTCACCCGCAGCGATCCGGACGCGCCGAAACGCAAAGGTATCAGTCTGTTGCTGGTGGACTCGAAGACGCCGGGAATTTCGTTCCGGCCGATCGAGAAACTCGGCATGCGCGGCTGCGGCGGTCTTTACGGCATCGATTTCGACGACGTCCGCGTGCCGAAAACCGCCCTCCTCGGCCCGCTGCACGGCGGCTGGGATTTATTGAAAGCGACGCTGGAGCGGACTCGTGTCTCGCAGGCCGCGTATTGTGTCGGCGCGGCGCGTCAGGTGGTCGATGACGCCATCGCCTACGCCGGCCAACGCGAGCAGTTCGGCCAGAAAATCGGCAAGTTCCAGGCGATCAGTCATTTGTTGGCCGATTTGCACGTGCGCACGGAATCCGCGCGTTGGCTGTTGTATCGCGCCGCCTGGCTGGTCGATCAGGGCGTGCGCTGCGTCGAGGAAGCATCAGTCGCCAACCTGCATGCCACCGAAAATCTGCTGACCGTCACGTCGGAGGCGATGCGCGTCTATGGCGGCTATGGACTGACCATGGATTTCGATATCCAACGCCACATGCGCGACGCCAGATTGTTCGTGATCGGCGATGGATCGAGTCAAATCCAGCGTGACATGATCGCGCGCCTGCGCGGGCTGTAGCCCTGAGGCAATGCCCAACAGAAATCGATTCCCTGCCGTTGTCGTCATCTTCGGGCTCGTCCCGGGGATCCAATGGGACCCCGTGACAGAGGCCCATATGCTGGCAAACGGTGAAAATCGGACAACCCGATCTTTGAGATGAATCGCTGCCTGAAGATTGGAGCCAACCCCCTCGATCTCATGCCGTGCGCGGGCGACGGAAAGTTTTACCACTAAGACACTAANNAAGGCGATTGCCTCGCGGCCGGTCAGGTGAAACGTCGGTACTGTGTCAATTTTGTCAGGCGGACCTCAGGGATTATCTGAGCAGGACCAGTGACGACTGGATTGGATTCGACGCGATCATTGTTGGAGCTTGCCTACCCCGCCATGCCCTTCGGCAGCGGCGGCATCGCCA
>PLSZ01000175.1 GCA_003164305.1 Acetobacteraceae bacterium
CAGACCAAGGATCGCGTACACCGCCAGTCCAACCACCATGATGTCGGTTTGGCCGTAGTCTCGTGCGCGGTTCATCAGGTAGCCGATGCCGTTCGTGGTGTTGATCTGCTCCAAGACCACGAGCGACGTCCAGCAGGTGGTCACGGCGAGGCGTAGACCGGTGAAGAAACCGGGCAGTGCACCCGGAATGGCGATACGGCGCAGAAAGTCCGCCGGTCCGAGGCCGACGGTGCGGGCCAGTTCCACGTAGCGCAGATCAATGCCGCGCAATCCGGCATGAGTGTTGATGTACACGGGGATGAATACACTGATGGCGATCAGCGCCACCTTCATGGCATCGCCGATCCCGAGCCACAGAATACCCAAGGGGATCAGGGCCAGGGTCGGGATAGCGCGCTTGATCTGCACGATGCCATCGACCGCGGCCTCACCAGCCCGGCTCAGTCCCGCGATCAATGCGAAAACTACGCCCAATACGACGCCAATCCCCAGCCCGAGGTACGCTCGTTCCGCGGAAGCCAGTAAATGGTTGATCAGCACGCCACTTCGCAGCATATCGAACGCGGTGATCGCGGCCGTCGATGGCGCCGCCAGGATTTTTGGCGACAGAAAACCGGTCATCGACGCGACCTGCCAGACGAAAATCAACGTGGCGGGACCGAGCAGGATGCCCCCTGGCGGCAGTCCTCGCGGCACCAGGCGACGGCCTCGAGTACGTGCGGGAGTTGCAATGGATCGCGGCGAGGGGACGGCGATACCGAGCCTCAGGGCGCGTGAGGTCACATGTTGGTTCACGGCGCGCCTCGTTCGCTGGTTTGTGCATTGGCATTGGCGGCGATCACGGCGTCGAACCGGAAGTCGAACTCCTCCTTCGCATCGAGGCGCTTCGGCAGGTCGCCCGCGTCGTAGATCAGATTGGCGATCGCCTGCTGCCTCGTGACCAGGCTACTCAGCAGGGGAAACGCAACCTCACCAATCGAGTCCTCGATCTTCTTCCCATCCGCCGGCGCCAACTGTTGGCGCTTTACGTAGTAGGCATCGACCCATTCATCGCGATGCGCCTTGGACCAGCGGATCGCGGCGATCCAGTGCGCTACGTAGTCCACGATCGCCGCCGTTTTGGCCGGGCTGCGGAGCGCCGCGTCGCTGGCCTNNCGCGATCCGCGTAGTCGGCGAGGTATCGGGAAAGATGCGGCTCGTTCAGCGGTGCGACGTCGATCTCCCCGCTTCGGATCGCGTCGGGAAAATCGGCGGATCGAAGAGGGATGAAGGTCACGTCCTTGCGTGTCAGGCCGGCGGCCTTGAGTGCGTTGAGAACGAACGGCTGACGGGCGGTGCCCTCGGCGTAACCGATCCGCTTGCCGCGTAGATCCTCGAGACGTGAAAGTTTCAGGCCAGGTCTGAGGGCAAGGCCATTGTCCAGGCCCGATGATTGCAGTGCCGCCACGATCAGGATCCGCTCTCCCGCGGCCTGCGCCTGAATCGGCGGCGTGTTGCCGACGGTCGCAAGATCGAGCGCACCCGCGCGAAACGCCTCGAGGATCGCCGGTCCACCCAGGAAGTTGGCGTAGGTCACTTTCGCGCCGAGTTTTTTCTGCTCACCGGAGGCGGCCAACAAGGTCTGTAGCACTTCGTTCTGATCGGCGACGATCAGCGCGGTCCCTGCCGGGACCTCGGGCGGCCATAGCGCGTCGGCGGCCCAGGCTCGAGGGGACGCCATGACGAGGAGACCGCCGACCAGAGTCAGAATGTGACGTCTCGTGGTGATTCTGACCGGCATATTCGGGATTGCTCCGCGTGCGGCGTTGGCGGCTGTTTGCTCCGGCATGGGGGAGTGGCATTTTCCTGATGCTTGTTCGGTGTCATGTGCGCCACGGGATCGCATTGTCAATTAAAGAACGGCGATATTTCTCATCGAAGTATATATCACTCTGACATAGCGGAATTAGAGAATGGCTCTAATTTTTATCAGCCGAACCGCGACGGTTTATTCGCGGGTTGACCGATAGAAGTGTATTGCCACCAGGCAGGAAAACTTGCTTTGATCGCATGTTGTCCTGGTACCGCGGCTTCGTAGGTGACAGGATGGTTGCTGAAGCTTCATATTGCGGGCACGACCGCCTCGCACGGCCGTATTCCACGTGGAAGTATCGTTATTATGGCGACTTTGCTGGATATCCGCGGGAATCCACTTTCGGGTGCGAACCACGCCGCCGCCACTGCCTATATGAAAGGGCTTGGCCAACTCAATCTCTATGTCGGCGATCCCGTCGCGAGGGCCGAGGCCGCGACCGCCGACGCACCAGGCTTTGTGATGGGTCATGTGTTACGCGCCTGGCTGTACCTGCTCAGCACCGAGGCTCCGGCGCAAACTCCGGCTCGTGAGTCGTGGCTGTTGGCGAGGAACCTGTCCATGACCGATCAGGAGGCGGGGCATATCACCGCCATTCGCCATCTCCTGGACGGGCGCTGGCATCAGGCCGCGCGTGTGCTGGAAGATGTGACCATCGCGCATCCGCTCGACCTGCTGGCATTGCAGGTGGGCCATCAACTCGATTTCTTTACCGGCCAGGCGCGCATGTTGCGCGACCGCATCGCGCGCGCACGACCCGCATGGTCCCCTCAGACTCCTGGGTGGCACGCGGTTCTGGGGATGCAGGCCTTTGGGTTGGAGGAAATGGGCGATTACGCCGCCGCCGAAGCCGCCGGACGGGAAGCCCTCACGCTTGAGCGCCGCGACGCATGGGCGCACCACGCGGTGGCCCATGTGATGGAGATGCAAGGCCGCGCCAATGACGGCATCGCGTGGATGCGCGCCGATCCCGACGCGTGGTCGCGGAATAACTTCTTCGCCGTGCATAATTGGTGGCATTTGGCGCTATACTATCTTGAGCTCGGCGAGATTGAGGAGGTGCTGCGATTGTTCGACGGACCGATCCATGGGGCGCACTCACGTGTCATGATCGATATGATCGATGCCACGGCGCTGCTGTGGCGGCTACATCTGCGCGGCATCGATGTCGGCGACCGCTGGCGGACAGTGGCGGACGGATTCGCGCCGCCAGTGGGCGAGGGCGTTGCCGCTGGTCACTACGCGTTCAACGATATGCACGCGGTGATGGCCTTCGTCGGTTCCGGGCGGCGCGATCTGGCGGAGCAGGTACTGGAGGCACAGCGAAAGGCGATGGAACGGGATGACGACAACGCCCGAGCAACTGGCGATGTCGGCAACGCCCTTGCGTTGGCGGTACTCGCATTCGGCGATGAACGCTACGATGATGTTGTGCGGCTTATCCGGCCGGTGCGTGGCATCGCCAACCGTTTCGGCGGCAGTCATGCGCAGCGAGATGTGGTTGATTTGACCTTGATCGAGGCAGCTCTACGGGCCGGACAGCTGGATCTCGCCAGGGCGCTGGTGGCGGAACGGATCGCGGTGAGACCAACCGGTAGCTCCACGCTGAGTTTTTGACGGCGCGGCGGAGAGGTAATTCGGCATCTCAGCCCGTGCTCGAACCTCTCGCTCGGCGCTGCCCCTCGGCTGGTTCCTTCTCTTCACGCCGAGCGGCCGCGGTCAGCGTGCTAACATTTGTCATCGCTACGTTGATTTCGGAACGATCCGAATAGGCAATATTCCGCCAGTAGTTGGCAGCCTGCTGATCGGCTGAGACGGCTTCTGTCGACATATCAAACTCCCGAAGATTCGTGGATGCAGGCAGGATTACTCGGCGACGGCCGCACTTTTGTTAAATCTGTTGGCGGCGATCCTGGCCTCCAGTTCCGGTCGTCGGAAATAGATCGCGCGGCCACACCGGAGCGGTCGCGCGCCCCGAATGATCACGAAGGCCTCATCGGTCCGGCAGTCGTTCATCAGCTCTTCCCGGCGGATCAGGGGACGGCTGATTTCGTGATAGCTGGTGTTGGCGCCACGTGACCGCGAGCCCGTCTCGAAGGACT
>PLSZ01000389.1 GCA_003164305.1 Acetobacteraceae bacterium
GGCTTAAGGCGCACGCTTGGAAAGCGTGTGTGCGTGAAAGCGTACCGTGGGTTCGAATCCCACTCTCTCCGCCATCCAACGTTTCGAACGACTCGATGGCCCGTCGCCCGATCCGGTATCCCGTGATGCTATTTCGCCGCGACGACCTCAGCCGGACGATTCCACCAACCGCCGCCCAAAGCCTGGAACAACCCCGCCGTGTCGCTCAGCCGCGCCGCCTGAGCCTGCACCTGGGCCACCTTGGCCAGCGCGTATGTCTGCTCCGCGTTCAACAGCGCCAGATAGGCCACCTGCCCGAGCTCCAGCTGCTTGCGGATAATGGCGAGACTCCGTCCGGCAGCCTGCTCCGACGCGTTCGCGGCGGCCAACGCGTCGGCGTCCGATTGTAGCGCGTGCAGCGTGTCGGCGACGTTCTGCATCGCCGTGATCACCGTCGCCTTGTATTGCGCGGCGGCCTGGTCGAACGCGGCCTCGGCGGCGCGCTGCTTGTGGAACAGCGTCCCGCCGGTGAAGATCGGCCCGGTGACACCAGCCGCCAAGGTCCAGAAGTTCGTTCCGGGCGTGAAAAGGTTGGACACCGAACTGGCGCTGTTGCCGATGTTGGCGCTGAGGGTGATCTGCGGGATTCGCGCCGCGATGGCGACACCGATCTGGGCGCTGGCCGAGTGCAGCGTTTCCTCCGCCGCGCGGATGTCGGGACGTTGTTCCACCAGTTTCGAGGGTAGCGAAACAGGCAGATCCGTCGGCAGCTTCACATCGGCGAGTTGGAAGCGCGCGACCTCCTCACTCGGCAGACGCCCAGCCAGAGCGCTCAACGCATCGCGCTGCTGCGCCAGTTGTTTCTCCAACGGCGGCAACGTCGCCTGTGCCTGGGCCAAAGCGGCCTCCTGCGCCGCCACGTCCGCCATCGAGACCTGACCAAGATCGTATTGCTTGCGCAATATCGCCAACAGGTCGGACTCGGCCTTGATCGTGTCGCGCGTGGCGACGATCTGACCACGTAACGAGGCTTCCTGCAGCGCGCCGGTCACGACGTTGGCGGTCAACGTCACATACGTCGCCTCCAACTGGTATTTCAGGTTTTCCGCCTGCGCATCGAGTGACTCGACCGCGCGGCGGTTGGCGCCGAACACATCCGGCACGAACGACACGCTCAACGACGGCGTGATCAGGCTGTAGAAAGGGTTCCCCGTCGGCCCGGCGGGCGACAATGCCTCAACCGGCGTGAGATTGCGGCTGCCGGTAACGCCACCCGAGACCTGCGGGAAATAGCTGCCCTTTTGCGCCAGGGTGTTTTCCCGCGCCTGACGCAACGCCGCCTGCGCGGCGGTGATGTTGGGATTGGCCTTGATCGACTGCTCGATCAGGTCGTTGAGCGGCTGCGAGTGGAACAAGGTCCACCACTGGCCGGGAATATCCATCTCCTGGACGAAACGCTGCGGCGCGCCGAACGCGCCGGCCGTCGAGACGGTTCGGACCTGGGGCCCGCCGGCCATGTATCCGGTGACGGCGGGCGGATCCGGCCTTTTGAAGTCCGGACCGACCGCGCAGCCGGCCAGCAACACCGCCAGGGAAAGCGACGATTTACGCATGTTTCATTCCGCCAATTCGAGGGGAGCTTCCGACTGGCCTTCCACGACCTCGCGTCTCGAGAACAGGTCGATCAGCACCGGCAGCACGATCAGGATCAATATCGGTGCCAGAACGATGCCACCTACGACCACAAGCGCCAACGGCTTTTGCACCTGGGAACCGATGCCATTGGAGACGGCGGCCGGTGCCAGGCCGACGGCGGCGACGATGCAGGTCATCATCACCGGCCGGAACTGTATGTGACAGGTGCGCAGGATCGCTGTCGTGCGGTCCAACCCGCTTTCGAGCGCCTGATTGAAATAGGTCAGCACGATGATGCCATCCATGGCCGAGATTCCGAACAAGGCGACGAAGCCGATCGCCGCCGAGACGCTGAACGGGGTCTCGGTGAAATACAAGGTGAAGATGCCGCCGATCAGTGCCATCGGGATCACGCTGGCCGCCAGCAACATGTCGGACAGCGAACCGAAGTTGATGTAAAGCAGCAGGCAGATCAGCACGATCGCCAACGGCACGACGACCGCGAGCCGGCCGATGGCCTCTTGCAGATTGCCGAATTCACCGACCCACTCCAGGTGGTAGCCACCGGGCAACAGCACCTCATCGGCGATTTTCTTTTGCGCCTCGATCACGGTGGTGCCCAGGTCGCGGCCGCGGACGGAGAATTTCACCGGGATGTAACGTTCCTGGTTCTCCCGGTAAATGAACGCGGCGCCCGAGGTCAGCCGGACATTGGCGACATCGGTCAGCGGAATTTGCACCACACCGCCCGCGGGATTCGGCGCGCCGATCATGATGTGCTTGATGGAGTCGAGGCTTTGGCGATATTCGGGGGCCAGCCGGACAATCATCGGGAAGTTGCGATCGCTGCCGTCCTCATAAAGATTGCCCGCCGCCTGACCGCCAATGGCCGCCGTGACGGTGGCGTTCACGTCGCCGGTTTGCAGCCCATAGCGCGCGGCTTTCGCCCGGTCGACGTCGATTCGCACGGTGGGTTGCCCCAACGACGCGAGCACCGCGAGGTCGGCGATGCCAGGAATCGTCGCCATCACATCTTTGATTTTCTCGCCGGTTTTCGCGAGGATCTCCAGATCGTTGCCGTAGATCTTGACCGAGTTCTCGCCTTTCACGCCGGACGCGGCTTCTTCGACGTTGTCCTCGATATACTGGGAGAAGTTGAAGTCGACGCCGGGAAATTCCGCTTGCAGTTTGTTGGTCATCTCCTCGGTCAGGGCGTCTTTATCGACGCCGGCGGGCCAGGTGTCGAACGGTTTCAATGGCACGAAAAACTCGGCGTTGAAGAATCCGGTGGCGTCGGTGCCATCGTCCGGTCGGCCGTTTTGCGAGACGACGGTCACGACCTCGGGGTAGCTGGCCATGATCTTCCGCATGCGGTTCACGTAACCGTTGCCTTCGCCGAGCGAAATCGCGGTCGGCATGGTAGCCCGGATCCAGAAGTTGCCTTCTTCGAGCTTCGGCAGGAACTCCAGACCCAGACTGCGAACCGCGACGCCGGCGCCGAGCAGCATGACGATGATCATGCCGAGCGTAATGACCTTATTGACCAGCATGAACTCCAGCACCGGCTGATAGACGCGGTGCATCGCGCGGACGACGAGCGTGTCCTTTTCCTCCATGTGATCGTCCAGCAGCATGGCGCTGAGCGCCGGGGTGATGGTGAAGGTCGCCAGTAGGCCGCCACAGATCGCGTACGCATAGGTCTTCGCCATCGGACCAAAGATGTGGCCCTCGATCCCGCTCATGGTGAACAGCGGCACGAAGCCGGCGATGATAATGGCGGCGGAGAAGAAGATGCTCTTGTTCACCTCGGTCGCGGCGTTGGCGATGATGCGGAACTTACCGCGGAATTCCATGGGCGACTCGGAGCGTTGGATCAACGCCGAGTGGGAGAACCGTTGGCCTGGCGGCTGCGACAATCGGCGGAATATGTTTTCCACCATGATCACGGTCGCGTCGACGACAAGGCCGAAGTCGATGGCGCCGACTGACAGCAGATTGGCGGATTCACCCCGGATCAGCATCAACCCGATGGCGAAGGCCAACGCGAACGGGATGGTGACCGAGACGATGACGGCGGTTCTCAGGTTGCCCAGGAAAATCCATTGCAACAAGAAAATGAGGACGATGCCTTCCACCATGTTGTGCAACACGGTGTGCGTCGTCAGGTTGATCAGTTCCGAACGGTCGTAAATGCGTTCGACATGCACACCGGGAGGCAGAATTCCGGTGGTGTTGATCTTCTCGATCAGATCCTCGACGCGCTTGATCGTCGGCATGCTCTCGGCACCGCGGCGCATCAGAACGATGCCCTGCACGATGTCGTCGTCCTGGTCCTGACCGGCGATGCCGAGGCGTGGCATGTTGGAAACGGAGACGGTGGCGACGTCGCCGATCAGGACGGGCGTGCCGTTCGTCGAACTCAACATCGTGTTCCGGATGTCATCCAATGAATGGATCAGGCCGACACCGCGCACGACCGCGGCCTCCGGTCCGAAGTTCACTGTTTGACCGCCGACGTTGATGTTGGCGTTGTTCAGCGCGGCGATGACGTTGGGAATCGTCAACCCGTAATGAACGAGTTTGCCCTGATCGATGGTGACTTCATAGGTTTTGGTCTTGCCGCCCCAGCCGTTGACATCGACCACGCCCGGCACCGCTTTGAAGCGGCGTTCGAGCATCCAGTCCTCGATCGTTTTAAGATCCTGCACGGAATAGCCGGGCGGCCCGACGACGCGGTAGCGCAGGATTTCACCGATCGGACTTTCGGGCGAAATGCCAGGCTGCGCGCTGTTCGGCAACGGCGGCAATTGCGACAGCCGGTTGATCACCCATTGCTCGGCCTGCTGATAGGTAAAGTCGTAGGTGAACTGCACTTTCACGTCCGACAGGCCGAACAAGGAGATGGTGCGGACCGCGTTGATGTTCGGGATACCCGCCATCTGAATTTCGATGGGGATGGTGATGTAGCGTTCGATTTCCTCAGCCGACTGGCCGGTACTCTGCGTCACGATATCGACGAGGGGGGGCACCGGATCGGGGTACGCCTCGATATTCAACTTCATGAACCCGACGCCACCCGCGACGAACGCGAATATCATCAGGACAAACATCAGCACGCGCTGCTTGAGCGCGAAGGTAATGATGGCGTTCATGAATTAATCTCCGGCGGCGGCGCGGTCGATGAACACGGCACCCGAGGTGACGACCTTGTCTCCGGGTTTCAGCCCATCCAGCACCTGCACGACGCCATCGACCACGCGGCCGACCTTGATCGGCCGGATGGCGAGCGTCTTGTCGGTTTCGTTGGCGAGCCAGACATGCGCCTCGGAGCCTTCATAAACCACCGATCGATCGAGCACGGCGGCCGAAGGTCCCTTCGACGGTCCGTTGATAATGCGGAACCGCGCGAACATTTCCGGCTTCAGCATGCCGTCCGGATTCTCAACTTCCGCCCAGACCGGAAGACGGTGCAGGACCGGATCGATCGTCGGTGAAATACGGGTGATTTTTCCGTTGAATACGCGGCCTGGAAACGCGAGGACGTTAACCTCGACCGGGTCGCCGAGATGGACGTTGGGGGCATTTTCCTCGCGCACATTGGCGAGCATCCAAACCTTGGACAGGTTGCCGATCTGAAACTGCTGGCCACCGCCGCCACCGCTCGCGGCACTGACGATGTTCTGGCCAAGGCCCACCTGGCGCTGCACCACGATGCCATCGATCGGCGCGAAGACAATGCCGACCGGATCGAGCTTGCGGACATCCGAGGCCTGCTCGACCGCTTCGATCTCCGCGTCGGACTTGCCCAGGATACGTAACCGGTTGCGCACGGCGGCGAGAGCAATTTGCGCGGTGTTCAATCCGCCTTGCGCGTTGGCGAGATCGACCTGAGACTGCTGCCAGTCTTTTTGCGCGGCGGCATGGGCCAGGAACAATTCGTGCTGCCGCTTTTCGTTGGTCTCATTCAACGTCAACTGCGCGCGCGCGGTTTTCACCGTGGCGACGGCGGAGATCAGGTCGCTCTGGCCTTGCGCGAACTCAGACGCCTGCACGGCGAACAACGGATCGCCCTGATGCACGGTATCGCCGGCGCGCGCGTAAAGTTTCACCACCCGGCCGGTGTAAGGTGAAAACACCGGCGTGGTCAGATCGTCGTCGTTGGCGATCTTGCCGTCGGTGTCTTCAGCCTGCGGAAAATCGACCTGCTTCACCGGCTCGATTTTCAGATCGGCCCATTGCGCCGCGGTCGCCTTGAAACCGCCATCCGCCGTCGCCTGAGTTGAGGCCGGCGCGGCCGCTTCTTCCGGTTTGTGCAACGCGCGCGGGCCGAGGAATACGCCAGCGCCAACCAGGACGGTCACGACGATCAGCAACATGAACTGACGTTTGCGGGACAGGCGCACAGGCCCCTTCGAGACGTGCGCCATGTCGGTATGCGGTTCGGTCGCGGGCATATCCACGGCTTTGGTTCCTTGATCGCTTTCGATAGCTTAACAACGCGGTCTTTGCGGCAAGCGGCGTGCCATACCGCGTTTAAACGGACAAACCGCGCGGCGCGGTTTTCAACTGCATCGCGCGTGGGTGACTGGTGGCCGCATGGGTCGGTGAGACGAGCGTTGTGGTTTACTCAGTTTCCTCAGCCGACCACCTATCGTAAGGCAATCATCGTGCACCGCACAATACCAGAAAGCATATAAAGCATCGATAGAATCATAAAAGTTTATATATTTCGATTGTGTGCGCGTCATGAAGACGCGCACACGTTCCGAAGTCAGATGTGGCTTGTATGTTCCAAAATAGCTCGGACTGTATTGATATGTTGCATCGCGTCCGCGTCACGGCCATACGCGCAGTCACGGGCGGCGATCCGGATCTGCGTGCGCATGAAGTTGAACTGTCCGCCGGTCGTCGAATAGCCGTGCGAACCGGCGACGACCATCTGCGCGGGCTTGCCGGGTTCGGCGTACCCGATCGAATTCCATGTCGCCATCAGCTGATCCAACGCGGCGGCACAGGAAGGCGCGGGCGCGATCGTCCGCGCTTTCGCGGGGTTGCCGGCAAGCGCCAAGGTCAACGGCAGAATCAGCAGAGCCAGAGTGTTCGTGCGCTTCATTTGGGAGAGTCCTTTGTCGATGGTAATTTTTTTGTTACGGTAATACACCGTAGGAGAGGGTTGAACAGGGAACCGACAGGCCAGTTGACCCGCCGCTCCCTGCTCGTTTCGCTGTCAGAAGTGCCAGATCACGTCGCCGGCGCCGATGAGCGTCCAGTTCTTCGTGCCGCCGTTGAACGCGTTCGCACCGTTCGAGTGGTAGTAGCCAACCTCCGGCCGGATCTCGATTTGCGGCGAGAACCAGTGCTGCCAACCAATCGAGAACTCGTAGTAGGTCGCCGCCGTTCCGGTGCGCTGCCCTTGCGGGTCATAGTAGATCTCTGGCCGGAACGAAAAGTTGTTCAGCGGATCGGGCGAGTAGTTGACGTACATCGTCGATCCGATCGCGTAGGCGTTGCAGCGAAGCGGCGTGGACGTCTTGCATTGCGCCTCATTCGGCGCGTTGTGGGACATGAAAGGCGAGCCAAACGGGGTGCCACCGTCGGCGCCGAGCGCGGTGTTGAGCGCCTGCACCGTCGGGTTCTTCAGGTTCGGCACACCGTTCTCGTGCTCGTCATAGAACTCGAACGCGAGGTGCCAATGATCGTTAAACTTATGATAATAGGTGACACCGTACCACTGCAGGTTGTTATAGCCCCACTGACCACCGTTGATGCCGTTCGCGCAGGGATTGATATCGTCCCAGCCGTCATTCCATGTGTAGCGCGCGCAAACGGTGTACGATGGCACCGCGCCAGGATCCTTCGCGAACGTGGAGCCGGGATACAGCGGGTTCGGCAGCGCCGCGGAGTTCGGATTAGGATTGCCAACCTGCTTCCACGCGTTGTTGAACGTCGCCTCGGTGCCAATTTCCACGCCCATCTGGATCGAGAGGTTCTTGGTGACGAACAGCGTGCCGATGAGGCCCTCATTGGTATAGTTGTCGAGGGCGTAGGTGATCGAGTGCGTGTACATATAGTTGTTCG
>PLSZ01000214.1:0-25462 GCA_003164305.1 Acetobacteraceae bacterium
AGAGGGGCATTTTCCTCTCGCGGCGCTTAACTTGAGGCCTATCCGGTCGAGCCCGGTCATGACGATTCCCCGTTCCCTTACTCCGCCAGTTCCAGCGGCACGCTGCCTTCGCTCTCGTTGACGACACGGCGGGAGAACATGTCGATCAGCACCGGCAGCACGATCAGGATCAGGAATGGCGCGACCAGGCTGCCTCCGACGACCACCAGAGCCAGCGGCCGTTGCACCTGCGATCCGATGCCGGTGGACACGGCGGCGGGGGCGAGGCCGACGGCGGCGACGATACAGGTCATCATCACCGGCCGGAATTGCACGAGGCAGGTGCTGACGATGGCGTTGGCGCGATCCATGCCGCTCTCCAGCGCCTGATTATAATACGTAAGCACAATGATACCATCCATAGCGGAGATGCCGAACAGCGCGACCAGACCGATCGCGGCCGAGACGCTGAACGGCGTATCGGTGAAATACAACGCGAAAATGCCGCCGATCAGCGCCATCGGAATGACGCTGGCGGCGAGCAGCATATCCGAAACGATGCCGAAATCGAGGTAAAGCAGCAGGCAGATCAGCACGAACGACAGCGGCACGACGATCGCCAAACGTCCAAGCGCCTCCTGCAGATTGCCGAATTCTCCGACCCACTCCAGATGATAGCCGCCGGGCAATAACACCTCGTCGGCGATTTTCTTTTGCGCTTCCAGGACGGCGGTGCCGAGATCGCGGCCGCGGACGGAAAATTTGATGGGAATGTAACGTTCTTGCTTTTCGCGATAGATGAACGCCGCGCCCGAACTTAAATGCACCGTCGCGACATCGGTCAACGGGATTTGTACGACGCCGCCGGCCGGGTTGGGCGCGCCGATCGAGATGTGCTCGATCGCGTCCAGTCCGCGGCGATATTCCGGAGCCAGCCGCACGATGATCGGGAAATTGCGGTCGCTGCCGTCCTCATAGAGATTGCCCGCCGCCTGGCCGCCGATCGCCGCCTGGATGGTGGCGTTGATATCGCCCGGTTGCAGGCCGTAGCGCGCGGCGCGGGCACGATCGACATCGATCCGCACGGTCGGTTGACCCAACGACGCCAGCACCGCGAGATCGGCGATGCCCGGCACCGTCTCCATCGCGTCCTTCATTTTCGCGGCGGTTTTCTCCAACACCGCGAGATCGTTGCCATAGAGCTTTACGGAATTCTCCCCTTTCACGCCGGACGCGGCCTCTTCGACATTATCCTCGATGTACTGGGAGAAGTTGAAGTCCACACCGGGGAATTCCGCCTGCAACTTCGCCGTCATGGCGTCGGTCAGCGCTTCTTTATCGACGCCGGCGGGCCAGGTATCGAACGGCTTCAACGGGACGAAGAACTCGGCGTTGAAGAATCCGGTGGCATCGGTGCCGTCATCGGGGCGGCCGTTTTGCGAAACGACCGTCACGACCTCGGGGTAACCCGCCATGATCCGGCGCATGCGATTGACGTAACCGTTTGCCGCCTCCAACGAAATCGAGGTCGGCATGGTGGCGCGGACCCAGAAGTTGCCTTCCTCCAGCTTCGGCAAAAACTCCAGTCCCAGGGTGCGAACCGCGAAGCCGGCGCCGATCAGCAGGAAGGCGGCGAGGCCCAACGTCACGATGCGGTTGGCGAGCATGAAGTTCAACACGGGGCGGTAGATGTGGCGCATGCCGCGCACCAGCGGCGTATCCTTTTCCTCCATCCGGCTGTCCAGCAGCATGGCGCTCAACGCGGGCGTGACGGTGAAGGTCGCCAGCAGGCCGCCGCAGATCGCGTAAGCGTAAGTTTTCGCCATGGGACCGAAGATGTGGCCCTCGATGCCGCTCATGGTGAACAGCGGCACGAAACCGGCGATGATGATGGCGGCGGAGAAGAAGATGCTCTTGTTCACCTCGGTGGCGGCGTTGGCGATGACGCGGTATTTGCCGCGCAGTTCCATCGGCGAATAGGAGCGCTGCACGACGAGGGACGCCTGGAAGCGCTGGCTCGGCGGCTGCGACAAACGTCGAAAAATGTTTTCCACCATGATGACCGTGGCATCGACGATCAGGCCGAAATCGATGGCGCCGACGGACAGCAGATTGGCCGACTCGCCTCGGATCAGCATCAGCCCGATGGCGAAGGCCAAAGCGAACGGGATGGTGACCGAGACGATCAGCGCGGTGCGCAGATCGCCGAGAAAAATCCATTGCAGGAGAAAAATGAGCGCGATGCCGACGACCATGTTGTGCAGCACGGTGTGCGTCGTCAGGTTGATCAGTTCCGAGCGGTCGTAAATGCGCTCGATATGCACGCCGGGCGGCAGGATGCCGGTGGTGTTGATGCGGTTGATCTCGGCCTCGACGAGGCGAATGGTCGGCATGCTCTCGGCGCCGCGGCGCATCAGTACGATGCCTTGCACGATGTCGTCGTCGTTGCCCTGGCCGGCGATGCCAAGCCGCGGCTGATTGCCGACCGAAACGTTCGCGACGTCGCGGACCAGGACGGGCGTGCCGTTGGTCGCGCTCACCATGGTGTCTTCGATATCGCCCAGCGAATGGATCAACCCGACACCCCTGACCACCGCCGCCTGAGCGCCGAAGTTCACCGTCTGGCCGCCGACGTTGATGTTGGCGTTGTTCAACGCGCTCAGCACGTTCGGGATCGTCAGCCCGTAATGGATCAGCTTGCTCTGATCGATGGTGACCTGATACGCCTTGGTCTTGCCGCCCCAGCCGTTGACGTCCACGACGCCGGGCACCGCCTTGAAGTTTCGTTCCAGAATCCAATCCTGGATCGTTTTCAGGTCCATCACCGAATAACCAGGCGGACCCACGACGCGGTAGCGCATGATCTCACCGATCGGACTCTCAGGGGAGATTTGCGCCTGCGCGCCGTTGGGCAGTTGCGGCAATTGCGCCAACCGGTTGGTGACCCATTGCTCGGCTTGCTGGTAAGTAAAGTCGTAGGTGAACTGCACTTTCACGTCGGACAGGCCGAACAGAGAGATCGTGCGAATGGCGGTGACATTGGGGATGCCCGCCATGCCGACCTCGATTGGAATGGTGATGTAACGCTCAATTTCCTCCGCCGACTGGCCTGGGCTTTGCGCGATGATATCGACCAAAGGCGGCACCGGATCCGGGTAGGCCTCGATGTTCAGGCGCATGAAACCGGCGATGCCGGCGATGAACACCAGCACCATCATGGCCAGCATCAGCATGCGCTGCTTCAGGGCGAAGTTGATCAGGCCGCCCATGCTCAGTCTCCGGCGGCGGCGCGGTCGATGAACACGGCGCCCGAGGTCACGACTTTGTCACCGGGCTGGAGGCCTCGCAGCACCTGCACCATGCCGCCGGTCACGCGGCCCACCTTGATCTCCCGGATCGCCAGGGTCTTGTCGACATCGTTGGCGAGCCAGACATGGGCAGCGGCGCCTTCATGCACGACGGCCTGATCCGGCACCGCGACGGAGGCGCTCTCGGACGGTCCGTTGGTGATGCGGAACCGCGCGAACATCTCGGGTTTCAGCGCGCCGTCCGGGTTGTCGATCTCGGCCCAGACCGGCAGGCGGTGCAGGACGGGATCGATCGAGGCGCCGACGCGCGTGATCGTCGCCTTGAACACACGGGCGGGATACGCCAGCACCGAGACCTCGATCGGATCGCCAACGTGAACGCGGGGCGCGTCATCCTCCCGGACATTGGCGACCAGCCACACCTTCGCGAGGCTGCCGATTTGGAATTGCGCGCCGCCGCTGTTGCCGTTGGCGGCGCTCACGATGTTCTGGCCCAGACCGACCTGGCGCTGGATGACGATGCCGTCGATCGGCGCGGAGACGACGCCGATCGGGTCGAGCGCGCGCACGTCGGAGGCGTTCTCCACCGCGTCGATCTCCTGATCGGTCTTGCCCAGTATGCGGAGGCGGTTGCGGACGGCGGTGACGGCGATTTGGGCGGTGTTGAAGCCGCCGTGCGCGTTCGCGAGGTCGGCCTGCGCCTGCTGCCAGTCCTTCTGCGCCGCGCCATGCGCCAGAAACAACTCGTGCTGTCGCCGTTCATTCCCTTCCGCCAGCGTCAACTGGGCTTGCGCCGTCTTTAATGTCGCGATGGCGGAGATCAGGTCGCTCTGGCCTTGCGCGAACTCGGCCGCCTGGACGGCGAGGAGTTTGTCGCCGCGGTGCACGGTGTCGCCGGCGCGTGCGAACAACTGCACGACACGGCCGGTGTAGGGGGAGAACACGGGCGTGGTCAGGTCGTCGTCGGTGGCGATTTTGCCGTCGGTGTCCGAGGTGCGCGGGAAGTCGATCATTTGCACCGGCTCGATCTTCAGGTCCGCCCATTGCGCAAGCGAGGCTTTGAAGGTGTCGCCGGTGGCGGGCGTCTCGGNNACCAGCACCACGATCGTCAGCAGCAATATGATCTGCCGCGACCGGGACAGCGGCGCCGGCCGCCGGTGGGAGAGCGGCGCGTCGTCCTGGTGTGGTTCGGAGGTGCGCATGTCCACGCGGCGGATTTCCTCGTTCGATCAGGTCGCGGCGGCGGTCGTGGCGGCGCGGCCAGTGGGAAGACGCCCCGCGGGGGCGCGGTCGCGATGCCGCGGGCCGGGAGCGATGGGCCGACGGGCGACCCTGGTTGCACGCCGCGCGACGCATGGCGGCCAGAAAAGTCCGGTCAGCGGGAATCCTCCATACGCGTGATGATGAATTTTGCGTCAGGCCCCTATCACGTCCGGGGTCGGGCGCCGAACACAAATATATGAAATTTTATGCGTTTTCGACGGCGATTAGGCATGCGCGTCGGAATTCTAGGTATATCTGCCCAGAGCCGGCGGGTGGCGCGGATCGTGGCGGGGACGGGAACGGCGGCCCGGGCCGGGGCATGTTCGGTTCTTGTAAGTAATCATTGATCCAGCAGACGTTCGACTGTCGTCACGACTTCGGCGGGCGCGACCGGCATCGCCATGAATGTTCCCACACCGGTGGTGTGCACCTGCAATTCCGGGAGCGCAACGAAAACGACGTGCACCGACGGACGGTTGGCGCGCGTCCACGTCGCGAGCGCGACGCCATGCGGTTTTTTGGCCGCGAACTGGATGCGGGTGACCAGAACCTCGACCCGATGACCGGATTTCAGCGCGTCCCAGGCGGCGATCGGATCGTCGAAGGCGGCGACCTCATGCCCGTTGTCTCGTAAGGCAACGGCCAACGGGACGAGGAACGAAAGATCATCATGAACCACGACGATGCGCGCCGGCACAGCCTGTCTCCATCCGCCACTCTCCGCCCGCCCCTGGGGAAGCAACGTTTCCGGAACGAGATTACGCCGGGAGGGGAATAAGGTAAAGGTCTGTATCGCTCACGAAATATGTACGAAATAGTACATGGTCACGACGGATCGCCGGGGCTGGCGATCCGTCGTGCCGCGGGTACATCGGAAACCCCTGATTCGCGCCGACAATGCCGTGCGGTTGGGCTCCGGACCGCCGCTCGGCGCTGCCTCCCGGATTGGCAATATAGGAATATATGTCCGTGAAGCCCGATCGCGGCGGCGCCGGAAGAATATCCGCTCATGCTATGCGGCCGTGGAATAACGCGGGCCACCCTCTGGGGGACCGCTCGCCGGGATGTTCTCCGGGCGCACCGTGGCGCGAAGGACGCGTCGCGGGCATTTTGTGCGCCGCGGAATAACTGTTTACCTTTGGTAAACCCATGCGTGGCACAGTCTGCTTCGTGGCGGTCCGGAAAACCGGTGCGCCAGGAGCCGTTGCGATGCATCTCCGGTCAGATGGCACCCAGGTTCACGCCGCCTATGGTTTCCCGCGCATGGGAGCAGGCCTGATCCTGCTTCTTCTGGGCTGCTGGGGGATCACGAGCCTGGCCCGCTCATTGCCCGGCCTCATCCGCGCGCTGGATCAGACCTGCACCGCGTGCGATCTGGGCGCGTTCGAGCCACCGCTGAAGCCGTTTGGGCGGCAGCCGGACGGTCTCTCCGCGGAGGCTTCGAGAGCGGTGGCGGCCGTGGCTGACGGAACACCGATCGAGACGGCTGGATCGGCCGGCGCGGTGAAGCGCGATGGCGCATGGCTCGACAGCGGTCATCTGCTGGACGCGATCGACCCGCCTCGATTTGGCGGCCCGCCGGGCGGAGCGCCGGACGCGCTCGCCGGCGAGCCGATCTCCGGGCCATGGCGTTTGGCGCCGGTCTGGACTCCGGCCTACCCCGGAATGACGCTGACCTGGTCGATGGAGCCGCCGGTGCCTCCTGGTGGCGCCGGGGGACGGGCGACGGCCGGACCCGGGTGGCATGAACACTTTCTGAGTAACGATCGGCCCCCACGGGACATGGGGAATCCGGACGGCGCGCCGGCGGGTGGGACGGCGTGGATCGGCAGTCTCCGCTCCTACAGCCGCGTCGCGGTGCAACGGGAACTGGAACGGCATTTTCCGCGGATCGGCGATATGGGCGTTCAGCCGGGCGGCGGGACAGCAGGCGCCGAAACGGCGGGTGGCGAACTGGCGGCCGATACCAGGGACGCGCTGACCGGCCTGCCGACCGAGGCGAACACGCGCTTCACGATCGACCCCGATGCCGTGATCGGCGATGGAGTGTCCGCGCACGCGACCTTGATCCACGACTCGCCCCCGCTGGCGGCGAATGCTGGACTGCTGGGGATGAATGGGGTGATCGCGCTGGACACGTTCCGGGCGATCGCGTCGTACACGTTCGGCACGAATGTCACGCCGTCGATCCAGTATTTCCACACCGCGAATTCGGCGAACGCGGTGCGTTTCGTCTGGCCGGGCGCGCGGCAAACCAATGCCGGGCTGGTGGCCGGGGTGGCGTTCGATCCATGGCCGCGGCCGGGCTCGCCGGTGCGGTTCCTCAATCTGCGGGTGGCGGCGCAATACGTGGCTTACACGGAGTTTTCCGGAGCTCCGCGCGGCGCGGCGGGCAACAACGCGCTGGTACTGAGCCTATGGGGCGCGCTGCGTTTCTGATCGTGTCCCGCCTCCACGCAGCCAAGGCCGCGTAACGTGGCGCGCATGGCATCGATCGCCGGGGTATGCGGCTCCTCGCCGAGAAAGGCGACCAGGCGGCGGTTGTCCAGGCGGAGCGGCGATTTCCAGAGGTAGGTCATCTCCAGCATTTCCCGAAAGGTTTCGATGAAGGGAGAGCCCAGGTGGATGAGCCACCAGGGGAAGCGGCGGATGGGGAGGATGGGGTCGCCGGCGGCCGCGCGGATGAGGTCCGCGATCTCGATGCCGCGGTCGAACCAGTGGCCGCCGAAGTGAAAGGTGGCGAAGTCGGGCAGGTCGCCGGCACGCTCGATCAGTCGCATGGCGGTTTCGGCGACGTCGGGAAGATAAGCCCAGGCATGGCCGGTTTCGGGCTGGCCCGGGTAGGTGATAGAGGTCAAAGGGCGGCCGGGTTTGATCATCGCGGCGTTGATCCAGCTGTTGCCGGTGGTGGTGGGGCCGAAGAAGTCTCCGGCGCGCAGGATCAGAGTTTTGACGCCGTCGTTGGCGGCCTGGCGCAGGGCGTCCTCCATCTGGACACGGATGGCGCCTTTTCGCGTGGTGGGATGCCGGGGGGCGTCCTCGGCGACCAGCGGGAAGGTCCCTGGGCCGAAGTTGTAGACAGTACCGGGGAAGAAGACGCGCGCGCCGGAGGCTTTGGCGGCGGCGATGGTGTTGTCCAGCATGGGCGGCGCGAGGCCGGCCCAGTTCCGGTAACCCGCTGGATTGACGCCGTGAACGATGAGCGACGTGCCGGTCGCGGCGGCGATCACGTCGTCGCGGCGCATGGCGTCGCCCTGGATCCATTCAATGCCGAGGGCCGGTTTGGTGCTCGTGCGATGGAGGGCACGGACGCTCCAGCCGCGGGTCAGCAGGGCGTGGGCCATTTCGCCGCCGATGCCGCCGGTGGCGCCAAGAACAAGAGCGATGGGGTGCTGGGTCATTGCGGGTCTCCGTTTGCTGAAACGGAGAATGGGCGCGGTTTTGGACGAACGGAATTGCGTGATTTCGTGGAGTGGATATACGTTTTCGTATGGATGTTCCGTGGGAGCACTGGCGGTCGTTTCTGGCGGTGGCCCGGCATGGAAGCTTGTCGGCGGCGGCGCGCGCGTTGCGGCTGACGCAACCGACGTTGGGGCGGCATATCGAGCAATTGGAGCGGGTGGTGGGGGCGGCGTTGTTTACCCGGTCGCCGCGCGGGTTGCTGACGACGGAGACGGCGCTGGCGCTGGTGCCTATGGCGGAAACGATGGAGAGCGCGGCCGAGGCGATGACGCGGTCGGCGTCGGGCGCGGCGGGGGAGATCGAGGGCGTGGTGCGGATTACCGCCAGCGAGGTGGTGGGCGCAGATGTGCTGCCGCCGATCCTGGCCGGGTTCGCGGACCGGCATCCGGGCATCGCGTTTGAGCTGCATCTGTCGAACCGGACCGAGGACCTGTCGCGGCGTGATGCCGACATCGCGGCGCGAATGGTGCGTCCGACGCAAAGCGGGCTGGTGGCGCGGCGGTTGGGGGAAACGGTGCTCGGGCTCTTCGCGCACCGGCGGTACCTGGAGGCAGTGGGCGTGCCGCGAGGGTGGGACGATCTGGCTCGGGTGCGGCTGATCGGATTCGACCGGGAGCCGGCGCCGGTGAAGGCGTTGGAAGCGGCGGGCGCGCGGGTGGAGCGGGAAATGTTCTCGCTCCGGACGGACAGCGACCTGGCGCGGATCGCGGCGCTACGGGCCGGGTATGGCGTAGGCGTGTGTCAGGTGGGGATCGCTGGGCGGGATCCGGATCTGGTGCGGGTGATGGAACGGGAGTTCGCGGTGCCGCTGGAGATGTGGCTGGTGATGCACGAGGATTCGCGGCGGAACGTTCGGGTGCGCGGGGTGTTCGATTGGTTGGCGGAGGGGTTGAGGGGGTGGTTGGGCAGGCCGTAAAGCCGCGCCGTCGCCGCGGCGCCCGCTCGCGGAGGATGGAGAAGAGCTGGACGCGCGACCGTCTGCTCGTCCAATGTTCTCGCGTGATCGCGTTGGGCCACGCCGATCCCAATGGCGGCGGCGCCGGCCGGGTCCGCGCGAGTTTGCCGTGCTTGACGCGGTATGACCGCTACCAGCCGCGGCCGCCGGGGACTATTCGTCCTTTTTCGGCTCATCGTCGGCGGTCGCGCGACGTTGCGCGTTCAATAACGCGCAGTTCCCGCGCAACGGCGTCTTCACGTTGCCGATCGGAGAGCAGTTGCCACGCATCTTCTCCGATTTTTTCCCGTGCGCGCAAATAGGCCCTCTGGAACTTGTCCGACATCGGTCGCTCCCGATTCTTCAGCCGGCGGCCCGCCGCTTTCGCGTTGGGGCGCCATCGGGACGAGCATATAGGCCTTGTTAAATCCTATCGCTTTGACACAGAACAAACGTTTCGATAACGCATGATAATATATTTATCGCATGAGAAACGTTATTCGTCCGGGCCGATCGTGCCGCCCGGCCGCCAGTCCGCCGCGGCTGCCTCCGCGGCGGCGACGGCCAGCTTCGCCGAGGGCGCGATGCCGCGCTTCAGGATCGCCGGTTCGCCGGACCGCCAAACCGACCAATCCCATCCTTTTCCACCCGGCAGGATCTCGGCGACCAGGTAAAGCAGGATGGTCGCGTTGGCGTCTCCCCATCTGCCAAACCAGATGCGGTCGCTCGTCTTGTCCCATGAAACGATCATCGTGGGCTCCTCCGATACGTGTCGAACGCCGCGACATCCGGTGCCTCATCCGGCAACCCGCGGTACGATGATGGGCCTTTTTGGGACGGTAGACGAGCAAATATCGCGCATCGTTTGGGAACTTGCAGATGAACCGCCAACGGCCTGAAAATTTCGCCACCGGTATGACAGGGCGACATCGCCAGGGGGTCCGAAGCCCGCCAAAGTGAGTGCCTGCCGCGACCACAAGCGCTTCCGCGCCGCGTCGATGTTCGCCGCCGGCGGCCTCCGCGCCAAACGATTTCCAGCCTCTCACACCGCGGCCAGCATTGTCCGCGGCGGGCGGTGTCGCGGCACCAGCACGCCCACAAGCAGCAAATTCGCCAGATTGAACGCGATCCCCGCCAGGAACGCCGGCGCGTAATAGCCCCAGCCGTCGTAAATCAGCCCCGCCATCCAGCCGCCCGCCGCCATGCCCAAGGCACCCGGGAACAGCACCAGGGGAATGCGCCAGGTGGCCTCGGCGGCGGGGAATATCTCCCGAATCGCCAGGATATAGCCGGGGATCAGACCGCCGAACGCGAGGCCGAATACGCCGGAGACGGAGAACAGGCCGATCTCGTTCTGGGTAAGTAAAAACCCACTCATCGCCACCGCCATGCTGGCGGAGGCCAGCAGGATCGTGCGCAATCCGCCCAACCGGTCGGCGACCCAGCCCCAGAGTTGTTGCGCGACGAAGCCCGCCGCCAACTGCAACGACAGCATCGCGGCACCAGGCGTCGGGCCGATGCCGATGTCGCTGCAGAAAGCCACGATATGCGCGAGCGGAATGGACATGGTCACGCAGCAACAGAAGATCGCGCCGCCGAGCATGGCCTGCACGATCCGGGGCGGGATGCCGGTGACCGGCGTGAAGCTGGCGGGAACGCGCGTGGCGAACCCGGCCGCGACCAGCTCCGGCGGCCGGCGGAAGAAGACCGCGGCCAGGGTTGGAATGGTCACCACGACCAGCAACGCGAACAGTTGCATCGTACGGCGCCAGCCGACCTGATCGACGCCGGTCTGCAACAGCAACGGCCAGACCGCTCCAGCCACGTACTGGCCGGAGGAGACCAACGCGATGGCGGAGCCGCGGCGGCGGTCGAACCACAAGGAGACATAGGCCATCATCGGGGAGAACATGCCCGCCGCGCCCAGCAGGCCGATCAGCAGCAGGTTGCTGGCATAAAGCTGATACAGGCCGCCGTACGAGGCCAGCAGCAAGCCCAGAGCGATCATGCAGCCGCATGTGACGACCACGCGGCGCATTCCGACATGGCCGGCGATCCAGCCCATCACGATGCCGCCCATGCCGGAGCCGATATAGGTAAACGACACCGCCAGGGCCGGCGCGGACCGCGTCGTGCCGAACTCGGCCGCGATCGGTTTCAGTGCCACCACCGTCACCAGCGGCGCGCCGTAGGAGATGGTCAGAATGCCCAGAGCGACGCAGGCGATCAGCCAGGACGCGCGCCCATCGATGCTGCCGGCGCCTGGATACTCCATGGCTCCGTTATCCTCCCATTTATGCCCGGCATAGTGACGGGGGCACACGTGGAAGCAAGTGGGGAAGCCCCCGCTGTTTGCTAAATCGCCACCGCCGCCCGGTCGGGCAGGATCGCTTTGCGGGTCATCGTCAGCGTCGCCACCGCGCCGATCAACGGCAGGAACCCCGCGATGAAGAAGGCGTTGTCGAAGCTTCCGGTGATCTGCACCACGTACCCGGTGATAATCGGCGCCGCCAGGCCGAACGAGTTGCCGCCGATCACCGTCGTGCTGGTGACCTTGCCGATATCGCTTCGGTTGCGCACCAAATCCGTCACCAGCGCGAAGTTCAGCGCGCTGCCCGCCAGTCCGGCCGCGCGCATCGCCGCCAGCAGCACGATGATCAGCCATAGTTGGTCAATGAACGGGATGATCATCAGCGTCGAGGCGCCGGCGAGCAGCACCGCAATCATCACGCGCCGTCCGCCCTCGCTGACCGTGCGCGGGTTCAGCAGCTTGTCGCTGACCCGGCCGAGGCCAATGCCCAGGATGGAGGCGACGCCGAAGGGGATGGCGGTGAGCATGCCGGCGTTCATGACGCTGAGGTGTTTGGCCTGCTGCAAATAGCTCGGCAGCCAGGTCAGCAGCATATAGCCGCCATACACCTCACACCCCTGGGTCAGGAACAGGCCCCAGGTGCTGCGCAGCGACAGCAGATACCACAGCGACGATGAGGGCTGCCCGGCGATGGGGGCGGCGAACTCCCCGTCGCGTTCGCGCAGGATTTTGTCGCGCTCGGTGGGCAGCAGCCACGATGTCCGTTCCGGATGGTCGAAGAAAATCCACCACAGCAGCAGCCAGACGAAACCGATCGAGCCCGCGACGATGAATCCCGCGCGCCAGCCGTACGCGCCGACGATCGCGGAAATCCCGACCGCGCCGATCGCCGGACCCGCCGCCGCGCCGGCGCCGAAGATCGCGTTGGCGAAGGCGCGCTCGGATGACGGGAACCATTCGCGGATCACCCGGTTCGACGCGGGCCAGGAGGTCGACTCGCCCATGCCCATCACGACGCGGCTGGCCATGACGATCAGATGCGAAGGCGCGAGGCCGGTGCAGACCGTCGCCAGCGACCATAAGCCGATACCGCAGGCGTTGACGATCTTGCCGCCGAACCGGTCGACCAGCAGGCCGACGGGGATCAGGCACAACACGTAAGCCCACAGGAACGACGACAGCAGCCACCCCATCTCCGCCTTATCCAGCCCAAATTCCTGGGCCACCGGCGTCGCGGCGACCGACAAAGCAACCCGGTCGGCGTAATTGATGGAGGTGAGGGTGAACAAAAAAACGCAGACCCAGACCCGCCGGTAATTCCGCATCGATTTCCCCCGCATGTCGAAGGCGGCGACGCCGCCATTCGCATCGAACGTGCGCCGCGAGGCACGTCGCGGTCAAATCATCGGCGCGCGCGTTTGGTCGACTTCCGGAAACAAACGCGCGAAATAATGAACAAGGCGGGATAATTAATGACGCGGACCTTTGGCTTAAACGCGGCGATTCTCAAATTAATTACGACACATCTCAATTTGTTTCCTCGCGGGTGAGCGCGCCGCGGCGCGAACCATCGCGGGTGCTCCGAACAGAGCAGGAACGTGACAAGACAATTTAATTTCGGTCGAAATTACGATTGACGAGTCAAATCCCACGACATTAGATTAGGTTACGAAACCCGGATCATCAGGGTGCGGGGTGAGATAACGTGGATGAGGTGAGATGGGCCGCGCCTCTTGCGCAATTGCGAGTACGCGCGTGAGGAGTGTCGTGTCGAGCGCTCTCCTCGTGCGCATGACAAAAACCGTGTTGGTGACACAAGAATTCCATTCACACGCGACAGGATTTTCCTGAGTTTCGGTCGCCGCCGGCGACATTCGCATCGTTGGCGGCACGGGTAAGACGACTCAATCGAACGGACTGATGGTCAGTGTCGGCGCGCGCCGATGCGACAACGGACGAACTCGCGCGATCACGCCGTCGGTGTGACCGCGACACGAAATAAACGAGGATCCAACGATGCCGAACGTAACCGTACCGGGTGCCAATCACTCAACGATCACATTGTCTTATGATCGCGACGCCAACGCGTTGCTGGCGTTGCATGTCGCGGGAGCGATCAGCGCCGGCCTCGCCGACGACACGATCCTCGCGTTCGACAACAAGTCGGCATCCCCGCCATCGCTGCCGCCGGGCGTCACCGGAGAATATGTGCAGAGCCAGTCAGGTACGACGTTCTTGCCAAAAGGCTATGACTACGTCATCGACGCGGCGAAGACCGCCGAGATTTTCGGCAACGGAGACGCGAACGAACAAGTGCTGGCCGGCAGCGGCAAGCTGACATTCTTCGCGACCGGCGGCTCGGGCTCGGTCATCACCGGCGGCGGCAACGACATGATCAGCATCGCGCCGACGGATATCGGCGACTGGCTGATCGCAACCGGAAACGGCGACGACACGGTCCGCGCGCTTGGCGGCGGCGCCGACACGATCAGCGTCGGCTCGGGGAAGAATTTGCTGCAACTCGGCGGCGGTTCGACTTACGTCACCACGCTTGGATCCGATACGGTTCTGGCCGGCGGCGGCAGCGAAACCATCGATGCCAGTGCCTCGACCGGGAAAGAAGTGATCTACGGCGACACGAGCAAGTTGTTCTTCGTCGCCGGAGGCGCGGCGACGGTGTTCGGCGGTGCCGGCAGCGACACGGTGTATGGCGGCACCGGACGCGATCTGCTGGAGGGTGGATCGAAAGGCAACAATTTCCTTCAGGCCGGTGACGGGCTCGCGACGTTGTTCGGCGGCGGCTCGGGCGATCAGCTTTACGCGGCGGGCGATAAAGCGCAGGCGTTGCATGCCGCGGGTGGGAATGAAACGTTATCGGGGGCGTTCGCGTCGGGTCGCGACACGTTTTATGGCGGATCGGGCTCGGATCAGATTTTCGGCGGCTTCGGCAAGGATACCTTCGTGGCCGGCACCGGAAGCGCGACGATCACCGCCGGTCCTGGCGCGACGAACCTGTTCGACTTCATGAAAACCGCCGGCGGCGGCACCGAATTCGTGAGCGGCCTGACCGATGTGTCTCAGGTGCATATCTCGTTGACCGGATATGATTCGAACGAGGTTAAGTACGCGCTGGCGCATCAATCTCTGGCGGACGGGTCGGTCACGGTCACACTGTCTGACAACACCAAGGTCACGTTCCAGAACATCGGCAAATTGAGTGCCGGCAACTTCACGATCGGCGACGTCACGGGCGGTGGCTCGGACGATCCGAACGGCCATTGGTCGGGTCACCACCGGTAAGCGCGGGCGGTTCGTGGCAATGATCCTTTCGTCCGGGTCTTTATCGCGCGCTTTAGTCCGATAGGGATCGGCCTCGCCATCTGGCACGGCACGTGCGGCGACATATGGCCGGGGCCGGGCATTGACGTGGAGGGGCTGCGGATCGGCAGAGCAATCGCTTGAATCGGTATTGCGACGAGCGGGAGGAAGAAAAGAATTTCTTGCCACGGATGTACACAGATGCGCACGGATATTCATGGAATCGCGGAACCTAGGCCAACCTTGCCGGCCGCTCGAGACATTGCCGGAGAAATCGTAACGAATATCCGTGTGCACCTGTGCACATCCGTGGCAAGAATCTTATCTTGGCCAGGCAAGCCCCTGGCCTGGGAGGGGCGGCAGCCCCACGGTCGGTTCGAACGATTGGTCCGGCGGGTCCGGGCCACGCATTGACGTGGAGAGGGCTCCTTCCCTACGCCGCCATCGCCGTTACCGCGTCCAATGCGCGATCGACGCGTTCCAGGTCCACGGCATCCTGGCGGAACACCAATGCCAGGTCGCCTCCCCCGGCGCGGACCACGCGGGCGTTCACGGCACCGCCGGCGTTGGGCAATTGGAGATCGACCTCGCCGCCGGCCGGCAGCGTCAGGTCGCACCGGAGTAAGGCACCGCCGCGCGACAAATCCTTCAGGGTCGCCTGGATCGGGTCGCTGCCGGGCACGTGCAGACTGACGGCGGCGCCGCGGCCGGACACCCGCTCATACCGGCGGCGTTCCTGGATGTCGTCGGTCACCGCCGAGAGGAACTCGGTTACCTCGGTGCGCAGTTTCTCGGACTCGCGGCCGATCGCGTCGGCGGCGTCCAGGACCTGACGGCTGACGGCGCCGGCGGTATCGGCGACACCGGCGACGTGACGCATCGCGCGCGCGGTTTCATCCGAGGCGCCCGCCAGCGCCTGGACGCTGGAGGCGAGTTCCCGTGTCGTCACGCTCTGCTGCTCGACCGCGGCGGCGATGGCGCTGGCGACCTCGTCCATTTTGCCGATCACCGAGGCGACATCGACCATGGCGGCGAGCGCGGCCTGCGAGGCGCCGCTGACCGCGGTGATCTGGCCGTCGATATCGGACGTGGCCCTGGAGGTTTGCGCGGCGAGCGCTTTCACCTCGCTGGCGACGATGGCGAAGCCGCGGCCGGCTTCTCCGGCGCGGGCGGCCTCGATGGTCGCGTTCAACGCCAGGAGATTGGTTTGCCCGGCGATGGCGTTGATCAGTTTCACCACGTCGCCGATGCGCGAGGCGGCCTGCGCCATGTCGCGCATGGTGCCTTGACCACTCCCGGCGCTGCGCACCGCCTCGCCGGAGATGGTCGCGGCGGTGTCGACCTGGCGGGAGATCTCATCGACACTGGCGGTCAGCTGCTCCACGGCCGATGCCACCGAGGACAGATCCAGCGAGGCCTTGACCGCGCCGTCGGCGGTGACGCTCGCCTGGCTGAATACCTGAGCGGCGGCTTCGGCCATTCCGGCCGCGGCGCGGCGCATGGCCGCGGCCGAGGCACCCAGCGAAGCCATCACACCCGAAATCGAGGTGCCGAAATCGTTGGTGTGCCGGCTCATCGCGGCCTGGTGGATTTGCTTCGCCGCCTGCTCCCGCTCCCGTTCCAACGCGTGCAGGCGGGCACGCAGGCCGTTGCGGCGGAACACATCGACGGCGCGCGCCATGGCGCCGATTTCGTCGCCGCGATCCAGCGCCGGGATCTCATTGTCGAGGTCGTCCTCGGCCATCGCCGCCATGCGGCCGGTGAGGCGAAGGATGGGGCGGCCGATGGCGCGCGAGGTCGCGGCCATGGTCCCGATGCTGACCACGATCGCCGCGGCGAGGCCGCACAACAGCCAAAGACGTTGGCTGGCGGCTTCCTGGATGGCGTCCCGCGCCATGGACTGACTGGCGAGGTCGGCGCGGTTTTTATACCCGTTCAGTTCCTCGGACAGGCTGGCGAATTGCTGATCGACGTCGGCCATCAGCATGGTCGCGGTCGCCGGGTCGGCGGCCGCGGCGGTCAGCACGTCGGAGGCCGCCGCCTGGTAGGCATCGAAGGATTTGCCGGCGGTGGCGATGGCGGCGTCCGCGGTGCCGATCTGCTGGCGCAGGCGGTCCAGCGCCGTCGCGGCGCGCGCGATCGCCTGGCGGACCGGGGCGGCGACGGCCAGCACGCGGGCCGCGTCGCTCTCATTGGCGGCGACGCTGAGGGTGTGTTGCAGGGCGGTCTGGATGGCATCGACCGCGTCTTTGGTTTCGGCGGCGCGCTGATAGGTTGGGAAGGCGCGCTCGCTGATCGCCTGAAGCCGCGACCCGGCGGTATCCAGCATCCGCAGCGAGCCGAGCGACAACAGCACCAGCACGACCAGGATCAGGCCCGGCGCCAGACTGACCTTGGCGTAAATCGGCAGGTTGGCGAGACGGCGCCACGCGGCCCCGGACAAGGCCACGCCTCAGCTCCCGAAGGCGCCGACGAACAAAACGTAGTCGCCCAGTCCGATGACCCAGGAGCGTTTGAGGGCGACTTTTTTGGTGACAGGGTTGGTCATGCGGTATTCGATCCAGCCGCTGCCCCCGTTCTTCGCCAGCGCGATGATGTCCTTGCCGAATTCCTTGCCATCGACGTCCTTGAGGGCGGTGGCGTCCTTGCCGCGCAACACGGGGATGCCGTACGAGCCCTGGATTTTGTTGGCGGGGTCATAGACCACCACGAACAACTCGCGATCGACGAAGCCGCCGTTCGCGTCGTTGAAGTCGGCGATGGCTTTATCGGGACCGACGTCCCTGAAATGGACGGCGGCGCGCTCGGCCAGCGCTTTGGCTTCGTCGGGCGTGGCCGGATCGGCGGCGCGCGCCGGACGCGTGGGGAGCGTCAGCGCGAACAGGGCGGCGGCGGCGCTTTGAGCGAGCAGGCGTCTCGGGGTGGGCATGGCGCGGGCTCCGGGATGGGATCGTGGTTCGGTGTGAAAGGGACGCGGTAACGGACGGCGACGGCGCGGGCGGCGTGTTGGGATTGTCGGAGGTTCATGTTGCCAAAGGCTTAACGGGAGGCCGCTGTTCGCGATCATTACGTGGCCGCTCGCCGGTTTCGGGGGCCGCCGCGGACGAACCGTCCGACGGAGGAATAGGTAACGGGTAGCCTCCGTGCGCTGTGCATTCGGGCGATTTCCCATGATTCCCGGCTGGACCGGCGGCCGCACTGGGTTACCCTGGCGGCCTGCCCTGGCCGATGAGGCCGCGATTTCCGCGAATGAACCAGCGACACGCGCGGAACGGCATTCATTTCATTTCTGCCCTGCCACGCGCGGGATGCGCCGTGTATTTCCGCGTCGAGGGGCTGAGCAAAGGCGGCCGGTTTCGCCTGGAACGCGCCGCGGGAGGCGGCTTACGGCCCGCACGCGGACCAGATGTTGCTAATTCGCTTCGAATGGCTGGCGGCGAACTGTCTGGGCACGCTGGCGGCGGTTTATGACGCCATCGGGGAGACGCTGTTCGCGTACGACCCCGGCCATATCGAGCCGGCGTACGACATGATCGAATTCGACGTGCGGCTGGGCAAGCCGAGGCTGCATGACATGCGCGGTTCCGTGCGGGCGGAGAAGCGGCCGACGATCCTGCCGCCCGATTTGTTCGCCGGGTTCGAAAAGGATGCGTTCTGGGAGGACCCGGCGCAGTTGCCCCCGGCGGTGCGGGTGGTGTGAAGGCGTGCGTCACCAGGCGACACATCGATGATCAGGCGACCTCGCTTTGTCGCCTGGCGGTACGCGCGTCCAGCCGCCGGCGCTGATCGTCGTGAAACTCGCCACCCCACCGGACCACAGGGTCATCGAACCCTGGGCGTTCACGGTCGTATAGTCGGCCACGCCGCCGGAGGAGACGCCCTCCGAGCCGCCGCTGCTCACTGTCGTGCTGGTGGCGGAACCGCCGGAGAAGACATTCAGTTCGCCGCCGCCGCTTGCCGCGGCGGCAACGGCCTGGCCACCCGATAGTATGTTGAAGACCTGCCGCCCGAGACGGTTCCGCTGAATTGCCCGCTTGTGTTGATGGTCGTCACCGCCGCCCTCCACCGCGCCTGTCGCCCATGTTGCGGTGGCACAGGCCGGCATCGAGCACACGGTCAGCAGTTTGTCCGGCCTGCTTGGCGATGGCAAATTACTTTGCCGCGCGCGGAGATGCTCGCTGGCCGTGCCTCATCGTCCCGCGGTCGGAGGGGCGCCATCCGACAGCGGGCGATCGCTCGGACCCTAACCCTTCTTGCTGTCCTTGGCGGCCAGCTCCCGCCGCAGGTGCTCGATCTCCTGACGCAGCGCGGCGGTTTCGTCCTGCGGGGCGCCAGGGGGGGCGCCAGAGGGGCCTCCAGGCTCGGATCCCGGTTTGAAGGGTGTGAACATGGACCACGCGCGATCGATCATCGCCATGTTCTGGCGGCCGATCTCCTCGATGTTGCCAAACGGGAACAACGACGACATCGAGCCGACGGTCTTGCGCATCGTCTCCTTCATCTGTTCCTGATGCTGGGTGAAGGCTTTCATCGCCTGGTCGAGGTAGCCGGGCACCACGCCCTGCATCGCGCCACCGTAAAATCCGATCAACTGGCGCAGGAAATTGGTGGGCAGCAGATTGTGACCCTTGCCCTCCTCCTCGACGATGATCTGGGTCAGCACGCCGCGNNCGCGCGCACCATTTCGGCGAGGTTCTCAAGCGTGATGTAGCTGGAGCTTTCGGTGTTATATAAACGGCGGTTCGCGTATTTCTTCACAACGACCGGCGGCACCTGAGTGGTCCCGGCGTCGGTTTCCTTCTGGGCGGGGTCGGCCATTCATCCCTCGCGGCTTTCTTGGCGCCTACCATGCGATACAAACCGTCCGGGCGGAAGCCCTATTGCACCGCGGTATGATGTTTCGCGGTTTCACGCGGCCCGCGCGGGCCCTATGGTCCCGCCGCGAAGGAGGCCGGATGAGGCATGACCAGAAAAGCCAGCTCGGACCCGGTCTCAAAGGGATCGGCGGAGGAGCCAATGGGAGCGCCTTCGGGACGACCCGACGAAAGCGCGTTGGGAGAGCCGGAACTGGCGCGGTTTCTGCGCGACTGGAGCGCGATGTGGCGGCGGGAAATGCACGCCCGGTCGATGGACGCGACGGCGATGGACGCGCGGACCGACGGAACGGGGCCGGGCTTGTCGATGCCGGGACTGCCGTTGGGCGCGCCCCCGGGGCTCCAGGACCGGATGGGACCCGCGATGGAGGCGTGGCGAGCGGCGGTCACGTTGTGGGCGGACGCGATGCTGGTGGCGCCGTCATCGTTGGTCGCGCCTCGTGACAGCGTCCGAACGGCCCGGCCCGGACCAGAAGGGACCAGAGTGGCGGGGACCCGAGAGGCGGGGACCGCGGCCGCTGCTGCTGCATNNGGCTGCATCTGACGCTGTCGATGATGCGGTCCAGCGTCTCGCTCGCCGGGTCGATGAACTGGAAGCCCGGCTCGCCAGACTGGAATCCCCACTGGAATCCCCCTTGCCCCCCCCCCTGGAGGCCAAACGCCGCCGTCGCGGCTGAGGCGGCGTTCCTGGCGGGCATCGAGGCGTGGCGCGCGCACCCGTTCCATCGCGACCTGCCCGACCCGCCGGTGCGCTGGCGGGAGGATGGCGCGCGGCTGCTGGATTATGGCGGCACTGGCCACGTTGTGTTGTTCGTGCCGAGTTTGATCAACCGCTGGACGGTGCTGGACCTGATGCAAGGCCACTCGATGCTGCGCTGGCTGGCGGAGCACGGGGTGCATCCGATGCTGCTGGACTGGGGCGATCCCGAGCCGGCGTTCTCGCTGACCGATACCATCGCCGGCCGGCTGGTGCGGGCCATGGCGGCGGCGCGGGAGTTGTCCGGCGGCAAGATCGTGCTGGCGGGCTATTGCATGGGCGGCACCTTCGCCACGGCGGCGGCGGCGCTGCGGCCGGACCTTGTCGGCGGGCTCGCGCTGCTGGCGGCGCCATGGGACTTCCACGCCGGAGACGTGGAACGGCTGCACAAGCTGACCGCGACATGCGCCATGCTGGAACCGATGTTGCGCGAGACGAAGCTGGTGCCGGTTGACCTGCTGCAGTCCTTGTTCGCGCTGGACGATCCGGTCGNNGGAGGACTGGCTGAACGACGGCGTGGCGTTGTCGGGCACCGTCGCGCGCGAGTGTCTGCGGCAGTGGTATCAGGACAACCTGCCGATGCGCGGGGAATGGCGGGTGTCCGGGCTGCGCGTCGATCCCGGGACGATCACGGTGCCGGCATTCGTGGCGGTGCCCCGGCGGGACCGGATCGTGCCGCCGCAGTCGGCGCGGGCACTGGCCCGGCAGCTGCCGAATGTGACGCTGGTGGAGCCGGACGCGGGCCATGTCGGGATGACGACGGGCCGCGGCGCGCCGGCGCTGCTGTGGGAGCCGTTGCGGGCGTGGCTGGGGGAAACAGTCGCGGCGGCGGTTGAAACACCCAGGCCGCGGCGTGCCCGGTCGCCAGGTGCCGGAACGGCGGTTGGCGCGAGGGCGCGCCGTCCGCGCCGCGCTCGCGCGGCGGAGTAGCAGGTTCGGGAGTGTCGTTCGCTGGTCACCGGGTCATTGGAGGTCCGCGTGCCGAACGCAACCACGCGTCCATTGAAAGTCGGTTTGTTCCTGTCCGTGGCGGAAGGATCGACCTCGGGTGAGCCGGCCGGCGCGGGCGTTTGATGTCGATCAATGCGACCGGGAGCGGCGGCTTCGAGAAAAGGACCTGGCGCGAACGGGTGTGAGAACCATATCAACCCCATCTTCCTGGTCGCGCCGCGCGCGGCTACAATACGCAATCCGGCGGGATGGCCCGCCCAACGGGAGCGCTCCAGCATGAACGACATCGTTATCGTCTCCGCCGCCCGCACCCCTGTCGGCAGCTTCAACGGCGCGCTCAGCACATTGTCCGCGCAGTCGCTGGGCGCGATCGCGTTGCGCGCGGCGTTCGCCCGGGCCGGGGTGTCGGCCGAGGACGTGGATGAGGTGATCTTCGGTCAGGTGCTCGCCGCCGGCGGTGGACAGAACCCGACCCGGCAGGCGGCGCGCGCGGCGGGGTTGCCCGATTCAAAGACCGCGTTCGGCATCAACCAGGTGTGCGGCTCCGGCCTGCGCGCGGTGGCACTGGGCGCGCAACAGATCCTCACCGGTGAGAGCGCGATCGTCGCCGCCGGCGGGATGGAAAGCATGAGCCTGTCCACCCACGCCGCGCACCTGCGCAACGGCACCAAGATGGGCGGGCTGGAGTTCATCGACACGATGCTCAAGGACGGGCTGTGGGACGCGTTCCATGGTTATCACATGGGCAACACGGCGGAGAACGTGGCGACCAAATTCCAGATCAGCCGCGAGCAGCAGGACGCGTTCGCGCTGGCCTCGCAGCAGAAGGCGTCGGCGGCGCGCAAGGCGGGTCGTTTCAAGGACGAAATCGAGCCGGTGACGGTGAAGACCCGCAAGGGCGACGTGATCGTGGCCGACGACGAATATATCCGCGATGACTCGTCGGCGGAGAGCATGGCCCGGCTGCGGCCGGCGTTCAGCAAGGACGGCACGGTGACGGCGGGCAACGCGTCGGGGATCAACGACGGCGCGGCGGCTTTGGTGCTGATGAGCGGCGAGGAAGCGCGAAAGCGCGGGCTGACGCCGTTGGCGCGGATCGCGTCGTTCGCGACGGCGGGCGTCGATCCGGCGTTGATGGGGACCGGCCCGATCCCATCCACACGCAAGGCGTTGGCTCGGGCCGGGTGGAAGGTCGAGGACCTGGACCTGATCGAGGCCAATGAGGCATTCGCGGCGCAGGCGCTGGCGGTGAACAAGGACCTGGGCTGGGATCCGGCGAAGGTGAACGTCAATGGTGGGGCAATCGCGATCGGGCATCCGATCGGTGCCTCAGGCGCCCGATGCCTGACGACGCTGCTGCATGAGATGAGCAAGCGGGACGCGAAAAAAGGCCTTGCCACGCTGTGCATCGGCGGCGGCATGGGCGTCGCGATGTGCATCGAGCGGTAAAGTTCGGGCGCTGACGAAAAAAACGGAGGAAACAGCACATGAGTCGCATCGCATTGGTCACCGGGGGCACCCGCGGCATCGGCGCCGCCATCAGTCTGGCGTTGAAAGCCGCGGGCCGGACCGTCATCGCGAACTACGCCAGCAATGACGCGGCCGCCATCGCGTTTCACGCCGAACACGGTATCGCGGTGAAGAAATTCGATGTTTGCGACTTCGAAGCCTGCGAGAAGGGGATGGCGGAAATCGTCGCCGAATTCGGTCCGGTCGAGATCGTGGTGAACAACGCCGGCATTACCCGCGATGGCACCATGTTGCGCATGCGGCGCGACATGTGGGACGCGGTGATCGACACCAACCTCGGGTCCTGCTTCAACATCTGCAAGCTGACGTTCGAGGGCATGCGCAACGCCAAATTCGGCCGCGTGGTCAACATCGGTAGTATCAACGGTCAGGCTGGACAATACGGCCAGGTCAACTATGCCGCGGCCAAATCGGGCATGCATGGGTTCACCAAGGCGCTGGCGCAGGAAGGCGCTCGGTTCGGCATCACGGTCAACGCGATCGCGCCGGGTTATGTCGATACGGAGATGGTGCGCGCGGTGCCGGGCGAGGTGTTGAAGAAGATCGTCGCCAAGATCCCGGTCGGGCGGTTGGGGCATGCCGAGGATATCGCCCGGGGCGTGGCGTTCCTGACGGCGGACGATGCCGATTTCATCACGGGATCGACGCTGTCGATCAACGGCGGACAGCATATGTATTGAGTTTTGGCGGGGATACGTCCCCGTTGGGTTTTGACGACCGCGAGACATCCGACATGGTCCAGGCGCGCGTCGTCATGGCCCCCGCGCGTCATTGGTCATTGCCCGCGCGCGTCATTCGTCATGGCCCGGCTTGACCGGGCCATCGCCAGCGACATGATGGGGTGAGCGATGCGCCGGTCATGCCCGGCTATACGTTTGAAGATGTTGTGAGGAGTCCGAAACGATGAACGCGCCGACCAACACGCGGTACCGCCATTTGACCGTGCAACGGTTCGCCGGAGCGGCGGGCGCCGATGTCACCGGGGTCGATCTGTCGCGAGAGGTCTCCGACGAGGTGCTGGCGGAAATTCGCGCGGCACTGCTGGATAATCTGGTGATTTGCGTTCGAGACCAGCATATCACGCCAGCCCAGCAGTTGGCGTTCGCGAAACGTTGGGGGGAAATTCATCTGCACCCGTTCATGCAGGGGATGCCGGATTACCCCGAGATCCTGGCAATCATCAAGAAACCCACCGACAAGAAGAATTTCGGCGGGTCGTGGCATACCGATCAGATGTTCTCCCCGTCGCCGGCGATGGCGACGATGCTGTACGCGCTGGAGGTGCCCTCGGCCGGGGGCGATACGATATTCACCAATCAGTATCTGGCGTACGAGGCGCTGTCGGATGGGATGAAAACGCTGGCGGGCGGGCTGCGGACGGTGTGCGTCGGCGATAATTTCCGTCAGGCGGATGGGCGGTCGCGGAAGGATCGTTACTCGGATTCCATGTCGGACATGAAAGTCAAGGATCCGGGCAACGTGCAGACCACCAGCATTCACCCGCTGGTGCGAACGCATCCGGAGACCGGGCGTAAGGCGCTGTATATCGGTGGGCATGTGCAACGGTTCGACGGGATGACGGACGAGGAAAGCATCCCGCTGATCGAGTACTTCATGAAGCACTCGACGCGGCCGGAGTTCACCTGCCGCGCGCGGTGGGCGAACGGCACGCTGACGATGTGGGACAATCGGTGCACGCAACATTTCGCGGTGAACGATTATCCGGCGGAGACCCGGATCATGCACCGGATCACGATTTGCGGAGATGTGCCGTTCTGAGAGTCGCGGATCGTCGGCGAGGCCACGAGGTTTGGATCGTTCGCGATATCACGGAGGTCGCGGAGCGCTCTGAGGACGCGGAGGACGCTCGGTTCCCTCGCGTCGATGCGTTGTCGCTGTTCTTCTCCGCGTCCTCAGGGCGCTCCGCGACCTCCGCGATTGAGCGGTATTCGCCGCGAAGTTGGAGCTAACTGGTCGCACCGCGGCTTTTCACCCCCCGAGAATCGCCGCCGCGATCCGTTCCCGCGTCAACGGCATATCCCTGATCCGCACGCCAAGCGCGTGCTTCACCGCGTTGCCGATCGCGGCGGCGGTTGGGCCGAAGGTGCACTCGCCCATGCCGAGGGTCGGTTCGTTTGGCGCGTGGACGATGACGGTGGAAATCTCCGGCACCTCGGAGAACTTCAAAATCGGATAGGTCTCCCAGTCCAGCGAGGTGATGCCGGCGCCGTCGATTGTCACCTGCTCCTTCAACGTCATGCTGATGGCGTGGATCAGGCCGCCTTCCAGTTGGTTCGCGGCGCCGTCGGGGTTGATCACCAGGCCGGCGTCAGCGGCGATCCAGGCGCGGCGGACATGGACTTCCTGATCGACTTCGATTTCCACGGCGACGGCGGCGTAAGCGGCTTTGTTTTTGTAACGGCTCCACGCGATCCCGAGACCCCTGCCCTCGCCTCCTGGGCCGCGCGAGGACCATGCGCAACGCTCCGCGACGTTCTCGATCAGGCGGCGGGCGCGGGGATCGGACAAATGCGCCAGACGCCATGCGACCGGATCGGCGCCGGCTTTCTCCGCCAGTTCGTCAACGAAACATTCCAGCGCGAACACGTTGGGCAACGCGCCCAGGCCGCGGAGCGACGAGGTGCGGACGGGGGTGGCCAGTGCGAGATGGTGGATGATTCGTTTCGCGGGGAAATCGTACAGCGGGGTGCCGTTGCGGGTGCCCCCACCGCCGGCGGCCTCGGGCGGATCGTTCGGTTTGGCGGGCGGCGGCGG
>PLSZ01000214.1:25502-27588 GCA_003164305.1 Acetobacteraceae bacterium
GCGGCGGCGTCGCAGGCGGCGTCGTCGGCTCCGTTGTGCCCGTAGCAGCCGGCGCCATGCGCGTGATGCACGGTAATCGCATCGCGGCCGAGGCCGAAAATGTCGGAGAGCGTGTTGCGGAGCGGATAAACGCCCTGCGTGTGCGACCAGACTTCCAGGTTCCCGTCACGGAATTCCGCCAGGCCGCAGGACGGCGCCATCGCGGCATGGGCGACGAAGGGACGCGAATATGTCGCGGTCACGACCTCGCCATCGATCGCGCCCGGCACCGGATCGCCGACAAAACGATCGTCCGAGGGCTGGGTGCGATACCAGGAGGCTTCCTGGTGCGCTGGAGTTAACACGCGGACGCCGGACCAGGTGGCGTGATTCGGCGCGGCGGCGGCGGCGCGTTGCACGACGGTTTCGTCCTCGCTGACGAAGGCGACGAAATTGCCTGTGCGAACCACGCGAAAATCGCCGCGAGCGGCTCGGCGAATGGCGGCTTCGTCCAACGCGGTCAGGGTGGCGCCGCGCGAGGGCTGCCGCAAAACGCGCGCGTGCGACATGCCGGGACGCACGATGTCGTGGATGAACGCGGCGCCGCTGACCTTGGCGGCGAGGTCCTTGCGCGGCACCGGTTGGCCAACGATCTTGTACGCGGCGGGATCTTTCGGGCGCGCGGTGCCCGCGATGTCCTCGGCGAAGTCTGTGTCGTTGGAAAAATTCCAGTAATCGTGGCCGGTCGGTTCGTCGTCCAGCAGGAACGCTCCGTCATCGACGGCGATGTCGGAGGGCGAGCAATTCAACCGCCGCGCCAGACGCTCGATGACGCGGGCACGCAATTCGGCGGTGACGAGGCGGACGGAACGGCCCGACATCTCGATCGATTGGCTGGAACTGGTGGAACCTTCGTCCGGCGCGTCGCGCGTGTCGCCGGAGACGATGGTGAAACGATCGAGCGCGATGTCCAGTTCCTCGGCGGCGATCTGGGTCAGCGCGATCAGCACGCCCTGGCCGATTTCAACCTTGCCCACCGCGAGGCGCACGGTGCGGTCCGGCTGGAACGCGATCCATTTCGACATGCGGCGGTTGTTGACGATGCTTAAGGGGAGAGTTTCGCTCATGCGGGCATTCCTTCGCGGAGCGAGGCGGCGGCTTTCTCGACCGCGCGCAAAATGCGGGGATGCGCGCCGCAGCGACAGAGATGCACGTCCAAAGCGGCGACGATGTCCGCGCGGGTGGGATTTTTGTTGGTATCCAGCAACGCTTTCGCGCTGATCAGAATGCCGGAAAGGCAGTAGCCGCATTGCCCGGCTTGTTCGTCCAAAAAAGCCTGGCGCAACGGGTGCGAACCGAGAGATTCGACGGTTTCAACGTGCTTGCCGGCGAGCGTGGCGATCTCGCGCGCGCAGGAATATTCCGCTTTGCCATCGATCAGCACCATGCAACTGCCGCACTGTTCCAATCCGCAGCCGTAGCGAGAGCCTTTCAGATCCAGATGGTTGCGCAACACGTCCAGCAGCGGCACGTCGTCCGCCACCGTCACGCTGACCAGCTGGCCGTTGACCGTCAGTTGGATGCTCATAACGTCTCCGAATCCCAGGGCAGGTCCCACAATTCCTTGTCGCACAGTTTGTCGGCGACGGCGGTGGAAATGGCGTCGAACAGGCGCTCGCCTTTTTCGCGCGTCGCGGCTTCCGGGTTGCCGATCACGCCGCTGGCGGAACGACTGCCGATCGAGCGCCAGCGATACACACCGGACGCAATGTCGCCGGTGGCGTTGGATTTGGCCAGCGAGATGCGGTCCTCCGCGACCAGGTCGGGGCGCACCGCCATCATCATCGATGTTTCCGCCTCGCAGGCGTGCGAGAGCCCGCCTTGGGTTTCCAGGATTTTCGCGATGGGCACCGCGGCGGCGTACCAATAGGTGAACTGCACGATCGGGACACCTAATTTCGGTGTCAGATCGTCGGTGATGGCCCGCAGGGCGTTTTCGTTGCCGCCATGGGCGTTCAACAGAACGATCTTTTTGAAGCCGTGGCGAAGCACCGACCGCACGACTCCTTCGACCACCGCGGCGAAGGCGGCGTTGTCCAGTGTGATG
>PLSZ01000082.1 GCA_003164305.1 Acetobacteraceae bacterium
ATTTTGGCGTGTGCGGAGGCTGCGTCGCGCAGCACTGGGACGAAGCCGCTTATCTCAACTGGAAAATCGCCCGCCTGACCGCCGCTTTGCATCGCGCCGGCTTCGACTCCCCTCCCATTGCCCGCATCGTCCGAGGCACGCCGCGAACCCGCCGCCGCATGGACCTCGCCGTGCGCCGCGTCCAGGGAGGCGTCGTCGCCGGCCTGCACCGCGCCCGCGGCACCGACATCATCGACCTGACCGAATGTCATGTCCTGCACCCAACCTTATTCGCGCTGATCGCTCCCTTACGGTCCGTGCTGTCCAGCCTGTCCGCGATCCGGCGCGAGGCATCGGTGGTCGCCAACCTGCTCGACACCGGCCCGGATCTTCTGCTCCGCACCGACGGTGAGCTGATCGCCCAGGATCGTGCCAAACTCACCGATTTCGCACGCTCTCACAGCGTCCCCCGTATATCCTGGGCGCTGAACAACGGCCCAACGGAGGCGGTGTGTCTCCTGGATCCGCCCGTCCTCATGTTGTCCGGCGTCGCGGTGACCCCGCCGCCGGGCGCCTTTCTCCAGGCTACGCGCGACGCCGAAGCGGCGATCGTCGCGGCGGTGCTCGATGGCCTGCCCACCAAACTCGTGGCCCGCTCCCGCGTGCTGGAACTGTTCGCCGGCTGCGGAACGATCAGCTTCGCTCTGGCGTCCCGAATCCGTGTGCTCGCCATCGAGGGCGACGACGCGCTGGTCTCCGCGTGCCACGCCGCCATCAACCAGGCCGGCCTGATGGGCCGTGTCGAAATCAAGAAACGCGACCTCGCGCGGCAGCCGTTTCTGGCCAATGAACTGGCTGGCTTCACCGCGGTGGTGCTCGATCCCCCGCACGCCGGCGCCGCCGCGCAAATGCCGCATATCGCACGCTCGAAAGTTCCGACGGTGATTTATGTCAGTTGCGATCCAGTCTCGCTCGGCCGCGACGCCGCCACGCTGCGCGCCGCCGGCTATCGGCTGGAGAAAGTGACCCCGATCGACCAGTTCCTCTGGTCCGCGAGGCTCGAGGCGGTGGCGGTGTTTCGCCTGGGGCGGTAGGGCCGCCGTCAAATGCTTGATCTGGACCAATGGGCGGTCCATATTTCTTGAATGAATTGGACCAGACGACGGTCCGGAAGGGGCGCCGAAATGCGGATCTCCGTTACCGAAGCGAAGGCCCAACTGACGGATCTGGTCAGAAAGCCCGAGGCAGGCGACGAGGTCATGCTCACCCGTGACGGACAGGCCGCCGTCCGCCTCGTGCCGGTCAGGACCGTGCGTGACGCCCGCGCCCGCCGCGCCCTTCTCGAATCCGTCCGGACCTCCGGTACCGCGCATGCCTCTCCTGGACCGGCCGCCCGAAGCCAGGATTTCCTCTATGGCGACGACGGATTGCCGGAGTGATCGCCACGCCATGATCGCCATCGACATCCGCGCTGATGGCGATCACTCTCGGCGAACCCGTGGCGGATGATATAGGGCGACCTGGCCACGCGGCGCGTAATTGATTGGCGGTTCACAGAAGACGAATGCTACGACCCAGAATGCTCCCGATCGCACTGTAGAAAGGAGATCGCGCAAGCTCAACAGCGCGATGAAGCTGAAAAAGCGCGGCGAGATGTAGAGCGCCATGAGGACTTCAGGCTCATGAAAGAGTACGAAGACCATTACGAGATGGTGGGTAAATTAGCCCCTGACCACATGGAGATTTGGGATCGCCTCAGCAAAAAATGGGGTAATAGCCGCGAAAAATCAGATTTCGCGCGGCGATCGGAGAAGATCGAAAAACCATCGCCACCCCCAAAGTTGCTCACGAAAATCGAAACGGATGCATACCAATATGGTTGGGACGCCGCCGCCAGACAAGGTTGGGGCGTTGCCATGGGCGGCGGGCCAGGCGCTCGGCGCCCTCGTCATTTTAGTCCCGAAGAGGCCCGAGCCTTCGATCGCGGCTGGTACGATTGGCTTATTACGCCACCGCTGAATAATTCACCGACGGAGCATTCAAACTGAGACACTACCCCGCCTCTATGGATCACGACGCGCGCCATGCCGGATATGCGGGATTTCCACGGCATCCGACCTGATCCGATAGAAGACATTGTAAGGGTAACGTACCAGCGAAACGATCCGAACCCCCGGCCGTTCCGCCACGCGCCGCGCACTTCGCGGCCACTGACCGATCCGCCGCTCGATCGCCAATAAGCGCGTTTCAAACGCCTGGTAGGCGTCTGGAAAATGCAAAGCGAGGTAGTTCAGGATTGCATCAAGATCCTGGAGTGCCGAGTCCGTATAAACAACCTTCACGTTGGCCGGTGTTTGGCGAACGCCGCTCGCACGTCGTCATTCGATATGAACCGTCCTTGGTCAGCCGACCGCAGCCCACGATCGATCCCGGCCAGTTCTTCCGGGGTTGCCTGATAAGCGTTCCCCTTCATCACCGCGTCCATTTCCAGCGCGATGCCCGCGAGTTCTTCCTGAGCCTCTTCAGGCCAGGTTTCGATCCGCTGCATCGCCTCGGCAAGGATTTTCGCTGTCATGGTGCCAGTGTGGCACACTTCGTGGAACGGCGCACATCTTCCACGCATGGCGTCACCGTCCGTCCCCCGTGTATACCCGCCCCATGCACTCTCGCACCCCCGCCGCCATCCCGCCGCACCCGGACGCCATCATCGTCTCGCAGACCCGCGCCTGGTCCGGCCG